>JAFYVA010000016.1 GCA_017549325.1 Oscillospiraceae bacterium
GAGTCCGAGGCTCACAGCTTTGTCAACAGCGCCTGCGCCTGCGGCAAGAGCGTCAACCCCGAGACCGCCGACGCCACCCAGCTCGTGCTGCTGACCGGTCTGATGACCATGAGCCTGCTGGCCACCGCCGTGGTGCTGAAGAAAAAGCACGCCTGAGCAACCGGCTTATAAAGAAACATAAGTGAAAAGATGGCACCCTCCCCGAGCGGGAGGGTGCCTTCGGCTTATCCTAAAAACCTCGTAGAGTTTTGCCGCCCTGCGGCGAAAAAAATGAAGTCCGTTTTTTCTACCGACATGCACGGGAGAAAAAAACACTTCTCAAAGCACAAGTGTGCGAGCGCAGCGAGTGCATCGCAGTGCTCTGCAAAAAGGCTGCGTCCTTTTTGAACAGTCTAAACGCGCCCTCCCGCTTGGGAGGGCGCGTTGTTGTCTATCCGAAACGAAGTGCCGCGTGATGTTCGCTATCAAAATATCAGAGGGGAGCGATCGCTCCCCTCCGGTGTTTTTTAAGTTGTCGCCTGTCAGCGGACTGTAATGATCCACGGAAACCGGTTCCTCTGAATCGACCGCATCAATAGACGGGGCCGTCCAGGCCGGGCACAGTGACCCGAAGCACCAGATAAGAGGGGTCCTGCGCAAATTCTTCGAAGCAGAAACGGTTAAAGAGATAACTGAAATGTTCTTCGTCCTGCTGCTTGGCGAGGATATAACGTGCGCCGTCATAACGCAGCGACTCGATCACTTCGCCGAACAGCTGCTCGATATAGCCTTTGAAGCGCAGTTCTTCGTCCACATTGAAGGTAACCAGTTCGCCGTAATCGGCGCCGAAAGCGGTGTCGCGCTTGACGGTGGATTTGCCGTGGGGCACATCGATCAGGCGGGGGACGATAGTCCACAGATCGGGCGCCGTGATAACGTCAAATGCAAAGTTGGTTTCGGCGCTTCTGCCGGTATAGCAAGAGCGGAGAAGCTCTTTGGGCAGGTGGCTGTCGTCATTGATGAAAATGACGTCCATCTTGCCGTCCTCATCTACTTCCACCAACGTCACGGCGGTGTTGTCACCGCTCTTGATCTGGGTGTAATAGCTGATGGGCTGGCCCAGCAGCTTCGTCAGAGTGCAGTAGAGGGTGCAGGAATGGGTGACCGCTACAACGATACCGCCGGGATTTTCGTTGGCCATGCGGCGGATGATCTCCACGCCGCGCTCGGCGACGATCTCAAAGTTGTCAGCGCCGGGGATCCGGTGGGCGTAGGGGGCGGTGATCCAGGTGTGCCACAGATCCGGGTAGGCCAGGGCGGTATTGCCAATGGAGGTACCTTCCCAGCAGCCAATGGTGTATTCGCGCAGCAGCATGCGGTACTTGATGCTAAGGCCCTTGCGCTCGGCCAGGGGAGCGGCGGTCACACGGCTTCTGTAACTGTCGCTGGAGTAAATGGCGGTAACGGGAATGTTTTCAAAACGCTTGGTCAACGCCTCGGCCTGGGCCAGACCCTTTCTGGTGACAAAGCCATCAAATTGAGCGTGATTTCTCCGGCATGCATTGCCTTCCGATTCGCAGTGGCGAACAAGATAAATTTGAGTTTTCACAAAAAATCCTCCCATGCTGGCATACTTTGAAATCAGTATAATACAGCCGCTTGAAAAACACAAGAGTTAAATGTGGAATTTCCACACAAAATTCAAAATCCAACCGGAGGGAACAGAAAACGGGAGGGAGAAGCGGAAACAAACAGCCGTTCATCCTGCCGTGAACGACAGGATGAACGGCTGTTTGTTATTTAGTACAAAAGAAATATCTTCTTTTTGTGGATTTTGCAATAGCGGTTATCCGCTCATTGTTTGGCCAGGATCAGCTCGATCCCCATCTCCCGCAGACCGGAAATATATTCCTCGGGCATGTCCATGTCGGAAACGATGGTGTCGATGCCGCAGTTGGCGGGATAGCGGATCTTAAACGCGTTTTTGCCGAATTTATTGCTCTCGGCCACCAGCATCAGGCGGTTGCAGTGGTTCATCATAGAGGTTCGAACATTGTCATCCAGCGTGTTATAGTCAGACAGACCGAACTTGAAGGAGAAGCCGCCGGTACCGATGATGGCCCAGTCCGCCACAAGGCCCTGCAGCGTTTGGATCCCCTCCGGGCCGGAGGTGTAAAGCTCGTTGCGTTCCAGTTTGCCGCCCAGGACAATGATCTCGAAATTGGTGTCCAGCAGCGCCTGTGCCACGAGATATGAATTGGTGACAATTGTTAAGTTTTTGTGCTTTTTCAGCGCTTTTGCCACTTCAAGACATGTATAGCCGGAGGAAATGAACAACTTTTGTCCGTCTTCGATGAGGGCGGAGGCGGCCTGGCCGATAGCGATTTTGTTCTGTCGGCCGGAGATCGCCGTGGTGGGCTCGGCAAACTCGCTGTTGCGTACGGGCATCAGCATGGCGCCGCCGCAAATACGCTGGATCGTGCCACGGTCCTGCAAAAGCTCCAGATCGCGGCGGATGGTTTCGGCACTGACACGGAACTTCTTGGCCAACTCCTGGATCTTGGCTGTACCGTCCTGCTCCATCATATACTGGATGATCTGCTCCTGTCTGGTTCCTGCGGTCATAACATCAACCTCGTTTCCGTTGTCCAGCGGCATAAGTGCGGCTGTTATTTATATATTATGTGAAAGAGTAGCGGAAGTCAATAAAAATCAAGCGCGCAGGGCGTCAGGGGTTCCTTGCCGGTGGATTTTCAAAATAAAACGCAAAATCTATGGAAAATCCACATATACTTGTTGACAAAAATCCTCGGGGGGGGGTATAATCAAAGGCAAGAAAGTCGGCGAGGGCAATTCGTCGACGGCCAAAGGGTTTGCTGTGCCGGGGAGGTGCTCCTGTGGCGGCGTTTGATCCGGTACGGCAAAAATAAAAAGATAGGAGAAATGAAAATGAAGAGAATCGTTTGTCTCATCCTCACGCTTGTGATGCTCCTGGGCATCGTCGGCTGCGGCGAGAAGCCCGTTGACAAGCCTGATGATCCCAATCCCGGCACCGAAGTCACCGGCGATCCCAGCGCCATGCCCGCTGTGACTGCTATCGATGCCAACACCAAGTTCCAGAAGGAAATCGTTGTTGCGCAGTACGGCGATCTGCCCGTCATGGATACTATGGGCAGTAACGACATTATCTATGGCTCTGTATTCATGATGGTATTTGAGCGTCTGGTTCACCAGAACAAGACCACCAACGAGCTGGAGCCCGAGCTGGCCAAGAGCTGGGAGATCAGCCCCGACGGCCTGACCTATACCTTCTATCTGGAAGAGAACGCCAAGTTCCATAACGGTGATCCCGTTCTGGCTTCCGACGTTGTTTACACCTTCAACCGCGCCAAGGAGCAGTCCAGCGCTTCCGCCAAGGTGGCCAGCGTTGCTTCCGTTGAGGCTCTGGATGAGCACACCGTGAAGATTACCCTGAGCGCCCCCAACGCCGACTTCATGTATAACATCTCCTATCAGACCCTGTCTATCCTCAGCGAGAAGGCTGTTACCGCCGATCCCGTCAAGGGCCTGATGGTCGGTTGCGGTCCCTATATCCTGACTGAGTGGGTCTCCGGCGATCACTGCACCGTCGTGAGAAACGATGACTACTATGGCCAGAAGGGTTACACCGAGAAGTTCACCTTTAAGGTCATGACCGAAGCTTCCGCCCGTCTGATCGCTCTGCAGAGTGGCGACGTGGATATCTGCCTGAATCCCGATAAGGTCGAGCTGAACATCGTTCGCGACGACAAGAACATCGAACTGCTGCAGGTCAAGGGCGTCAAGATGTACTACATCGTCATGAACACCACCAAGGCCCCCTTCAACGATGTCAGAGTCCGTCAGGCCATCGCTCTGGTGACCGAGAAGGATGACATGATCGCCGTTGCCGCCGAAGGCCTGGCCTCTGTCGCCCACACCTTCTTCCCTCCCGAGATGGATCCCTACACCTGCGAGGATTACGACGCTTACTATCCTACCGATTACGAGAAGGCTAAGCAGCTGCTGGCCGACGCCGGCTATCCCAACGGCTTTGAGATCGAGTTCCTGGCCCGTGACGCCGCCCGCGTGCTGCAGGCCCAGATCCTGGCTGAATCTCTGAAGAAGATCGGCATCACCATGAAGATCACCCAGTGCGACACCGCTGCTATGAGAAGTGCCATCAAGGATAAGAGCTACGATATCTGCGGCTACAACTGGTCCAACTCCCTGGCTCCCGATATGTCCTGCAGCGACCTGTTCGCTACCGGCAAGGGTGACAACAACAGCCACTTCTCCGAGCCCTGGTTCGATGAGACCGCCCAGAAGGCTCTGGCTACCTCCGACATCGCTGAGCGTGCCGAGCTGTATCATCAGCTGCAGGAATTCGTCATGGAGCGCGTGCCCCTGATCCCCCTGTACTATGAGAATATGTAAATCGCTGTGGACAAGCATCTGGAGAACTTTGCTCTGGATAACTGCAACCTGAACGACTATACCTACTGCTACATCGTTGAGGGTTAATTTGCTGCACAGCAACTGAACAATTAATGATCGGTAAAAGCGCCGCCGCTATGATGCGGCGGCGCTTTTACCTAAATGAACATCGGAGGTAATATGTACCGATACATACTCAAACGAATCCTTATGGTGATTCCTGTGCTTCTGGGCGTGATCATTGTGGTCCAGTGCATCATGGAAATGAACCCTGCTGACCCGGTCTATCAGATCGTCGGCGAGTCTGCCACGGAAGAGCAGATCGAAGCGGCCCGAGAAGAATACGGATTGAACGATCCCTTCGTGGTTCGCCTTGGCCGCTATATCTGGAATTTCTGCCACGGCGATTTGGGTAATTCTTATACCACAAGAGAACCTGTTTTGGAGACCTATTTGAGACAGCTGCCGGCCACCATCGAACTGGCCGTTGTTGCCGTTTTGGTGGGCTTCCTTCTCTCGCAGCCGCTGGGTATCCGTGCGGCAACGCACCAGAACTCCCTGTCCGACTCCTCCTGCATGATCTTCTCCCTGATCGGCGTGTCCATGCCTGGCTTCTGGTCCGGCCTGCTGCTAATGCTGCTCTTCGCTCTGTATTTGGGCTGGCTGCCCTCCGCTGGTAATGACCACTGGTACAGTGTTATTCTGCCCGGCCTGACCCAGGGTTTCTACATGACCGGCTTTATGACCCGCAGCACCCGCTCCGCCATGCTGGAGACCGTCCGTTCGGACTACATGACCACGGCGCTGGCCAAGGGCGTGAACCGCAAGAAGGCCGTGATGAAGCACGCCTATAAGAACGCGCAGATCCCCATCGTGACGGCTGCCGGCGTTCAGTTTGCCCATATCATCGGCGGTAGTGTTACGGTCGAGAAGCTGTTCTCCTGGCCCGGCGTTGGCCGCGCACTGGTCACGGCCATCACGTCCCGTGACATCCCCGTGGTAACCGGCTATATCACCATGACCGCTGTGCTGATCTGCCTGGTGAACCTGGTGATCGACATCATCTATGCCTTTATCGATCCTCGTATCAAGGCACAGTATTCCGGAAAGAGGTGATTGGGATGGCAAAGAACACTTTAGATACAAATGTGCAGCAGCAAAGAACAAAAAGCAGTCAGTTCCGCGAGTTCTGGCGTCGTTATAAGCAGAATCCCGGTGCCGTTCTCGGCCTGATCGTTGTGATCCTCCTGGTGATCGCTGCAATCGCTTCCGGTATCGTCTTTGACTACGATACGGATATCATCGGCAATCACATCGTTGACAGACTCCAGAGACCCTCTATGGCGCACTGGTTTGGTACCGATGAGCTGGGCCGTGACGTGTTTGCCCGCACCATGTACGGTGCCCGTTACTCTCTGGCCATCGGCGTGGTGGCCGTGATCGTCTCCCTGGTGGCCGGCGTTACGCTGGGCGCAGTAGCCGGCTTTGTGGGCGGCGCTGTGGAGAATCTGATCATGCGTGTCATGGATATTTTTGCCGCCATCCCCAGCATTCTGATGGCCATGGCCATCGTTGCCGCTCTGGGCCAGAGCGCCATCATCCTGATGATCGCCGTGGGTGTCACCAGTGTGCCGTCGTTTGCCACCATTACCCGCGCCGCCGTGCTGCAGGTCCGCAACAATGACTTTGTGGAAGCGGCCCGCGCCATCGGCATGCCCAACTGGAAGATCGTGATCAAGCACATTCTGCCCAACTCCCTGGCTCCCATCCTGGTGCAGGCAACGCTGCGTATCGGTAACGCCATCATCTCCGCATCCGGTCTGAGCTTCCTGGGCCTGGGTATCCCCCTGCCTGCTCCCGAGTGGGGCGGTATGCTCTCCAATGGCAGAACCTATATCCGTGACTATCCCTATATGACCATCTTCCCCGGTCTTGCTATCCTGATCACCGTGATCGCCTTCAACCTGATCGGCGACGGTGTCCGCGATGCCCTTGACCCGAAGCTGAAGAACTGAGGAAAGGAGCGAAACTGACATGAAAGAGATCGAAAAGAACGAAAACGGTTTGCTCCTGGAAGTAAACGATCTTTGCGTGGAATATGTCACCCATGACGAGGTGGTCCACGCGGTAAACGGCCTGAACCTGAAGCTGGGCTATGAAAAGACTCTGGGGCTGGTGGGCGAGACCGGCGCTGGCAAGACCACCACGGCCAAAGCCATTTTGAACCTGGTGCCCAATCCTCCCGGCGTCATCCGCCGCGGTGAGATCATTCTCGACGGCAAGAATGTTCTGGAACTGCCCGAGTCCGAGCTGGAGAAGATGCGCGGTAAGGACGTGGCCATGATCTTCCAGGATCCCATGACCGCTCTGAACCCCGTCTATACCGTGGGTGAGCAGATCGCCGAGGCGCTGATGATCCACGAGAATCTCAACGAAAAGGATGCCATGAAGCGGGCCGGCGAGATGCTGGAGATCGTCGGCATCCCCGCCGAGCGCGCCTCGGAGTATCCCCACCAGTTCTCCGGCGGCATGAAGCAGCGCGTGGTCATCGCCATCGGCCTGGCCTGCAACCCCAAGCTGCTGATTGCCGACGAGCCTACCACCGCCCTGGATGTGACCATCCAGGCCCAGGTGCTGGAGATCATGATGGACCTCAAGCGCAAGTATAAGATGGGCATGATCATGATCACCCACGACCTGGGTATTATCGCCGAGGTCTGCGACGAGGTCTCCGTTGTCTATGCCGGCCGTGTTATTGAGCACGGTAACCTGGTGGATGTGTTTGACCATACGCTCCACCCCTATACCGAGGGCCTGTTCAACTCCCTGCCCGATATCGACAACCGCGAGCGTGAGCTGATCCCCATCCCCGGCCTGATGCCCGACCCCACCAACCTGCCTGAAGGCTGCCCCTTTGCACCTCGCTGCCGCTATGCGACCGACAAGTGCAGAGAAGCCCTGCCGGAGGAAAAGTGGGTCAGCGACACCCATTTTGTGGCTTGCTCCCGATATGACGAGCCTGATTTTCATATTGAAAGGAAGGTAGAGTTGGATGGCTGATAATATTCTTGAAGTAAGAGACCTGACAAAATATTTCAAAACGCCTCGCGGCATGCTGCATGCGGTGGACCATGTCAACTTCAGCATCGAGCGCGGTAAGACCCTGGGCGTCGTTGGCGAGTCCGGCTGCGGCAAGTCCACCACCGGCCGCTGCGTGCTGCGTCTGCTGGAGCCCACCTCCGGCTCGGTGATCTTCGACGGCGAGGATATCACGAAGCTGAGCCCCAAGAAGATGAGCCAGAAGCGCAAGGACATGCAGATCATCTTCCAGGACCCCTTTGCTTCTCTCGATCCCCGTAACTCCGTCTTTGAGATCATTGCCGAGCCGCTGATCGAGCATAAGCTGGTCAAGAACAAGGCTGAGCTCAACGACCGCGTGTTGGAACTGATGGATACGGTTGGCCTGGCACACCGCTATGTCAACACCTATCCCCACGAACTGGACGGCGGCCGCCGCCAGCGCATCGGTATTGCAAGAGCCCTGGCCATGGAACCCAAGTTCATCGTCTGCGATGAGCCGGTTTCCGCGCTGGATGTGTCCATCCAGGCCCAGATCCTCCTGCTGCTCAAGGAACTGCAGAAGACGAGAGATCTGACTTATATGTTCATTACCCATGACCTGAGCGTCGTCAACCACTTCTCTGACGATATTGCGGTCATGTACCTGGGCCAGATCGTGGAAAAGGCTCCCGCTGCCGAGCTGTTCCGCAATCCGCTGCATCCCTATACCGAGGCGCTGCTCAGCGCGATCCCCATTCCCTCTCTGCACAACAGAAGAAAGCGGATCGTCATCAAGGGCGAGATCACCTCTCCCATTGAGCCGCCGGATACCTGCCGCTTTGCAAAGCGCTGCTCCCGCTGCTGTGAGACCTGCGAGCAGTGCGGCAATCCGCCCCTGGTGGAGGTATCTCCCGGCCACTTTGTCGCCTGCCATCTTGTCAAATAAGGAAAGCGGAGACAGAGCACCTCACCCAAGATGGGTTCTACAATAAAAATTGGGGTCAGGCGTCGATGCCTGACCCCAATTTTTGATAGAATCTGCCTTTTTTGCTGTGTGGATAGATCCCGTCGGCAATGGGCGAACGCGCCGGACGGCCCCAACCGGGGCAAAACACCGGGCAGACGGGCATTTTTGGCCCGCTGTGGATCAATTTCACCAAAAATTTTCAAAAAATTTTGTCCGTATCACCAAATTTCGCCTTGACTTTTGCTCTGTTATCCTGTATAGTAATTGTCGTTGTAAAGGTCTACAACTTTACAGAAGGGGGAATTTTCCGTGAAAAACCAGACTTACCGCATGACCATGCTGTTCGATTTTTACGGTGAAGTCCTCACCGAGCGGCAAAAGGAGTTCTTTGATCTCTATTATAATGAGGATCTGTCCCTTGCCGAGATCGCCGAGAACTACGGGATTTCCCGCCAGGGCGTCCGGGATGTGATCGTCCGCGCCGAGGCCATTATGACGGAGCTGGAGGATAAGACCGGCCTTCTCAAGCGCTTTATGCAGATGAAGGACAAGCTCACCGCCATTGAGGAAGCTGCCGCCGCCATCGGCACCATCAACTACCGGCAGTACGACAACGAGGATCTGGCCCGTCTTGTGCAGGTCATCGCCGTCAACGCCGCGGCACTGAAAGAATAAGGAGTTTACGCCATGGCCTTTGAGGGACTGAGCGAAAAACTGAATGCCACATTCAAGCGCCTGCGCGGTAAGGGCCGCCTGACGGAGGCCGATGTCCGCGAGGGCATGCGGGAAGTGCGCCTTGCGCTGCTGGAAGCCGACGTCAGCTACAAGGTGGTCAAGGACTTCGTCTCCCGCGTGACGGAGCGCTGCGTGGGCAGTGATGTGCTCGATAGCCTCACCCCCGCCCAGCAGATCATCAAGATCGTCAACGAAGAGATGACGGCTCTGATGGGCGGCACCAACGCCCGGCTGACCATGGCCAATAAGGGCCCCACGGTGGTCATGCTGGTGGGCCTGCAGGGTGCCGGTAAAACCACCAACGGCGCCAAGCTGGCCGGCCTTATGCGCCGCCAGTACGGCAAGCGCCCGCTGCTGTTGGCCTGC
>JAFYVA010000017.1 GCA_017549325.1 Oscillospiraceae bacterium
GAAGGCGAAGGCGACGAGGGTGCCACCTTCGCGGTGATGCGCGCGGCTATGCCTGCTGCCACCGTCGAAGAGGACGAGCGGGAAGTGGAGATGCTCTCCAACTCCCCCATGGCCGAGTACCGCAACGGCTTGCTGATCATCCGCAACAGCACCGACACCACCTCGGTGACGGTGAAGAAGGAATGGAAATGCGTGTCGGAGAACTGGCGGCCCGTCACCATGCAGCTGATGGCCAACGGCGTGCCCGTCACGTCGCTGCTGTCCAACGTGGAGCTGACGCAGGTGCTGGACGCCAACAACAACTGGAGCGCCACATGGGGCAACCTGCCGCTGATGGCCAACGGTGCTGAGATCGTCTGGTCTGTCCGTGAGATCAAGATCGGCGACGAGGCCTGCCTGAGCGACTACTCCTTCGTCAACTGGCTGGTGTCCTACAGCGGTGCCACCGAGACGTACAGTGACGGCCGTTTGGTGAACACGTCCTTCACCGTTACCAACGATACGTACCGCACGCTGCTGTATGTGGTCAAGACCGACCTGGGCGGCAGCATCCGTCTCGCGGGTGCACGCTTCACGCTGGCGCGGATGCGCAACGGCGCCGTGGACAACAGCTTCACGGTTCGTGAGGATGTCACCGATGCCAACGGTATGATCACCTTCGATAACCTCGAGCACGGCGATTACTGTCTCACCGAGGTGGCCTCGCCCACCGGTTACGACACGATGACCGCGCCCATCTACCTGACCATCCGCAGCGACGGCATCGTGGTGGTGCAGGCCCACGATTACGCCATCTCCGGCGGCACCTACACCGTGCAGGTGCTCAACGAGCCGCTGCGCCCGCTGCCGGAAACCGGCGGTAGTGGCCCGGGATGGTACTATCTGCTGGGTGCGCTGTGTATGGCAGCCGCGGCTGCCGCGTGGTGCATCCGCCGCAGAGAGGGAGGTGTGTCTCCCCCGTGATCGGCTCGAACCCAAGGAACGATAGAAAAGAACATAAACATAGAGTAATGACACAACGAAAAGGAGAACGCAGTATGAAATTTGCAAAGAAACTGTTTGCGCTGCTGCTGGCAACGCTCATGATGGTGGGCCTGCTGTCCACCACCGCCATGGCGGATGGCTATACGATCACGGTCAATAACTCCGTGGAAGGGCATACCTACACGGCCTATCAGATCTTTACCGGCGATCTGGAAGTTAGCACCGGTGTGCTGACAAACATCAAGTGGGGCGCCAACATCAACGCCGATGCCTTGGTGTCGGAACTGAAAAAGGATTCTACCGCTGGTACAGCCTATCCTTTGTTTAGCATCGACGGTGTCAACCCCTTTGCGGCTATCCCGGCGTATGATTCTTCCAACCCCGACGCCTCTGCCAATGCAGTGGCGAAGGCAATCTCAGGTTGGCCGTATTATGAAGCCAACATCATGAAGTTTGCCGATGTGGCCAGCAAATTCCTCAACGGCACCGGTAGCAACAGCAACAGTACCGTTGCCGGCAAGTATGTGATGAGCGTTGACAAGACCGGATACTACCTGATTAAGGATACCGGCGCACTCTCTACCGATGGTGCTACCGACTATATGCTGCTGATCAACATCCCCGACAGCCAGAACAACACCAACATTACTCCCAAGGTGTCTGCTCCCACCTTCAACAAAACCGTTCACCATACGCTGGAAGGCACCTATGGCAAGTTTTTGGATAGCGAAATCAGCGACGCAGCCAATGATGATATCAAGACAGGCGAAGAGGTAGATCTGAGCAAGCTGGCTGCGCTGGGCACCAGCAACGCTGTGTGGTTCAAGCTGGAAGCTACCCTCCCCAGCCTGTTCAAGAACTACCACCAGTATCACCTGAAGTTCACCGATGAGCTGCCCGCTACGCTCAAGCCCGTTCCTGGCTCCAGCAAGGGTAACATCTACCTGCTCCATGAGAGCGGCGAAAAAAAATTTCTGGACGCTGAAATCAGCATTGCAGAGAAAAGCGATGGCGGTACGTTAACCGGCTATATCATCACGCTGGATTTCCACGACATCAAGACCCAGCTGACGGGTGTCAACTTCAACCTGAACGACACCATCGTCATCAAGTATGCCGCCACCCTTGAGCCCGGTGCTGATCTTGGCACTGCGTCGGGCAACATGAGCACGGCCACAATGACCTACTCCAATGATATGAACCAGGCGTTTGATGCAGATCACGGTCCCAATAGCAGCCATGACGGACTCAAAACCGGCACACTGAGCAGCTTTGTCAATGTGTATACCTATCAGGCTACCTTTACCAAGGTGGACAGTGCCACGAAGGCCCCTTTGGGCGGTGCAGAGTTCTACCTCTTCCGCAATCGCACCATCAACCAGGGGACGAAGGATTATTATGCCGTGGTCAATAGTGACGGCTATGTTACCGATTGGACCATCAATAAGACAGACGCCACCAAGCTGGTTTCCGGTACTGACGGTAAGTTCGTGGTCAAGGGCCTGGATGCACTGAGCTATTATTTGGAAGAGTATAAGGCTCCCTCCGGCTACGACAAGATGAAGGAGTCGGTGTTGTTTACCATCAGCGCTCCTGTGGAAAATCAGCAGCTGACGGGCCTGAGCATGACGGTGGACGCTATTACGGTGCAGGGCGATCTCTCTGCCGGTACGGTCACTGGTCAAGTGAACAACACGGCCGGTAAGGTGCTCCCCGCTACCGGCGGCATCGGTACCACCATCTTCTACATCGTGGGCGGTGTGCTGGTGATGGGCGCTGGTGCAGCCTTCGTGATGAAGCGCCGCAACGAGGCATAAATCCCCAAAAGGCCCCCTTGTCAAAGGGGGCTGGCTCGCCGAAAGGCGAGACTGGGGGATTCCCGGAAAAAGAATCCCTCCGTCATTTGCTCCGCAAATGCCACCTCCCTTTCACAAGGGAGGCTTTGGTGCAAAGCACACAATGCTTTCACATCTCTCTGTCGGGGCGGGCCACTGCGCCCGCCCCCGCAGGGGGCAACCTGCTCAGTCACGGCTCGCACCGTGGCAGAACCCTCCCAAAGGGGGAGATTTTGACCCACAACACCAAGGAGAGCACTGCATGAAGAAGAAAAAAAGCAATATCTCCAGCGTCTTGTTGGCACTGGTCTTTCTTGCAGGTCTGTCCTTGCTGTTGTACCCCACCCTCAGCAACTATCTCCACTCCCGGATGCAGTCCGGTGTGGTCTCCGGCTATCAGGAATATGTCCAGTCCACCAACACCGAAGAGCACCTGCACATGATCGCGCAGGCCCGGGCCTATAACCGCGCCATTCTGAGCCGCAGCAACCGCTTTGCCATCACGGAGGCGGAGCAGCAGCAGTACGATACACTGCTGAATCTGGCCGGAAACGGCATGATGGGCTATCTGGAGATCCCCTGCATCGATGTCAATCTTCCCATCTACCACGGCACGGAAGAGGATGTGCTGCAGCAAGCCATCGGCCACATCGAGTGGACCAGCCTGCCGGTGGGAGGGGAGAGCACCCATTGCGTCATCTCCGGCCATCGCGGATTGCCCAGCGCCGATCTGCTGACCCATATCGACCGGATGCGTATCGGCGACCGGTTCTATCTCAACGTGCTGGGCCAGCGGCTGGAATATCAGGTGGACCAGATCAATGTGGTGCTGCCCAACGACACGGAAAAGCTGACCATCGAAGAGGGGAAGGACTATGTCACACTCCTCACCTGCACCCCCTACGGCATCAACTCCCACCGTCTGCTGGTGCGGGGCACCCGTATCCTCGACGGCAAGCCTGCCGCCGGTACGCTGATCCTCACCGACGAGATCGAAGAGGTAAGCCTCATTTATATCCTCCCCGTGGCGCTGCTGATCATGGTGGCGGTGATGCTGCTGGGAAAGGGCGCTGTCGCTCTTGTGCGAAACATGACACCGAAGGAGAAACACAGTGAACAAGATGAAGCGACAACTTCATAGAGTCATTGCGCTGCTGCTGGGCTGCGTGTTGCTGTGCTGCCCTGCCTTCGCCGCCGAGGCGTCGTGCTCCCTCAGGGTCAACATTGCTGACGAACAGCACGAGCCGGTGGGACGATTCCATGTAGAGCTGGCACCCATCACCGTCATGGACGGTGGCACTCACACGCTGCTGCCGGAATATGAGGCGCTGGGCATTACCGCTGCGGAGCTGGCCGCCCTCGACCCCCGGCAGGCCGAGACGGTCTATCAGTACATCCGCGCCATGGACATCCCCGGCCATATGGTCACCACCAATGCCTACGGCGTGGCCAACTTCGGCGCGCTGGCCGAGGGCATTTATCTGGTCTACGACCGCGGCGATCAGGTCTTTACCTTCCCGCCGTATCTGGTGTCGCTGCCCGCCGAGACGCCGGAGGGCCTCATTTACCACCTCAACTCTGAGCCGAAAACCGTATCGGTGGACAGCCACACAATACAGGTGGCCATTGAATGGGATGACAATGATAATGCCGCCGGACGCCGCCCCGAGGGCGTGGAGGTCACGCTGCTGCGGGACAACACTATGCTGCTGCGGGCCGCCGCATCCAACGGCGAGGCCACGCCCTATCGCAGCGTGGTGCTCAATGAGGTGTGCCTCTGGCAGCATACGTTCTTGATGTTGCCCCACGGCAGCACCTACTCCGTCTCCGGCGGCACCGTACCCCACTATACGCTGGTGGAGATCGAGGAGAACATGGAGGGCTTCGTGCTGTACTATCAGTATACGCCGTCGACCGATCCCACTCCGCCGGGTCCCACACCGCCAGGTCCCACGGGGCCGTCCACACCCGGCACCACCACGCCGACACTGCCTCAGACGGGCTTCCGGATGCTCCCGGTCTACCTGCTGCTGGGGCTGGGCACGGTGATGGTGCTGGCAGGTATGGCTGACCTCTGCGTCAAGAAGGAGACGGTATGAAGAGGAAGCTGCGCGGCACGATACTGATCGTGCTGGGGCTGGCACTGGCTTTTTCCGGCGCGGCGCTGTATGGCCGCTACGAGCGAGAGGCCGCTGTTGCCGGACAAAACGCCCAGCACCTGCTGCAGGAACTGCACTACGATCTGTCTCAGCGCCATCTGTTGGGCGTGGAGGCGGAAGCACCGGAGGGGCAGATGCCCCAGATCATGCTGGATGGCTATGCGCTGCTGGGTGTTTTTACCGCCGAGGAGGCGGGCATCGAGCTGCCCATCATTGAAAACTGGAATTATGAAAAGCTCAAGCACAGCCCATGCCGCTACAGCGGCAGTCTGGCGGAGGGGAATCTCGTCCTGCTGGGCCATAACTACGCCAGCCACCTGGGGAACCTCAGTCAGCTGGAGGTTGGCGACAGCGTGACGTTCACCGACATCACCGGCAAAATCCACCGCTTCTGCGTAGCCGAGACGGCGACGCTGCGCCCCGAGCAAGTGCAGGCAGTGGAGGAGAGCCCTTATCCGCTAACGGTCTTTACCTGCACACCCTCGGGTAAGAGCCGTTTCGTGGTGTACTGCGAGGCAAGCAGTGGACAGTAGTAAATAGCAAAATAGGCTCCTCACGGAGCCTGTTTTATTTTACCGTATCTTTCCATTAATGCATCAATCTGCAGGAGCCTTGGCGTCTTCAGGAACATGCCACCGGCCATCGATAAACTCTGCACCGGGAACGAGGCCTCCTCTGACAGCAAAGGATGCAAAGCTATACGCGCCACATTTCTTAGCTGTCTTCGTAATGGTTGGTTTTTACCGGACCTGTTCACTCGGGGCCTTTTCTTTTTTGCGCAGCGCGATCTCAACAGAATGAAAAGATGCACTCACCTTGCAATCCGACTCCCGCGGTAGTATACTATTCCCAGAAAGCAATCTAAGCAGGGGAGAGGGCGCATATGAGCAAGAGCCTGTCTAAGGACTTTACAAGTGGAAATATCCCGCGGCAGTTGTTCGTGTTCATGCTGCCCTTCATGGCCTCCAATGCCCTGCAGGTGCTCTACAGCACCATCGACATGGTCATCGTGGGCGAATTCGTCGGTACGGCAGGTCTCTCGGCGGTGTCCCAGAGTAGCCAGATTCTGAACTTTGCCACCATGGTGTGCCTCGGCTTTTCCAACGCAGGCCAAGTGCTGATTTCGCAGGCGCTGGGCGCGGGCAAGCGCAAGGAGATGAGCCGTATCATCGGTACGCTGTTTACCCTCATCACTGCCCTTGCGGTGGTGCTGTCGGTGATCGTCATCGGCCTGAAGGGCTGGATCTTGGAGATCATGAACATCCCCGCGGAGTCCTATGCCTATACCGAGCAGTATCTCATCATCTGCGGTGCGGGTCTGTTTTTCACGGCGGGTTACAACATGGTCTCCGCTGTCCTGCGCGGCATGGGCGACTCCCGCCGTCCGTTCTTGTTTATCTGCATTGCCTCTGCCGTCAACTTGGTGCTGGACATTCTGTTCACGGGCATCTTCAAGTGGGAAGTCGCGGGCGCGGCGTGGGCCACCATCATCGGACAGGCGGTGTCCTTCGTCTTCTCCATCTTCTTCCTCTATCGCAGAAAAACCGAGTTCGGTTTCGACTTTGCAAGGGCGAACTTCAAGCCAGAGGTGCGCTATTCCAAGATGATCTTCTCACTGGGCACCCCCATGGCCATCCAGTCGGGTTTCATCAACCTCTCTATGCTGTATGTCAACGCCCTCATCAACAATGTCAGTGTGGTGGCCTCTGCGACCTTCGGCGTGGGTATCCGTATTGATGACATCATCAACAAGATCTCCCAAGGCATCCAGTACGCTGCTCTGCCCATGATCAGCCAGAACATCGCGGCGCGGCAGGAGAAGAGAGCCGTCAGGACCGTCTACTGGGCGTGGATTTTCGCCTTGACGCTGACGGTCATCTGCGTGGCTTCCTATTTGCTCTTTGGCGAAGCACTGTTCCGCATCTTCTCCGATGACCCGGCGGTTCACGAAATGTCCGGCGTATTTATCAAGGCTATGCTTTGGATATTCCCCGCCCTTGCGTTTATGCGGGGCAGCGGCGCATTCATCCAAGGCATCGGCCATACGAAGTTGACTATGGCACTGGCGCTTTTGGACGGCGTGGTGTTGCGTATTGGCCTGAGCTGGCTTTTCGGCATCGTGCTGGGCTGGGATTTCTACGGCTTTGTGCTTGGCTACGCCCTCGCCGCCTACGGCTATGCGATTCCCAGTGTGATCTACTTCCTCTCCGGCATTTGGAAAAAGCGCAGGATCTTGGCGGATGATATTTGAGTTTTCCTGTAGAATACGGAGATATTCGTGAGGGATATCTCCGTATTTTTGCGTACCCTCGTCACCTTGCACAGACCGATTTAGACCATCCGCCAAACAAGTGGCGGATGACTTGCTTTTATCGGGCATTAGGGATAAAATATTGTCAAATAAACATCCCACCGGAGGAAGTAAACAATGAATCTGGTCAATAATCTGATCGAAAAGGCAAAACTGAACCCCAAGAAGATCGCCATGGCTGAGTGTGACGAGGTGCGTACCCTGCAGGCCGCCCGTAAGGTGCTGGACGAGGGCATCGCCTATCCCGTGCTGGTCAACGATCCCGCTGTTATCAGGAAAACGGCAGAAGTGGCGGGCGTTTCTCTGGATGGCATGGAGATCGTGGACACCACCGATGCGGCGGCTCGCGAGGCGCTGTTTGCCCGCTTTATGTGCCTTGAGGCGCGGGAAGCGCCCGAGGAGGAGTACCGCACCAGAATGGATGACCCCATGGGCTACGCCATGATGCTGGAGGCCGTAGGCGAGGTGGATTGCTCTTTTCAGGGCGTGACCAACACCACGGGCGATGTGCTGCGTATGGCCCTGAAGATCATCGGCCTTAAGGAGGGCGTCACCACCGTGTCGATCTTCGCGTTGGTGGAGACTCCCGGCTTTGTGGGCCCCGAGGGGGATGTGATCGTCTTTGCCGACTGTGCCCTGAACCGTGAGCCGGCCCCCGAGGCACTGGCCTCCATCGCCATTGCCGCCGCCGACAATATCCGCGCCATCATGGGCTGGGAGCCCCGCGTGGCGTTCCTGTCTTTCTCCACCGACGGCAGCGGTAAGGGAGAGCGCGTGGATCGTATCCGCGCCGCCTTGGATCGCATCCACACGATTCGCCCCGACATCAAGGCTGACGGCGAGTTCCAGTTGGACGCCGCCATTGATCCCGAAGTCGCCGCCAAGAAGGTCAAGCGCCCTTCCGAGGTGGCAGGCAAGGCCAATATTTTGATTTTCCCCAACCTCGATGCCGCCAACATCGGCATTAAGTTGGTGCAGCGCTTTGCCCATGGCCTCGGCGTTGGACACACTCTGTCCGGCTTCCGCAAGCCCGTGGCCGACTCCTCCCGCGGCGCAACGATTGAAGAAATCGTCGGCGATATCGCACTGGTGGTCTTGGCTGCTGAGCAATGAGGGCAGGGGCATAACGTGTGGTAAGAAAATATGAAGAAAGCCCTGAAGTCGTGGACTTCAGGGCTTCCTTGTATTTTTTTATAATTCTAGCACAGCAGTGACTATTCCGCTTTCGTAGTTGTACCAAAAGTATCCCTCGTGGACAACTTTATTGAGATCCAAGAAAGAGTAGTATATTAGGAGTGATTCGCTGTCTTTGCTCCACTGCAAAAATTGATACTCAATCTCAGGCAAACCGGATTCACTTATAAAGCCGTATTTCGCCAACTCTGTTGCCTCGACTCCCATAGAAAGATAGGCAACAAGATTTCTTGAGGAACTATGCTCAAGGGATGCCAATTCAAGATAGGCGTCGCCGTGGTAGTTATCCAGTGCAAGCACATATTTTTGCCCATCCGGTGACCACCAGAGTCCTTGATAATCGCAGTCTCCAAAAGTGGAGCGCAGTTCTCCATCGTTATCTAAGTCAACGATCACGGATATGGCATCTTTCGCAGAAAAGTGTTTTCCGTTCAAGCCTTTGTTATAGACAATCGCGTAAGCGTTTCCTTCCGGCGAGGGGCTTTTATCAATAATAAAGAATGTTCCGTGCTGCCAAAGTAAAAGACCGCATATGAGAATGGACACAAAGAGAACAACAGCAGCAATAAGGATGTGTTTTCTGCTGTGCTCTTTGATTTTGCGTAGTATCTCGTTTTGAGAATAATCGATAACCGACTTTGTGGCGGTTTCGATTTCGTTACTGTTTTCCTCTTGAGTAGTATGTTCGCCTTCGATAAGTTCAACGATTGACACTCCTAAGATTTTTGCCAAAGATTCCAACAGTGAGATGTCAGGTGCGCACAAACCTCGTTCCCATTTTGAAACAGCTCTATCCGTAATATGAAGTTGGTTCGCCAAATCGTTTTGAGTAAGCCCCTTTTCTTTACGGAGTTCTCTGATCAATGTGCCTGTTTTGATGTTGTTCATGAGAATCCCTCTTTCGTTTTAGTACATGTAGTATACAACATTCCTTGCAAAAATGCACCAAACCTTAGGTTGAGATTTCTTCCATTGCCCAATCTCATCTTTTCCTGTATAATATCTATGAAAAAACCATGGTTCAAACATGATCTATGGGATTGGGAGGCTTCTATGGATATCATTCGTGCGAAAGAGTTACTTACGATGCTTGCTGATGGTGTGAATCCTCTTACTGGTGAAGTGCTATCAGATGAGGATAGCTGCAATCAAGTTGAAATTGTGCGAGCTTTGAATGCTGTTTTGAAAGAATTGGATCGTGAGAATAAGGTGAGAAAAGAACCGCTGCCTGAAAATGCGGGAAAACCTTGGTCGGCAGAAGATGATGAAACCTTAGCGCGTATGTTTGACTCAGGTGCAGCACGGAAAGATATTTGCAATCATTTCAAGCGTACTTCTGGCGCGATAACCTCTAGGCTTGTGCGATTGGGAAAAATCAAGTGAGAAAAATCATATCAATGAGGATTGTGAGTATTTAGTGATAGTTTTTTGACAGTTTTTCGATAGAAAAATGACAGTTCAATCTCCTTATAATCTGCTATGATATCATCATAAAGGAGGTGAAAACTATGTATAAGAATGAACCAATTGATCGCCTTGCGCATCTAGGAGAAAGTATTGTAGACATTCTGCCTATCAAAGAGAGCACAAAAATAAAACGAAAACTGGACATTGGTGCAATATCATTTGCTGTCAAAGCGTGGCTAAATTCTTCCAATAATAGAAGTTGGCCGATTCAAGAGATGGCGCGACATTTTGGCCTTGACCGCATTGTTTGGTTTCCTTGTATGATAGATGGGGAGTTAAAGGAGTTCTTTAGAATGCAAGGTGGCGATATTCCGGCTTTCTGCCAGTGCGCAGGAATTCAACTGATTCAAGAAAGCAGCGTGTTGTTGACCCCAGACTACATATCTAAGATGGAAAAAGAATATGGCGTTGTTATCTATGAAAAACAATGATGAAGTGAGGAAACTGCTCCGATAGAAGTTCGAAATTGAAGTTCCCAAATTGTATTAAAACTTACTGTACTACAACTAACATATACAAAAATCTCCGTTCAAACTGAACGGAGATTTTTTACGCCTTGGTGCGGAAAAGAAGAAATTGCTTATTCGACACAAAGGGTATATAATGAGAGTCAAATAAAAAACCAAGAAGGAGAAACTACACCATGGAAAGATTTTTGAACACGATTAAGGAAAAAGTGGCCGTCATCACCGCGCCCAATAAGCCCGAGGATGATGCGCTGTTTGCAGTGAACACCGCTGATGTTACGGCTGAGAGTTCCGAGTACGCCTACTATCTCTGCCACCCCACGCTGGGCAGCCTGCTGCGCTTTGGCTGGGCGCAGGCTGATGAGGATGACACTACCGCCATCAATATTGCCCTGCTGTACTGCGCCTACGCTGGCTTCGTGACGAAGATGAACGAGGCCAAGGGCGTGAAGATTGCCCCTCAGGAGCTTTATGAGCAGCTGATGGGCGACAAGCGGAAGATGGGTGTGGAATGGGTGGCCAAGGCCTACAAGATGCTGGGCATCGACGAGAAGAGCGACTTGGCGCAGCAGCTGGACGAGTATTTCGAGGATTGCCGCGCCTGCTGCGAGATCGGCCTGCCCGAGCATGTGGGCGATCAGCAGTCTGAGATTACCTGCGTCAACGCCTGCATTGCCATGTTCTTCGTGGGCAAGGGCGTTGAGGTGAAGTGATAGGGGAGAAGTAGCGTCTCTTTTTCTAAAAGGATACAAGATAACCTCCGCCGAAGGGCGGAGGTTATGTTTTTTATCTCACTGATAACTCTTTAAAAACGCCACCAGTTTGTCAATATCTGCCTTGTTGTTGTAATAGTGCAGTGCCGTGCGGATGGCGTTGCCGCTGCGGTTGGCGCGAATGCCGTGGGCGGCCATAATGTCGTTGTTCAGCTCCCAGTGCGCGGGGAAGTTGATATACACGATGCCGCTGCGGTGCTTCTTCTCGAAGTTGCCCAGCACGGAGACCTGCTCCACGCTTTCCAACTGCTCGTAGAGATAGTCCACAAGGGAGAGGATATATGCCTCCACATCGTCGCGGCCCAGCTCCATGTAGAGCTTGATGGCCTCCTCCAGACCGCGCATACTCTCCCACTGGAGCATGCCCGACTCGAACTTGCCGGCCCCGTCGTTGAGATCCAGCACATACTGGCCGTGGTCGAAGCGTTTCTTATTGCCTGTCCAGCCTACATAGACAGGCGCGATCTTGTCCAGTACCCGCTTGGAGACATAGCCAAAGCCGAACCCGAAGGGGCCGCCCAGCCACTTGAAGGTGCTGCTGACCATGAAGTCAATGGGTGTCTCCTGCACATCGATCTTCATAGAGGCCACGCCCTGCGTGATGTCCAGCACCAGATAGATGCCCCGGGCTTGGCAGAAGGCACTGATCTCCTTGAGATCATGGCGGAAGCCCGTGGTGTTCTCCACGGAGCACAGGGAGATGACGGCCGTGTTCTCATCCACCAGATCGAACAGCTTCTGGGCGGGCATACCGCCGTTGATGGGCTGGGCGATGCGCACATTCTCCGCGCCCACGCGGTTCATCCATGTATAGGGAGTGGAGGGGAAGGAGAGGCCGGACATGACCACATTGGCGTTCTCCTTCAGCTGAATGCCGGCGGAGAACACATTGATGATGGTAGAGGCCGCGCCGCCGAAGAAGATCTCCTCGGGCTCGGCGTTGAACATCGCCGCCACGGCGGAACGCATGGCGTCGGCGTGCGCCCATGCATCGAAAACTCCGGTGATACCAAAGGCGTTTTCATAGCGGTCGTTGAGATAGTTGACCATAGCATCTCTGGCGTTTTTGCTGATGAGACCGGAGGAAGAGGTGTCCAGATAGGCCAGGCGCGCGGTGATGGGGAACTGCTCCTGCCGTACTTTTTCAAACTTCGTCATAGTGCCCTCCCGTTGTGTTCGTTTCTGTAAGAACAGTGTAGCACAGTTTTCAAATAATGTATAGCAGGAGATTGTATTGTCGCCGCCGGATGAGCAAACTTTCCTCTGCCTTTTTTTGCTTGCGTGTTATACTGTAAATAATAGGATGCCGTTCTCCGTATGGGAAGGCACAATGATAAGGAATATCGGAAGGAGATATACATGGAAGATCTGCATTTTGAACTGACGCCGGGTTTGGGTCTTTTGCCTTTATCCCGCTGATCCTTGTGGGTGCCGCGCTGGACTACTTCGTGTTTAACCAGAGCGGTGTCTGCACCTATGTGCTGGGCGGTCTGGGATTGCTGTTCTATGTTTACGCCATCGTTCTCTCTGTGCTGACCCTCAAAACGGAAAAGAAGGCACAGGAGCGGGCCTATATTTACCTGTAGGAAAAGCGGATGGCCACAGAAGAAGAGCTTGCAGATCTCAAGGAACTGTTCCATCTCTATAACATCCAGTACATCAACGACATCATTCTCGCCTGTCTGGAACTGATTTACACCATTCTGCAGATCGTAGTCGAACTGAAGAAAGACTCCGATTAGTAAATTCAAAAAAAGACGCCGTGATTCATTGGAATCATGGAGTCTTTTGGTTGTGGAGAGGGAGACGGATGAATACGCATTGCCAAAGCGCATTCCGGTTGAATTTTAAGCTGCATAGGAGTAGAATGATTCCACTATACAAAGGATGGAAACGCAACGGTCCATGTTGGCGAAGAAACTGTGGATGTTCCGCTGTAAGCCATCAAACATTAGTATAGAAGCTGTATCAGAGAATACATCGCGGTACGATTCTGTATAAACGGGAGGTATATGGTATGTCCGTTAATCGTGATGCGCAAAAGATAATTGATGCTGCGCTGGCGGCGTGTATGCCGGATCAGGCGGTCCGTCGGGCAATGTCAGAACATACTGTGACTGACGGGCGGGTGATTCTTGTGGCCATCGGCAAAGCTGCATGGCAGATGGCATCCTGTGCCGCCGAGATCTTGGGCGAAAAACTGCACTGTGGCATCGTAATTACGAAGTATGGCCACAACAAGGGGGATATTGCCCGCTGCCGCATCGTTGAGGCAGGACATCCTGTGCCGGACGAAAACTCCTATATTGGCACAAAGATGGCGATGGAAATGGTAACGGGCTTAACGGAAAGAGATGAGGTTGTTTTCCTTGTTTCCGGTGGCGGATCTGCCTTGTTTGAGTATCCGCTGATTGAAAAAGAGGCAATGGAGGACATGACACAGCAACTCCTGGCCTCTGGAGCCAATATTGTGGAGATGAATACCATCCGTAAGAGGCTGTCGGCTGTTAAGGGTGGACGGTTTGCCCAATTATGCGCACCGGCCCGTGTGTTTTCTATTGTGTTGTCCGATATTATTGGCGATCCTCTGGATATGATCGCCTCTGGCCCTGCGTATCCTGATAGTTCCGCTTGCGAGGATGCGAATCAAATAGTTGAAAAATATCATTTGAAAGTAACTGATGCTATGCAGACGCTGCTGAACACGGAGACACCGAAAATCCTCGGGAATGTAGAGACCATCGTAACCGGAAGTGTTCGCCAACTCTGCAAAGCTGCTGCGGAAACCTGCCAAACATTGGGGTATATGCCGGTGTTTTTGACGGATCGTTTGGCCTGTGAGGCGAGGGAAGCCGGCGCATTTTTGTCTGCCATTGCCCGCAGCCACGACGGCAGCCCGCACTCACTGGCGTTTATCGCCGGAGGAGAAACGGTGGTTCATCTGACTGGCAGCGGGAAAGGCGGTCGCAATCAGGAACTGGCACTTGCGGCCGCAGAGGGAATATCCGGTATGAAAGATACCGTGATTTTTTCTCTCGGATCGGATGGAACGGATGGTCCCACGGATGCTGCCGGCGGACTGGTGGATGGCGACTCCGCTGCCAAGCTGCAGCGTGCAGGGTTGTCTGTATACGATGTGTTACAGCGCAACGATGCCTATCATGCGCTGAAAGAAATCGGTGGTCTGCTGATGACCGGCCCCACAGGTACCAATGTGAATGATGTGGCAGTCGCCTTGCTGCGCAGATAGCCCCAAGTGTGTTTTCATGGATTGGGAAGAAGAGGATAGAAAACAGGGAAACCGCAAGTTGCTTGCGGTTTCCCTGTTTTCCTTACTGTTCCTCATTTGAAAGCGTTTCGTTAGGAATGTAGTTGTCGGCAAAAATGAACTTATGCTTATAGGTCGGGAAATCCTTCAGAATTTCTTCCTGTCGATGGACTCCGGTAATGATATGGTTCGCACGGGAGAGGGAAGCGGTTGCACAGGGGCCCACTTGACCGAATTTACTGTTATCGGCTACCACGATCACATTCACTGCCCGGTCGATGATATTGCGCAGCATGGCAGACTCGCGGGGGTGGAAGTCGGTGATGCCGTAATTGGGGCTGATGCCGCCGCAGCCGATGATCGCCTTATTTGGATGGAAGAAGTCCCATGCATCGGGCGGGATCATGGCAGAGAGGTGTGCGCCGCGGTGGTAGATACATCCACCCATAAAGTACAGCTCTGTGTCGGTATTGAGGAGCTCGTTGGCAACATAGAGAGAGTCGGTCAATACCGTGAGATTTTTATGCTCGCGGAGATGGAACGCCACTTGTCGTACCGTGGAGCCGGGGCCAAGATAGAGGGAGTCCCCATCTTTTACCAATTCCGCGGCTGTGCGGCCGATAGAATCCTTTTCGCCCACTTGCTTGCGAAGGCGATGATCAACATTGGAGTGCTGACTGACGGGACGGTTAAACAGAACGGCACCGCCATATACCTTTTTGATAAGGCGCTCTTTTTCCAGGTGGGTCAGATCACGGCGCACCGTCTCGATGGATACATCGAATTTGTTCATCAATTCCTGTATGGTGACCATTTCCTGACCGGATAGCATTTGTAAAATTATGTCATATCTGGCATTGGGCAGCATAGCAGACTCTCCTCTCCGTAGATAAGCGGTCGTATCCCTACTCAGCACATTACTACATTTCGAATCAGAAATCAATATTTTTATAAAATATTTGACAATCGGTGTGACCATATTGACAATATGTGGTCAAAAATTTTAAAAAGGGGGAAATGTAGTGGAAAAGCACAAAAAGATTGTCAGAACATTGTCGAAAAGAGAGAAAAGAAAAATGCTCGTTGACGGGAAGTGGTCGCGTGGTTATAATGGCAACTAACAAATGATGTCAAAAGATTGTCAAAATATTTTATTGTGAACAGAAAGAGTTTGTAATAAAACACCGATTTGTAGCTTTGCAATCGGGAATCCGATTTGTACATCATAAAACATAGTAATGTATGGCGTGTAAACTCCGCGCCGTTCATTGATAAACATGAAAAATTACTAGGAGGAAAACACGATGAAAAAGTTTCTGGCACTGATTCTTGCTCTCGTTATGGCACTGTCTCTGGTCGCTTGCGGCGAGAAGGCTCCCGCTGCTGACGACGGCGCTGCCGATGCCGGTACCGAGGCAAAGGACACCATCCGTTTCCAGATCAAGAACGAGCCCACCAGCGTGGACCTGCAGAACGACGGCACCATGTTGGGCGGTTTGCTCTGCGATCAGATCTACGGCAAGCTGGTGACCTTCAACGAGAAGTCTGAGATCGTTGGCGAGCTGGCCGAGAGCTGGGAGTGGAACGACGACTTTACCCAGATCACCTTCAAGATCCGCGAGAACGCCAAGTTCTCCGACGGTTCCGACATCACCGCTGATGACTTCATTTACACCTTCAGCACCGATTCTGCCAAGGCCAACACCTACATGGCTCCCATCGCTTCCATGGAAGCTCCCGATGCCAAGACCCTGGTTCTGAACCTGAAGAGCTCCAACTCTTCCATGCTGAAGTTCCTGACCACCTATCACACCGGCGTTGTCCCCGCTGGCTCCATGGAGGCAACTGACATCGCCCGCGGCGCTACCGCCTACTCCGGCCCCTATGCTCTGGCTAAGTGGGAGCTGGGTCAGGATATGGTCCTCGAGGCCAACCCCTATTGGTGGAATGCTGAGAATGTGGCCATCAAGACTGTTGACTACGAGTTCATCGCTGATGAGAACTCCGCTCTGGTGGCTCTGGAGGCCGGCGAGATCGACTTCATGTTCATGGCTGCCACCCTTGGTGTTACCTCTGTGGAGACCATCGCTGCCAACGACAAGCTGGCTACCATCGCTTGCGATCAGGCTACCGCCGGTATGCTGTGCCTGAACTTCGTTATGCCCGAGCTGGACGATGTCAATGTCCGTCAGGCTATGAACCTGGCTCTGGACCGTGCTGCCATCGCTAAGGTCAGCACCACCGGCACCCCCGCCGGCAATGTCTTCACCGCTCCTTACTTCGGTGATGACTACATCCCCGGTCACGATGCTCCCGCTGTGGATCTGGCTAAGGCCAAGGAGTTCATGGCTGCTTCCGCTTATCCCAATGGCTTCACCGTGGAGCTGAAGACCCCCGTTATGTTCAGCAAGGCTGCTGCTATCGTCCAGAGCAACCTGGCCGAGATCGGCATCACTGTTGAGATCACCGAGATCGACGCCTCCATCTGGGTCGACAGCATGATCAAGGGCGATTATCAGATGGCCTTCATGACCTATGGTAACCTGATCAACGACCTGACCGGCTTCATCAACCTGTATGATCCCGCTGCTGCTCTGCACTTCAACTTCGACACCGATTCCACCAGCTTCGATCTGATGAGCGCCGCTTTCTCCGTCGCCGGTGCTGATCGTACCGCTGCTCTGACTGAGTTCGCTGACTTCTGCGAGGCTGACCTGCCCTACCTGGGCCTGTTTATGGAGAACGCCATCTATGGTCACAGTGCTGACCTGTACGTTCCCACTCCTTCCGGCTGCGGCTATGATATCGCCGGCATGTACTGGAAGTAATCTGATTTCTTCGAAAAAAGAAGTCTCTATCCTTGTTTAATTGGAAGGGCGGAGCAGAACCTGTTCTGCTCCGCCCCTTCTCTTGTTATGGGAGGTTCCTATGTGGAAATATATCCTTAAGCGTTTGCTATGGTTGATTCCGATTATTCTCGGCGTTACCCTGCTGGTGTTTGCGCTGATGAGCCTGAAGCCCGGTGATCCGGGCCGTGTGTACCTGGGCCTGAACGCAACGCAGGAGGCTGTCGATGCATATAACGAGTCTCTGGGTCTGAATGACCCCTTCTTCGTGCGTTATTTTAACTATGTCAAGGGCTTGATCAAGCTGGACTTCGGTAAATCCTGGGTCGGCGGTGAGTCCGTTAACGACAGAATTATGTCGGCGTTGCCACAGACACTGAAAGTCTGTGTATACGCCCTTATTGTGGCGTTTATAACCGGTTTGCCAATCGGTGTCCTTTCGGCGGTGAAACAATATTCGCTGGCCGACCGTGTGCTGACGGTGATTGCCATGATTCTGGCCTGTATCCCTGTGTTCTGGCTCTGTAACATGGCGGCCATGTTCTTTACGCTGAAACTGCACTGGCTTCCGGCGACGGGACTGGATACATGGAAAGCCTATATTATGCCGGTGGTTGGTACAGCAGCCAACACCATCGGCCTGACGGTGCGTATGGCGCGCTCCTCCATGCTGGATGAGATGCGCAAAGACTACATCCGTACGGCCCGCGCCAAGGGTGCCAAGGAGAGCAGTGTCATCTTCAAGCACGCCCTGCGCAACTCCCTGATCTCTGTTACCACCACGCTGGGTGTCAACTTCAGTATCCTCATGGGCGGTACCGTTTTCGTAGAGAATGTCTACGCCATTCAGGGTCTGGGTACCTGTATCGTCCGTTCTATCTCCAATAACGATGTACCCATGCTGTCCGGTTGCGTGATCATTCTGGCAACCTTCTCTGTGATCGTGAACCTGTTGGTGGATCTGCTCTACGCCTATCTCGATCCCCGTCTGAGAGCCAAGTATGCCGGCAAGAAAAAAATGGTCAAGGCCGCCAAGAAGGAGGTGCTGAGCGATGAAAACTAAAGCAAAGGTCAAGAAGCAGAAGAATCGCGGCGCCGCTTACGATATCTGGCGTTCTCTCCGCAGCAACAAGATCGCCGTGGTATGCATGTGCATCATCGGCGTATTTGTGCTGATCTCCGTTCTGGCTGATGTGCTGTTCAACTACGAAACGCAGGTCATCGCACAGGACATCATGAATGACCTCCAGTCTCCCAGCAAGGATCACTGGTTCGGTACCGATGCACTGGGTCGTGATTACTTTGCCCGTATGCTGTATGCAACGCGCATTACCCTGATCATCTCCTTCTCCTCCGTGTTTATCGCCACGGCCCTGAGCATCGTCATCGGCGGCATCTCCGCCTATTGCGGCGGTATTGTGGATACCATCATTATGCGTATCCTGGATGTGTTCCTTGCCGTGCCTTCCACGCTGCTGATCATCTGCATCGTGGTGGCTCTGGGTAATGAAACTGTCTATATCATTCTGGCGCTGGTGGTCTACCTGCTGCCCAGCTTGGTGCGTACCGTTCGTTCTGAGTTGATGATCAACATGGAAAACGAGTATGTGGAAGCCGCCCGTTCCGTGGGTGCTGGCCCTTTCCGTATCATGCTGATCCATCTGCTGCCCAACAGCTTTGGCGCCATCATGGTGCGCTGCACCATGAGCTTCGCACTGTGCATTCTGTCCACGGCCTGCATCGGCTATCTGGGCATCGGTGTTCGCGCACCCGCTCCCGAGTGGGGCCGTATGCTCTCCGAGGCACAGGAGTACATGCGTCTGCACCCCTATCTGATCACCATTCCCGGTTTCTTCATCATGATCTCCTCCACCGCCTTTAACCTGCTGGGCGATGCACTGCAGGATGCGATGGATCCCCGTCTGCGCGGCTATCGCAAGATGAAGAAAAAAGTGTTCGCACGGAGGAAAAAGTGATGGAAAACAAGTTGTTAGAAATTAAAAATGTCCGCGTCAAATATCATACGCTGGACCATGAAGTTATGGCCGTCAACGGCGTTTCTCTGGAGTTGAACAAGGGCGAGTCCCTCGGTCTGGTGGGTGAAACCGGCGCCGGTAAAACCACTCTGGCACTGTCCATCCTCGGCCTGCTGCCCAAGGGCGTGGGTGAGGTTTACGACGGTGAGATCATTTTCGATGGCGAGGATCTGCTGCAGGTTCCTGAGAAGCGTCTGCGTGAGATCCGTGGTATGCACATCAGCATGATCTTCCAGGATCCCATGACCTCTCTGAACCCCGTGTACACCGTGGGCGATCAGATCGCCGAGGTGCTGCAGCTTCACGGCAACAAGCATCCCGACGAGCGCGTGGACGAGATCCTCAGTCTGGTGGGTATCGATCCCAGCCGTAAGGTCTGCTATCCCCATCAGTTCTCCGGCGGCATGAAGCAGCGTATCGTCATCGCTATGGCACTGGCCTGCGAGCCGGATCTGCTGCTGGCCGATGAGCCCACCACCGCACTGGATGTGACCATTCAGGCTCAGGTGCTGGCCATGATCGATGATATCCAGAAGAAGTTGGGCACCTCTATGATCCTCATTACCCACGATCTGGGCGTCGTGGCAGAGACCTGCGACAAGGTTGCCATTATGTATGCCGGTGAGATCGTGGAGTACGGTACATTGAATCAGGTGTTTGACAAGAACCGTCCCCATCATCCCTATACGGTAGGCCTGTTTGGCTCTATTCCCGATCTGGCATCTGATAAGCGTCGCCTTGAGCCTATCTACGGTATGACCCCCGATCCCTCCGAACTGCCCGAGGGCTGCTATTTCTCTCCCCGCTGCAAGCACTGCACGGAGTTGTGCAAGCAGAAGGGCGCCGCTACCTATGTTTCTGAGGACGGACATATGCTCAAGTGCCACCTGTTTACTCAGGAGAATAAGGAGGCTGCAGAATGAAAAAGACCATGCTGGAAACCGTGGATCTGGTGAAGTATTTCGATACGAAAAACGGCATCGTCCACGCAGTTGACCATGTCAATCTCTCCATTCCCGAGGGTGAGACGCTGGGCGTGGTGGGTGAGTCCGGCTGCGGTAAGTCCACGCTGGGCCGCACCATCCTCAACCTTATTCCCGCCACCAGCGGCCAGATCCTCTTTGATGGCAAGAATATTCTTGAGCGCGGCGGAAAGTCCAAAGACTTCCGTCAGAAGATGCAGATCATCTTCCAGGACCCCTATTCCAGCCTCGATCCCCGTCAGACGGTGTTCAACCTGATCGCCGAGCCTTTGAAGACCAATCGTATGGGCACCAAGGCCGAGATGCGCGAGAAGGTGGAGGACATCATGAATACGGTGGGCCTCGCCCCCCGTCTGGCAAATGCCTATCCCCACGAGTTGGATGGCGGTCGCCGTCAGCGTATCGGTGTAGCCCGTGCACTGGTGATGGACCCCAAGTTTGTGGTGTGCGATGAGCCTGTGTCCGCTTTGGATGTGTCCATTCAGGCCCAGATCCTGAATCTAATGATGGACGTGCAGGAAGAGCGCGGCATCACCTATATGTTCATCACCCACGACCTGTCTGTGGTGAAGCACATTTCTCACTCTATCGCCGTTATGTATCTGGGCGAAGTGGTGGAGCTGGCTCCCAAGGAGGAGCTGTTTGCCCATCCCCGTCACCCCTATACCAGGGCGCTGCTCTCCGCCGTGCCTATCCCCGACCCCTCCCGTCGCAATATGGAGCGTCAGCTCATTAAGGGTGAGGTCACCAGTCCCATCGATCCGGCTCCCGGCTGCCGCTTTGCACCCCGTTGTCCCTATGCAACGCCCGAGTGCCTCAGCCCCAGCCTCGGCATGACGGAAGTGGGTCCGAACCATCAGATTCGTTGCTGCCATCCTCTTGATTGAGACTGCAGCATAAGCAAACGATAAGGAAGTGTTCCCTTTGAAAGAAAATGACATTCGCCGTTTGTCGGAGCAGTATGGTGAGGAGATCATCGCCCTGCGCCGTCAATTCCACCGCTGCCCGGAACTGGGGCGCGAGGAATACAAAACGGCAGAATTGATTCGCGCGGAACTGGATGCCCTCGGCATCCCCTGGCGCGCAGTGGGTGCCACCGGCACACTGGCCACACTGGAAGGACAGAGCGGCGGCCACACCGTTGTGCTGCGCAGTGACATCGATGCCCTGCCTGTTGAAGAAGAGAGCGGTTTGCCCTTTTCCTCTGACGTTCCCGGTATGATGCACGCCTGTGGCCATGACTGCCACATTGCCATGCTGTTGGGTGCGGCGAAGATTTTGGCTGCACTGCCCGAGCGCAGCAACACGGTGCGATTCCTCTTTCAACCGGCAGAGGAATGCGGTGCCGGTGCCTTGGACATGATCGAAGGCGGTGTATTGGACGGAGCCGATACGGTTTACGGCTCTCATGTCTGGCCCGATGTGCCCCGCGGCAAGGTCTCGATCGTTGACGGTCCGGTAATGGCCGGCGGCGATAGCTTTGTCATCCGCGTGATCGGACGCGGCGGCCACGGTTCTCAGCCTGAGCGTTGCGTCAACCCCATCCCGGTGGTGACCTCCATTACCGATGCCATCCATCAGATCAAGTCCCTTCGTGTGCGGGGAGATGAGCCTCTTGCTGTCACAGTGGGATACATCCAGTGCGGTGCAGCGCGGAATGTGATCCCCGACAGCGGTGAGCTGGGCGGAACCATCCGCTGGTTCAGCGTGGAGACCCGTGCGATGGTAATGGACAAGATCCGCACCATTGCGGCCAACTGTGCCGCCATGTACGGTGCCGAGGCAGAGGTGACCTTCAGTCCGATCTCCGGCTGCGTTCGCAACGACGGCTTCTGTGCCCAACAGGCCCGTGAGGCGCTGTCTGCGCTGTACGGTGAGGAGGCTGTGGTGGCGCAGACTCCTGTGAGTATGGGAAGCGAGGATTTTGCCTATTACGGAGAGCATGTTCCTACGGTGTTTTCATGGATCGGCTGCCTCAAAGATGGTGCCGTTCACGGAATTCACAACCCTCACTTCGATCCCGATGAGTCCGTACTTCCTGTCGGTGCGGCACTTCATGCACTCTATGCGATGAACTTTCGCAAGGAATGAGGAACAAAGGCAGAAACTAAACTAGAGGTATCACTATGAACAAACAGCACTTTGTACTTGCATATGACCTTGGAACCAGCGGTGTAAAAGCCGCGTTGGTCACCATGCAAGGCGAGGCCGTTCATACGGCAACAGCCGAATATCCGCTGTATATCCCCAATCCGGGTTGGGCTGAACAGGATCCGGAACTGTATTGGAAAGCGGTGTGCTCTGTCACAAAGCAAGTGCTGACTGAAGCGGGTGTTGAACCCCAGGCTGTGAAGGGAATCGCTTTCGGTACCCAGTGGAAGGCGGTTATTCCTGTAGATCAAGAGGGAAATGTCCTGCGCAATGCCATGATCTGGCTTGACGCAAGAGCCGCCGATCAGGCCCGACGCCTCAATGAGCGGTTCGGCGAGGGACTGTTTAACGCTGCCGATTATTGGCCCAAGCTGATGTGGCTGCGTGAAAATGAGCCCCAGTGCGTTGAAAAGGCTTCGGTGATTTTTGAGGTCAATTCCTTCCTGAAGTGGAAGGCAACCGGTGAGGCTGCGGTGGACTTCAGCAACTGCTTTACCCAGTCTTTTGACGAAAAATTCGATAAGCTTTATGCTGACATATTTGCCTTTGCAGATATTCCTCGGGAGAAATTTCCCCGTGTGGTAGCCTCCGAGGAACTGGTGGGCTACACAACGGAACAGGCAGCGGAGGAGATGGGACTTGTCAGCGGTATCCCTGTCTTTGGCGGCGATACCGACATCAAAGCCATTGCCATCGGTTCCGGCTGCTGCAATGTGGGCGATGTACATATGTACTTCGGCTCTTCCGGATGGATCGGTTTCACTGTGCCCCACCGCGTCGACGGCATTTATGTCTCCCCCTTTGATGAGCAGCGCGATGTGAATATCTTCGGTATGCAGGCCATCGGTCTGTCGCTGAACTGGGTGGTGCGCCGCTTCTACGGACGGGAGTGGGATGAGATGGGTGGCAAGGTTTTCGACTTTGTCAATCAGGAGCTCAAGGACATTCCTGCCGGATCCGAGGGCGTGTTTGCCACACCCTGGTTCTATGGAGATGTACCCCCGCTGCTGAGTGAGAATGTGCGCGGCACATTCATCAATCTCGGCCCTCAGCATGACCGCCGCCATATGGTTCGTGCCATTATGGAGGGCGTATGCTACCATTTAAAGACCGGTGCGCTCAATATTCAAAAGGAGAAGGGTTATCCTGCCCCCACGGCTGTCAATGTTATTGGCGGTGGATCCCTGAGCGATATCTGGATGCAGACGCTGGCAGATGTAATGAATGTCACCGTCCGTGTTCCCAAGTCCACCAAGCATGCCGGTGCCGTCGGCACGGCATACAATGCGCTGATCGGCCTGGGCGTCTGCGCTGACTACAATGAAGTAGGCAAGCATTTGCAGATCGAGCGCAGCTTTGAACCGATTGCGGAAAATGTAGCCATTTACGAGAAGTATTTCCCTGTATATGCATCGCTGTTCAAACGGTTGGACAGCCTGTTTACTGTGATGAACAGCTCGGGAGAAGAGGTGGGAGAATGAGTGAAAAGAAGCGCGTATTAGTCTGCGAATTTCATCAGGAGACCGACACCTTCAATCCCATTGTAATGACAAAGGATGATTTTGCCGCTTTCCATTATGTCGAGGGTGAAGAGGGGTATGCCCTGTGTAAGGGGCAGAACTGTGCCACCCACGGGATCATCGATGCCGTTGAAGAAGCGGGCAGCGAGGTCATCCCCACTGTGTTTGTGTATGCGCTGGCAGGCGGCCGCGTCAGTGATTCGGTGCTGGATTATGTACTGGAGCGTCTGCGTCATTATATTGCGAAGGCAGGTCACATCGACGCGGTGTGCGCCCTGCTTCACGGTGCCACCTGTACCGAGAGCGACAACGATGCCTGCGGTACGGTTTTGAAGGAAATGCGCCGTCTGTTGGGTGAAGAGATCCCCATTACCGTGGCACTGGATCTCCATGCCAATGTGACTTCGGGTATTTTGAAAAATGCCGACGTTGTCTGCGGCCACCAGACCTATCCCCATGTGGACATCTATGAGACGGCATACCGTGCAGGTACCATGTGTATGCGTCTGCTGGCGGGTAAGCCCACCTATATGGCGGCTGTCCAAATTCCCATGCTGACGCCGCCTGTGGGCTACAGTACGGAGAAAGAGCCCCTCAAGAGTGTCATGGACAGGGGAAATGGCATGGTGCAGGACGGTACTTTGCTGGACTATACCGTCTTTAATGTGCAGGCTTGGATGGATATCCCTGAAATCAGTTCCGCTGTGGTTGCCGTGGCAGAAGATGCCGAGACGGCAAAAGAAAAGGCCAATATGCTGGCCCGTGAGTTCTTCGCCAACCGCGACGGCTACTGGCCCGATTTGATGAGCATCGATGCGGTGATCGACCGGGCTGAGGAAACGGACAGTGCCAAGCCTGTGATTTTGGTGGACAGTGCCGATTCCCCCAATGGCGGTGCTGTGGGTGACAGTGTGGCAGTGGCTCTGCGACTGCAGGAGCGGGGCGGCAAACTTCGCAGCGCTATGTTTGTCAAAGATCCCGAGGCAGTGGCACAGGCCTTTGCCGTGGGCGTGGGCAACAGTGCCGAATTTACTGTAGGTGCCAAGTTCACCGCCGATGTACCCGGTCCTCTGGTGGCCGTGGGAAGAGTTTGCTCTCTTCATGACGGACAGGTCAGAAGAGAGGGACCCGTCAATCGCGGAGAGTCGTTCTCTGTTGGCCGGGCGGCCGTTATCTCGTTCGGAAATATGTATGTGTTGGTCTGTGAGGCACCTGCCGCGCCGGGCGACCCACAGCTGTTCCGTCATTTTGGCATCGAGCCGAAGCTGTATGATCTGGTGGTGGTAAAGGCCAATGCCTCCTTCCGCGCCTCTTACTGTGCCTTTGCTGGTGAGATCTGCTATGCTGATACGCCCGGTGCCGGTGCGGCGAACCTGAAGCGCTTCAAGTGGAAGCATCTTCCCAAGGGTTTGTATCCCTTTGATCTGCCTGATGGGTATGTGCTTGCCCCTGCCACTGTTCACCGTGGTTGAGAAGGCAAAGAGAAATCAATACGACGAACCAGCACATGTATATCGACTGTTCCTTCCGATATAAATGCTGCGTGAATCTCCTTTCAAAACATACGCCACCATTCAAATGAATGGTGGCGTATGCCGTATTGTTTTTGACGAGAAAGAAGCGACTCACGCTGTGAGTCGCTTCTTATGGTTCAGTATGAAGTGCTTACTCCTTCACCAGCTCGGGCAGCTTGACGGCATCCTTATAGGCGGCATACTCGGCGCGCTTGGCGGCGATGATGTCCTTGCCCTGTGCGGCCTTCATGTGGCCCTTGCGGATGTTGTTGTCATGCAGCTCCTGACCCCAGGGGCTCCAGCGGTTTTTGGCCATCTCCTCGGGGGTGAAGGCTACCTGCAGCTCGCCGTTCTCCCAGGACAGAGTGGCCTTGGTCAGGCACTGAGGGCAGTACCAGCCGTCAGCACGCTTTTCCAGAAATACGCTGTGGCAGTCGGGGCAGATGCCTGCGTCGCCGCGATAGGCGGGCGTCTGACCGTTGGCCTTCTCCATCAGGGCGTCGGCCACATTTTCGCCCAGCTTGCGGATACGCGCCAGCATATCCTCTTCCAGCACGATGGCGCCTACGCTGGGAACGAAGTCGAAGTGGCACTTGTCCACGATGGCCTCGTAGGCACCCACCAGCTCCATGGTGAGCATATTGGTGGTGCTGAGGGCGTAGTTGGTCCAGTCAGTGCCGCCCAGCGTGAAGGTAGCGCCCACCTTGAAGTTCTTATGCACCACATCGCGGTAGTTGCCGGAGGCGTGGAGCTTGTTCATAAAGCGCACCAGAATTCCCGGGGGCTGCAGGTTATAGGCGGGAGCCGAGACGATGATGGCATCGGCCTCACGCATCAGCTGCTCAATGAAATAGAAGTGGTCGCTGCCGGTCTTATGGACACAGCGGAAGTCCCAGTTGCCCTTGAGATGGTTGACCATGCACGTCTCGCAGCCCACACAGCTGCGGATCTCCGCCTCCTGCAGACGGACGAAGTTGCACTCGGCGCCGCACTTGGCCTCGATGGCCTTGAAGGCTTCTTTCATCAAAATCTCTGTGTTGCCGTTCTTTCTGCCGCAGCAGATGCCCAGAACTTTCATGGTGATATCCTCCTCTGAATTTCTCTGTATCAGTGCATCAAGGCCGCGCCTTGAATAACAGTTGTGTGTATTGTATCTTTTTTTTGCACAAAAAGCAACGGCAGGAGGCGCAAATCGGCGTGTTGCACGGAGAAACATGGCCTTTTTTAGGAAAATCGTCGAAGCGCCGACATCCTTGCATAGGGCTGGTCCCGGTGGTTTGAATATCGCACCAAGTTTTGCCAGTAATGGAAAATTTTCTTGTGATTTACCATCTTTAGGTGTATAATAACTTGGTATGTATCAAAGCTGCAAGGCAGCCCTTGTAATAAAGGAGATTTTCCCATGACAAAAAGTGTTATCAAGCGTGTCATCGTGGCGATTTTGCTGTGCGTTCTCGTGTTCTCTGTTGCCAAGATCATTGCGTACTTCGAGCAGAAGGCAGCTGCAGAGCATATGCAGAGCGACATCATCCACGAGCATGTTACCCCTGAGAGTTCCGAAACTACCGACCCTGTCGTTTCTGAAGGCGAAGAGCAGCCCGATGAGCCTGTCGTATCTGAGGATGAGGAGCAGCCCGCCGATACTGATGATGAGACCGAGGAGCCTGCGGAGGAGCAGAGCGCTGCACCTACCGTCTCTCAGGCACCCGTTACCACCGGCGGTTCTGCAGTAGCACCCGCCGACGGCAGTGACGGTGTCAGCGTGGATTTCGCCTCCCTGCGGGCACGCTATCCCGATGTGGTGGGCTATATCTACAGCCCCGGCACCAGAATCCAGTACCCCATCGCCTATATGAGAAGCACCAATGACTTTTATCTCAACCGCGATCTGGACGGAAACCTCAACGCCAACGGCAGTATTTTCATTGAGCATCTGTGTGATCCCAGCTTTGGCAACCAGAACACCATCATCTACGGTCACCACATGAAGTCCGGCTTGATGTTTGCCGATCTTTGCAAGTATAAGGATGCCTCTTACTATAACTCCCATCCCTATATCTACATCTATACCCCCACCCAGAACTACCGTCTGGATCTGTTTGCCGGCTTTGTCTGCGCCCATGATGATGAGGTCTTCGCCCTGTCTCTGAGCCAGGATCAGCTCGCCAGAATGGCAGCAAAGTCCACCTTCCGCTCCAATATCGGCATTCCCACAGGCAAGGTGGTATCCCTGGTCACTTGCTCCTACGAGTTCAGTAACGCCCGCTATGTGGTGGTCGGTCAGCTGAACCCCATGTGATGTGTGACATCATTTGCATATGCAGCAGCACCCTTGGATTTTTCCAAGGGTGCTGTTTTTACCATATTGTGTGATGAAATGGCTGCGACAGGTTGAACGCTTGCACAGGCGAAGGATTTCCTGTATAATGACTGTAACATCAACAGAGGAGGCCACACAGATGAAAGTATTACTGCTCAACGGAAGCCCCAAGGCAAGCGGCAACACCGCGCTGGCACTGAGCGAGATGGAAACGGTATTCCTGCAGGAGGGGATCGAGGTGGAGACCGTACAGGTGGGCCATCTGGAGGTTCGCGGCTGTATGGCCTGCAACGGCTGCTTCAAAGATGACCGCTGCGTCATGGATGATATCGTCAATGAGATCGCCGAGAAGCTGCGGGAGGCAGATGGTATGGTGGTGGGCAGTCCCGTGTATTTCGCCTCTGCCAACTCTACGCTGACGGCGGTGCTGGATCGCCTGTTTTACAGCGATGCTTCCGATAAGACTATGAAAGTAGGTGCATCTGTTGCCGTGGCGCGCCGCGGCGGCTGCTCTGCCACCTTCGATCAGCTGAACAAGTATTTCACCATCTGCGGGATGCCTGTGGCTTCCAGCCAGTACTGGAACAGTGTCCACGGCCGTAATCCCGGCGAGGCCGCCGAGGATGCCGAGGGCTTGCAGACGGTACGCACTCTGGCGCGGAATATGGCCTTCCTCATGAAGTCCATCGCGCTGGGTAAGGCGCAGTTCGGCCTGCCCGAGAAAGAAGAGAAGCGTCAGGTGACCAATTTTATCCGATAAAAGCAATGGGTCGCTCCCCTTGGAGCGGCCCAACATATTCATCATACCACAGATAACGCGTCTTGTCTATTCGCAATCTATCCGATATTTATCGGAAAATCTTGTGTAGTATTCCGTCTTGCAAAATGCGGATTTTGGGGTTATGATAAGACCACAACAAGGGAGCACAATCCCATGAAATCCGTAGAAAGAAGAGGTTAAGTAAATGATGGAACCCACCTATTTCGTGGAGTAACCCCTGAGCGTTGCAGTGAGTGGGCAACGGCTCGGGGGTTACTTCATTTCAGATGATCGTCGTATGCGCCCATGGGCGCTTTTTTGTTGCCCTTACGCCTCGTAGATCTGCTGTGCACCGTTGATGGCCTCTCTGAGGTAGGCCTCGGTCCAGGCGATGGCGCCGTGCTTATCCCGATCCAGCATGAGGCGGTAAAGACGCTCTACATTGTTGTACAGTGCCGCCACGCCGTATTTGCGGCAGAAGCGGATCCACAGTGCGGTGCAGGGTACCTTGAAAGAGGAGTAGATGAGAGGGAGGATGCTGTTGCCGCCGGTGAGGGTCATGCCGTGGTGGAAGCGGAAAGCCAGCTCTGCGGCCTGTGCCGGGACCGTTTCGTGTGCCAGTGCCTCCACAAATTCACCCAGTGCCTCCAGTTCCTGATCCGAGGCGTTCTCGATGGCGCGGGAGAGGGCCATCTGCTCCAAGCCCCAGCGAACCTCCAGAATGGAGCGGATCTCGTCGTGAGCCAGCAGACCGCCGTTATAGTGCATGATGGCCATGAGCGTGTCCATGTTGCCGTGGCGGCGATAGTTGGCCACATAGTTGCCCTGCCGCGGACGCACCTCGACAAAGCCCTGGCGGGAAAGCTCGGCGATGCCGGAATTGACCACGGCGCGGCTCACATGCATCTGCTGACACAGCTCCCGCTCAGAGGGCAGCTTCGTTCCAACGGGGATCTCGCCCGAGAGGATCATGTCCTGTAATTGCTGGACAAACAGTTCTTTCAAACTGGGGGCATACAGCCGTTCAAACTCCATGGAAACCCTCCTTAAAAATGCTGTGGTCATACCACATACCACAAAAGGAGTTTACCATATATACTCACCAAAAACAAGAGGGAGTCTCTATATAATCTACTGAAAAATTGTCAATTTATTGACAATTTTTCTTTTTGCGCTAGAATATACTCATAAAGATAGGTCTGGTATGACCACAGAGAGGAGCGATACCAATGGATAAGGTTCGTGTTTTGGAGGTGAAGGAGAGCGTCTTTGCCAATAATAACGCCCGCGCCGATCTCTTGCGCGGCGAGCTGAAGGAAAAGGGCGTGTATCTGCTGAACCTGATGTCCTCCCCCGGATCGGGCAAGACCACCACACTGACGCGGCTCATCGAGGCGCTGAAAGGGGAGATGAACATTGCCGTTATGGAGGCGGACATCGACTCGGATGTGGATGCCCGTACCATTGCCGCCACGGGAGCCCGCGCCATTCAGCTCCACACCGGCGGTATGTGCCATCTGGATGCCGACATGACCCGACAGGGTCTGGAGGGCCTTGATGCCGCAGATGCCGATCTGGTGGTGCTGGAGAATGTGGGCAATCTGGTCTGCCCCGCCGAGTTCGATACCGGCGCGGTGAAGAACGCCGCCATCCTCTCGGTACCTGAGGGACACGACAAGCCCCTGAAGTATCCGTTGATGTTCCAGGTCTGCAGTGCCGTCATCATCAATAAGATCGATGTAGCCCCCTATTTCGACTTCGACATGGACAAGTGCACCGAGTATATCCGCATGCGTAACCCCGACGCCAAAATCTTCCCCATCTCCGCCAAGACGGGTGAGGGCGTAGAGGCCGTGGCCGCATGGCTCAGAGAAGAAGTAACCAACTGGAAGAAATAAAGGAGAGGAGAGCGAAGGAATATGGACGATTATCTGGCCGGGTTCGTGCCCGATTTCGTGGAAAACGAAGAGCCCCGTGAGATCATCTTGCAGCTGGGTAAGATGATCACCAACCGCATCCCTGTAAAGCTGGGCTTCCAGAAGCTCAATAAGTACGATCCGGAGTATTGGGGTCTTTCTATGCTCCTGACGGATGAGATGGCCGAGGTGGCCCTGAAAATGGGTGTCCGTAAGCCCAAGACGCTGCCCGAACTGATGAAGCTCACCGGTATGAGTGAGGAAAAGCTGCAGCCTCTGCTGGATGAGATGTCTTTCATCGGCATCATCGAGTACAACTGGGAGAACCCCACCCGCACCAAGCAGTATGTGCTGCCTATGTTCGTCCCCGGCAGCGCCGAGTTCACCAACATGAACGATACCGTTCTGGCCAAATATCCCGAGATGGGCCGTTTCTTCGAGCGCATGAGCCGTCTGCCTCTGGAGAAGGTGACACCCATGGTGCCTCCCGGAGGAGCCGGTATCGGTATGCACGTCATCCCCGTGGAGAAGGCCATCGAGGCGGAGAACACCTCCATTGACCTCGAGCACATCTCCCACTGGCTGGACAAGTACGACGGCAAGTACGCCGCCTCTCCCTGTTCCTGCCGCAAGTCCCGCCAGACCTTCGACGAGGGATGCGCCGACGATCCCGAGGGATGGTGCGTGGCCGTGGGCGATATGGCCGACTATGTGGTGGAGACGGGCAAGGGCGGCCGCTACATCACCCGTGAGGAGGCGCTGGAGATCTTCCGTCAGGGTGAGGAGAACGGCTTTGTCCATCAGATCACCAACATCGATGGCGCCGATAAGATCTTCGCCATCTGCAACTGCAACATCAATGTTTGCTACGCCCTGCGTACCTCTCAGCTGTTCAATACGCCCAACCTCTCCCGCAGCGCCTATGTGGCCCGTGTGGAGAAAAGCGATTGCGTCGCCTGCGGCAAGTGCGTGGAGGTCTGTCCCGCCGGTGCCGTGAAGCTGGGCCAGAAGCTGTGCACCAAGGACGGCAGCGAGGTACAGTATCCCCGTCATCCCCTGCCCTCCGAGCAGAAGTGGGGTCCCCATATGTGGGATGAGAACTACCGCGACAACAACCGCGTCAACTGCTACGAGACCGGTACTGCCCCCTGTAAGACCGCCTGCCCCGCCCATATCGCCGTGCAGGGTTATCTGAAGATGGCGGCGCAGGGTCGCTACACCGAGGCTTTGGCGCTGATTAAGAAGGATAATCCGCTGCCCGCCATCTGCGGCCGCATCTGCAACCGCCGCTGCGAGGATGCCTGCACCCGCGGCAGCATCGATCAGCCCATCGCCATCGATGAGGTGAAGAAGTTCATCGCACAGCAGGATCTCAAGGCTGAGACCCGCTTCATCCCCAAGAAGGTGGTTCCTTCCCTCAATGGCTTCTTCCCCGAGAAGGTGGCCATCATCGGTGCCGGCCCCGCAGGCTTAAGCTGCGCCTTCTATCTGGCTGAAAAGGGCTACAGCCCCGTGATCTTCGAGAAGAATGCGCGTCCCGGCGGTATGCTCCGCTACGGCATCCCCAGCTTCAAGCTGGAGAAGGATGTCATTGATGCCGAGATCGATGTGATCCGCGCCATGGGCGTGGAGATCCGCTGCGGCGTGGAAGTGGGTAAGGATATCACCATTGAGCAGCTCCGCGAAGAGGGCTACAAGGCCTTCTACATCGCCATCGGCTGCCAGGGCGGCAGAATGGCCGGTATCCCCGGTGAGGATGCCGAGGGCGTCATGACCGCTGTGGATTTCCTGCGCACCGTGGGTGGTGACGAGAGTTACAAGGTCTCCGGCCGCACCGTGGTGGTCGGCGGCGGCAATGTGGCCATTGATGTGGCCCGCAGCGCCCACCGCTGCGGTTCTGAGAGCGTCAGCATGTACTGCCTCGAGCCCCGTGACCGTATGCCCGCCTCCGAGGAGGAGATCGCCGAGGCAACCGAGGAGGGCGTTACCCTCAACTGCGGCTGGGGTCCCAAGGAGATCCTCACCGAGAACGGCAAGGTTCGCGGCATCGTCTTTAAGCGCTGCGTAAGCGTGTGGGATGCCGAAGGTCGCTTCAGTCCCAGCTATGATGACAACGATACCGTCACCGTGGAGTGCGAGCATGTGTTCCTCTCCATCGGCCAGAGCATCCAGTGGGGCGACCTCCTCGCCGGCACCAAGGTGGAGCTGGGCCGCGGTCAGGCGGCAGTGGCCGACAGCCTGACCTACCAGACCGGCGAGAGCGACATCTTCGTCGGCGGCGATGTCTACACCGGCCCCAAGTTCGCCATCGATGCCATCGCGGCAGGACGCGAGGGCGCCATTTCCATCCACCGCTTCGTCCAGCCTCACTCCAGCCTCACCATCGGCCGCAACCGCCGTCAGTTCATCGAGCTGGATAAGGACAACATTCTGGTGGAGCAGTATGACAACGCCTCCCGCCAGCGTCCCGGCACCGATGCGACGGTGGATGCCAAGACCTCCTTCCGCGATGCCCGCCTCCCCTTCACCGAGGAGCAGGTCAAGACCGAGACTGCCCGCTGTCTCAGCTGCGGCGCCTCCGTCGTCGATCCCAACAAGTGCATCGGCTGCGGCGTCTGTACCACCAAGTGCGAGTTCAACGCCATTAAGCTCCACCGTGAGCGTCCCGAGTGCAGCACCATGATCCCCAGCGAGGCCAAGCTGAAGTACGTGTTGGGCAACGGTGCCAAACAGGCCCTGAAGATCAAGTTCAGCGGCAAGAAGGGCAAGTAATATGCACGAGCTGGGCATTGTGTTCAATATCATGGACTCTTTGGAGTCCGTGGCGAAAGAGAATGCGCTCACTGCCATCCAGAGTGTGACGGTGGAGGTGGGCGAGGTATCCACCGTGATCCCCGACTACCTCACCGACTGCTGGAACTGGGCCAGAAAGAAGAAAGAACTGCTGCAAAGCTGCGAGATGGAGGTGGAGACGATCCGCGCCGTCACCCACTGCGACGGCTGCGGCGAGGATTACCCCACCGTTGCCCACGGGCGCATCTGCCCCCACTGCGGCAGTGAAAAAACGTGGCTCATTACCGGCAACGAGATCAATATCAAAGAGATCACCGTTTCGGATGAAACGGAGGAAGAACAACAAACATCTTGACAGGAGGGAAAAACCATGTTATTCCAGATTTACGGTGAACGGGCAGGATATCAGCTGCTGGGTTGGCTGCTGGTATTCGTAGCACTGGTACTCTTCAATGAAATCGCACGCCGCAGCAAAAAGGGCGGACTCTTCTTCTTCGTGGCGCTGCCTGCGGCACTGACGGTGTATTTCGTCGCCATCTATGTGGGCGCGGCCATGGGCGCCGAGTGGGCGCTGAACAACTCCACCTATGTCTACATGAACGGTTGGTTCCACTATGCCAAGCTGTATGCATCGCTGGCCGGCTGTATCGGCTTTATGATGCTCAAGTATAAGTGGAGCTTCGGCAAGACCGAGTGGTTCAAGGTGTTCCCCTTTGCCATCGTGGCCATCAATATCCTCATCGCCGTTGCCAGTGACTTCGAATCTGCCATCAAGGGCGCACAGGCCATGGCCGAGTTCGGCGATCGCTGGTGGCTCTCCGGCGAGGGCGTGTGGCTCTACGGCGGCTGGTGGAACTGGCTCAACGGTATTGCCGGTATCATCAACATCTTCTGCATGACGGGCTGGTGGGGCATCTACTCCTCCAAGAACAAGCACGATATGCTCTGGCCCGACATGATCTGGCTCTACATCATCGCCTACGATGTGTGGAACTTCCAGTATACCTACCTCAATCTGCCCACCCACGCCTGGTACTGCGGCCTTGCGCTGCTGTTGGCTCCCACTGTGGCGGCAGCATTTTGGAACAAGGGCGGCTGGATCCAGAACCGTGCCAATACGCTGGCGACCTGGTGTATGTTTGCACAGGTGTTCCCCCTGTTCCAGGACAACAGTATCTTTACCACCATCCCCGTGCTGTATGCTGACGGTTTCATGGATGCCGCCATCCGTCCCACGCTGGTCAATCCCGTGCCGCAGGGCGTGATCTCCATCCTGTCTCTGGCGGTGAACGCACTGGTGCTGGGTATCATCATCAAGCGCTCCATGGAGCAGAAAAAGAATCCCTACAAGAACGAGATCTTTACCGATACCAAGGACTTCCAGATGGCTATGGCCCGCGCCGAGGAGCGGTAAATCCCATTCAATTTCCCGGAGGAACCCTATGAACAAACAGGATGTCATTGCCTTTTTTGACCACTGCGCCCCGACCTGGGATGCGGGGATGGTCACAAACGATGCCGTCATCGGGCATATCCTTGATAATGCCCGTGTTTCATCAGGCGATGAGGTCCTGGATGTGGCCTGCGGTACGGGCGTGTTGTTTCCGTACTATCTGGAGCGTGGTGTCTCCTCTGTAACGGGTATCGACATTTCTCCCCGCATGGTGGAGCTGGCCCGGAACAAGTGGGGGAGCGAGCCTCGTGTGGCGCTCATCTGCGGCGATGCCGAGGTGTTTACCTCTGAAAAACGCTACGATGCCATCGTGGTCTATAATGCCTTTCCCCACTTCGTTGACCCTGCGGTATTGATCCGGCAGCTTGCATCTCTCCTGAAAGAGGGGGGATGCCTGACGGTTGCCCACGGTGCCAGCCGTGAAAGGATCAACCGCCATCATCAGGGCAGCGCGGCCAAGGTCTCCCGCGGCCTTATGCCTGCCGAAGAGCTCTGCGCCCTCTTTGCCGACTGCCTGCAGGTGGATACGGTGGTCTCCGACGAAGCTATGTATCAGGTTTGCGGTGTGAAGCGGTCGTGAATATGAAAAAGCCCGATTCGGAATCCTCTGAATCGGGCTTTCCTAATGCACGCTATAAAATTTTTTAATACACCTTGCAATTTTCGAAAAGAATAGTAAAATGAGAAAAAATATTTCCCGCTGATTTAGCGGATAATGGAGGTAACTTATGAAGTTTTCCAGTAAGATCCAAAAGTGCGGTCTGTCCCCCATGCGTAAGTTCCATCCTTATGCGCAGGCGGCCAAGGCCCGCGGCATCAACATCTACCATCTGAACATCGGTCAGCCCGACGTGGTGACGCCCGAGGCGTTTTTCGAGGCTGTCCGTGACTTCTCCCAACCGGTGCTGGAGTATGCTCCCTCTCCCGGCATGCCGGTGCTGATCGACGCCATTCAGAAGTATTACGCCGATCTGGACATGCCCTTCGCCAAGGATGAGATTCTCATCACCGCCGGCGGCAGTGAGGCGCTGTCCATCGTCATGCAGTGTATCATCGATGACGGCGACGAGATCATGATCCCCGAGCCCTTCTATCCCAACTACAACACCATGGTCCACCTGTGCGGCGGCACCATTACCCCCATCCCCACCTCGCCCGAGGAGGGCTATCGCTACGCCGACCGCGAGAAGATCGAGGCGCTTATCAATGAGCACACCCGCGCCATCATGGTCACCAATCCCGGCAACCCCACCGGCGTGGTCATCAGCCATGAGGAGATGGAGATGCTGGTGGATGTGGCCAAAAAGCACGATCTGTTCCTCATCGGCGACGAGGCATACAGAGAGTTCGTCTACGGCGGCGAGAAGCTTCAGTCCTTCGGCGAGTTTGCCGATGTGGCCTCCGATAACATCATCGTGGTGGATACCGTGTCCAAGCGTTTCTCCGCCTGCGGCGCCCGTATCGGCTGCATCATCACCAAAAACCATGAGCTGTTGAGTCAGGCTATGAAGTGCTGTCAGGCCCGTCTGTCGGTGGCGACACTGGATCAGGTGGCATCTGCCAAACTCTACAGTGTGGGCCCCGAGTACTTCGCCGCTGTCCGTGAGGAGTACAAAAAGCGCCGCGACACCCTCTGCAGCAAGCTCTCCGAGATCCCCGGCGTGGTCTTCGAGGTCCCCGGCGGTGCCTTCTATGTGATGGCGGCCCTGCCTGTGGATGATACCGATAAGTTCCAGCAGTGGCTGTTGGAGGAGTTTGACGACAACGGCGAGACGGTGATGTTTGCACCCGCCGCCCCCATGTACGCCACTGCCGGCAAGGGTGGCAACGAGATCCGCATGGCCTATGTCATCGAGAGCGAAAAGCTGGCCCGCGCGATGGAGATTTTGAAAAAGGGCATCGAGGCCTACAATCAGAAGTAAACATGCATAGAAAAAAGCAGACCCGATCGGGTCTGCTTTTTTATGTGGAATATGCGGTTATTATTTCATCACGCAGCACTGCCGGATACCGTAGTAGGCAAAGCAGTCCAGCGCGTGCTGATCCACCCGCTCACCGCACAGCAGAATGGGCACGGCGGGAGGACAGCCGACGGTGGGGACGGCGATGACGCGGCCGAGAGATTCGTCGGCCTCCAGCGTCCGGCAGGGCGCCAGCATGGCCTCGCGGATGGAGCAGACCCGTTCGCCCGGTGAGAAAACGGGAGGCGCTTCCAAAATGGCCTCTTTTTTCGGAATATGCACAAGCGCCTCTTCCAGCCGATGCAAACCGTCTGTACCGATCTCGGGAGTCAGCATCAGCACCAGATAGTCCCGGTCGGCGAATTCAGCCACAAGACCCTCGTTATGCAGAAGCTGTGCCAGTTCTTCACCGGTGTAGCCGTAGGGCTTGGCCTCGATGGTGATTTTCAGCGGCTCGCTGCCATACAGTATGTACCCGTGCTGCTGCAGGCGACCCTTCAGCGCGTCGACCTCCTTGACGAAGGTGTCCAGACGGGGAGGAAGCGTCTGCATATAGTCGTTGGCGGCATCCAGCGATTGCAGAATGAGGTAGGAGGGGCTGGTGGAGCCGAAGAGCATCATGGCGTTTTTCGCCTGCATACCGACAGCGGAATCCATCTTCGCGGAAAGGTGCAGATAGGCGCCGCCCGTCAGCACCGGCAGCGTCTTGTGGGCCGAATCACAGCAGATGTCGGCACCCAGATCGATGGGGTGCAGGGAGGGGGAGAGAAATTTCAGATACGCGCCGTGGGCGTTGTCCACTGCCAGCAATACGCCGTGTCGGTGGCATACCTCTGCCAGCGCGGCAATATCCGAACCGCTGCCCAGATAGTCGGGGCAGGTGAGATACACGGCGGCGGGCAGAGCCTCGGCGCGGGTGAAATAGTCCTCCAGCTCCTGCGCCGAGAGATTACAGCTGAGATAGCCGCAATTCTTGGCAGGGTAGAGCCAGTCCACCTCCAGATCCAGCAGCGCCGCGGCACTCAGGAATGTCTTGTGGGCGTTTCTTCCGGCAGCGATGCGGGGGTGTCTGCCCTGTGCTGCGGCGTACAGTGCCACCAGATGCAGCATGGCGCGGATGCACTGGGAAGAGCCCTCGGTGGAATAGAGGGTGCGGCATCCGAAGAGGGAAGAGGCGTTCTCCTCGCTCTGGGCAATGATGCCCGATGCCTCATAGAGACTGTCGGCGCCGGCTACCTCGGTGATGTCCAGATGCTCGATGCCCAGTGCGGAAACACCCTTATGTCCCGGCATATGCAGGCGGCAGGGACTGCCCGCGGCGTAGGCGCGGACAAAATCACAAATGGGCGTCTTCATATCATGCATTCAGTGCGCGGTGGATGGCCACCATGATGGCGCACTCCATACGCTTGCGGAACAGGCGGCATCCGGCCTCGTAGACACCGGTGACGCTGCCTGTGGCATGGTAGGCGTTGGCGGCGCAGCCGCCGGAGCAGTAGAGCCGCGCCCAGCAGTCGTGGCACTCGGGGTGCGCGTACACATTGCAGGCGGCAAACTCCTTCCGGATCTCGGTGTTGGTCACGCCGTCCCAGATATTGCCCAGCTTGAAGCGCTCCTCGCCCACGAACTGATGGCACGGATACAGGTCGCCCCAGGGGGTAACGGCCATATACTCGGTGCCGCTGCCACAGCCGGAGATGCGCTTGTAGATGCAGGGGCCACCGGAGAGGTCGATCATGTAGTGATAGAAGGTGAAGGGTTCACCCTCCTTGTCCTTTTGCAGCATCAGCTCCGCCAGCTCCTCATACTGCTGCATGACGATGGCCATATCCTCCTCCGTCAGGGCGGAGGGATCGCCCTCGGCACAGACGACAGGCTCCATGCTCAGCTCCCGGAAGCCCAGATCCAGCATGGTGCGGATATCGTTCAAAAAGTCGGGATTGGCGTGGGTGAAGGTGCCGCGCATATAGTATTCCTTGCCGCCGCGAGCCTCCACAAACTTCTGGAACTTGGGCACGATCTTCTCCCAACTGCCGTTGCCGGCATAGTCCACACGGAAGCGGTCGTGGATCTCCTTGCGGCCGTCGAGACTCAGCACCACGTTGCTGCACTCGCGGTTGGCCCATTCGATCACATCGTCATCTACCAGCACACCGTTGGTGGTGAGGGTGAAGCGGAAGTTCTTGTTTTTCTCCTTCTCCACACTGCGGGCGTAGGCCACCAGATCCTTTACCACCTGGAAGTTCATCAAGGGCTCGCCGCCGAAGAAGTCCACTTCCAGATTGCGGCGGGTGCCGGAGTTCTCCATGAGGAAGTCCAGCGCCCGCTTGCCCACCTCGAAGGACATGACGGCGCGGTCACCGTGGTAGTTGCCTTGACTGGCAAAGCAGTAAGAGCAGTTGAGGTTGCAGGTATGGGCCACATGGAGGCACAGTGCCTTGACCACGCCGGCGGTTTTCTCCTTCAGTGTACCGGCCATGGGGGCGAAGGTATCGGGGGCGAACAGCTTGCCCTTGTCGCGCAGACTCTCCACCTGTGCATAGCACTCGGCGATGTCCTCGGCAGAGATATCACTGCGCTCGACAAACTGCCGGGCCATCTCCTCGAGAATGGTCTCGCGGCTTTCCGTTTCAAAGCGGCCGATGATCTCATAGGCCACCTCATCCACCACATGGACAGAGCCGGAGCACACGTCCAGCACGATGTTGTAGCCGCCCAGTTTATATTGATGAATCATGTTACAGAGTCTCCTTTACGAAAAAAATGCCGCCGAACTTCGGCGGCATTTCAGAATATGCAATTACTCAGCGTCAGTGTTCTCGCACTTCTGGTTGGCGATACCGCAGCTGGTCTTGCAAGCGGACTGGCAGGAAGTCTGGCACTCGCCGCAGCCACCGTTCTTAGCGCTGTCGCACAGGTTACGGGTCTCGATAGTCTTGATATGCTCCATAATTTCACCTTCTATAATACAAAGTTATGGGCTTAGTTTAGCACAATGTTGATGTCGTGTCAATCGCTGTTTTCGCCTCTTTTCTCTTATGTGCGGGAGATTTTTTCATTGAACAAACGAAGCGTTTGCGGTATGATAGTGACAAGATTTGATAAAGTGAGGACATCGCTATGACCGAAGTGGTGGCAGCCCTTGTGTGGGAGGGCGAGAAGTTCATGATCTGCCAGCGGCCCGCCCATAAGGCGCGGGGCCTGCTGTGGGAGTTCGTAGGCGGCAAGGTAGAGCAGGGCGAGAGCAGGGAAGAGGCGCTCATCCGCGAGTGCCGCGAGGAACTGGCCGTTACCCTGACGGTGGGAGCGCTGTTCATGGATGTTGTCCATGTCTACCCCGACCTTACGGTGCATCTGAGCCTCTTTCACGCCGCCATCGCCGAGGGTGTACCGCAGAAAATAGAGCATAACGACATCCGCTGGATCACACCTGCGGAGATCCCTAACTACGATTTTTGTCCCGCTGATGTGGAGATTTTACAGAAGATCACGGAGGAGTACGGCAATGGTTAAAGAACTGATGCACGATCCCATCTTTTTGAGTTTGAAGTCCGAGCCTGCCACGAAAGAGGATGTGTCCGTGGCCCGGGACTTGCTGGATACGCTGACGGCCCATAAGGATGGCTGCGTGGGCATGGCCGCCAACATGATCGGAGTGACCAAGCGGATCATCTGCTTTGATAATGACGGCAGCTATATGACCATGTTCAACCCCGAGATCATCAAGCAGGCCGAGCCCTACGATACAGAAGAGGGGTGCCTGTCCCTGCTGGGCGGCCCGCGACCCTGCCGCCGCTACCGCACCATCAAGGTGCGCTGGCAGACGGAGGAGATGAAGAGCCGCATCAAGACCTTTACGGGCTTTCCCGCCCAGATCATCCAGCACGAGATCGACCACTGCAACGGTGTGTTAATTTGAGGAGTTTTTCCCATGTATGTTTCCACTACTTCTGCCGACCGCGACACGCTATTGCGTGCCATACGGTTTGAAAGACCGGACTATATCCCCATGACCTTTCACATCAACGCCGCCTGCTGGGATCACTACGATCAGGATTGGCTGCAGGATTTGATGGCGGAGCACCCCTTTTTGTTCCCCGATTTCCGTCCCGCGCCCACGCCGTTGACGGTGGAATATGATGCCAATGCCCGGGCAGGGGAACCCTATACCGATGATTTCGGCTGCGTGTGGCGCACGGCGATGAACGGCATCGTGGGTGCGGTAACAGAGCATCCGCTGGCGGATATGGGGAGATTTTCTGCCTACTGCCTGCCCGATCCCGAGAGCAGCAACGGACTCGGCGCTGTCGACTGGACGGCCTTTGAATCGGCGGTGGCAATGCAGAAGGCGCGGGGAGAGATGACCTACGGTGACCTGCGCCACGGCCATACCTTCCAGCAGCTGTGCGATATCCGCGGCTATATGGATACGCTGATGGATTTGACCGACGGGGAAGAGGCGGTGCAGACGCTTTTGGAGCAGCTGTGCCAATTCAACCTCGCCCAGATCCATCACTTTTTGAAAGCCGACGTGGATATGGTGCGCATCCCCGAGGATCTGGGTATGCAAAATGGCCCCATGATCAGTCCCCAACTGTTCCGACAGTATATCAAGCCCCTCTATCAGCGGATGCTCAGTCCTGTCCGTGCAGCGGGGAAGATCATCCACATGCACTCCGACGGCGATATCCGCACGCTGGTGGACGATATCATCGATGGCGGCGTGGATGTTATCAACTTGCAGGACTGCGTCAACGGCGTAGAGTGGATCGGCAGCAAGTTCCGTGGAAAAACCTGCGTGGATCTGGACATCGACCGCCAGAATATCACCCGCTTCGGCACACCCAAGGACATTGACGACCATATTCGCCGCTGTGTGGAGACGGTGGGCTGTCCCGAGGGCGGATTGATGATGATCTACGGGCTCTATCCCGATATCCCCGCGGAGAATGTCCGCGCCGTCATGGAGGCCATGACCCGCTATGCGGGGTTCTACCGATAGGCGTGCGAAGAAAATACCCCGAGCTTGATGTTTTTTCCTTTAAAGGGATATAGTGTTTGTTAAGATAAGTACGACTTTATCATTTATAACAGAAGTTTCTTCTGGTTTGACTTTGGATTTGTATGTCCTGCCATTGACCAAGGTGGAAAAAGTTGTATAATCAAGGTATTCAAGAGGGTGCTGTTGAGCTTGATATAGTTGCTGCAAAACGCGGTGTTTCGGATGCATTGATGCGCCCTTATTCCATACGGAAACGGCAAAACAGGAGTATGTATTATGGACAGATTACAAGAAGCCAGAAAGATCATTGATGAAGTAGATGCCGAGATGGCCGAGCTGTTCGTGCGCCGTATGAAGGCTGCAGAAGCAGTGGCCGCGTACAAGCAGGAACACGGTATGACCATTTTTGATCCCAACCGTGAGGCCGAGGTTCTGCGCAGCGGCGTCGACCGTATCGACAGTGATGAGCTGCGCGGCTATTATACTGATTTTCTCCATGACACCATGGCCATCTCCCGCCGTTATCAGCAGAAAATTCTGCAGGGTATGAAGGTGGCTTACAGTGGTGTGGAGGGTGCCTTTGCCCATATTGCAGCAGAAAGGCTGTTTCCCAATTCTGAGAAGGTTGCCTATCCCGATTTTAAGGCAGCCTACGATTCCGTCGTTGACGGTGTGTGCGATGCTGTTGTTCTGCCGCTGGAGAACAGCTACGCAGGCGAGGTAGGTCAGGTCACCGATCTTCTGTTCTCCGGCCCGCTGTTTGTCAACGGCACCATCGCCCTGCCTGTCACCCATGATCTGTTGGCGGTAGAGGAGGCGACACTTGATACCGTCAAAAAAGTGGTGAGCCATCCTCAGGCGTTGACCCAGTGCGACGATTTTATCCGTAAGAACGGATTTGAGCAGAGCGCCTATGAAAACACGGCGCTGGCAGCAAAATATGTGGCTGAGCTGAACGACCCCACCGTTGCGGCCATCGCCAGCGGCGAGAGTGCGGAAAAGTATGGCTTGAAAGTATTGGCTGAGAGCATCAATCATTCCCAGATCAATACTACACGTTTTGCGGTGCTGGCCCGCGCAGAGGATCGCAATATCAGCAAACAGCCGGGAGCTCACTTTATTCTGATGTTCACTGTGCCCAACGAGGCGGGCTGTCTTGCCCGCGCGCTGAACATCATTGGCTCTTATGGCTTCAATATGCATGTTATGCGCAGCCGCCCTATGAAGGAACTGCTGTGGCAGTACTACTTCTATGTGGAAGCAGAAGGTGATATCCGCAGCTATGACGGCAAGTGTATGTTTGAGGCACTGACGGTGTGCTGCGATAAGGTAAAGTGTGTCGGTTCGTTTGTCTGAGGAAGAATCCATGATTATCACAGTCGAATTGGGTGAAAACAGCTACCCCATCATGATTCAGCGCGGTGCACTGTACCGCGCCGATACCCATTTTGACCTGCAGCGCAAGGTGCTGCTGGTCACCGACAGCGGTGTGCCGGAGCAGTATGTCAAGGCTGTGGCTGCGCGCTGTGCCGACCCGGTAGTTGTGACCGTGCCGCAGGGTGAGGGCAGCAAACACATTCGCAATTTTGAATCCCTGTGCCGCACCATGCTGGAGCACGACTTCACCCGCACCGACTGCGTGGTGGCGGTGGGCGGCGGCATGGTCGGGGATCTGGCGGGCTTTGCCGCCGCTTCCTTCATGCGGGGCATCGATTTCTACAATGTGCCCACCACGGTGCTGGCGCAGGTGGACTCCTCCGTCGGCGGCAAGGTGGCCATCGATCTGGACGGCATCAAAAACTGCGTGGGTGCCTTCTGTCAGCCCAAGGCGGTGCTGATCGATCCCGACGTACTGCAAACGCTGCCCAAGCGCCATGTTTCCTCCGGACTTGCCGAGGCCCTCAAGATGGCGCTGACCTTTGACGAAGAGCTTGTCTCACTCTTGGAACAGGACGATGTCCTCGGGAATATCGACCGGATCATTGCCGCCTCTGTCCGCATTAAGGCGGCGGTCGTGCAAGAGGATGAGAAGGAACATGGACTGCGCCGCGTGCTGAACTTCGGCCACACCATCGGTCACGGCATTGAGACGGCGGCGGGACTGGACAGGCTCCATCACGGCGAATGTGTGGCGCTGGGTATGCTGCCCATGTGCAGCGATGAGCTTCGCCCCCGCGTGCAGGCTATTTTGGAGAAACTGGGCTTGCCCACCACCTGTTCGGTGGATGCCGACGCTGTGTGGCAGGCCATCGCCCATGATAAAAAGCGTTCCGGCGATGCCATCACCGTGGTATACGCCCCGCGTGCAGGCAGCTATGACCTGAAAAAGATGTCGCTGCAGGAACTGAAGGAAACCGTCTACGGTTTTTTGAACGGAAAGGTGTAAGATACCGTGAAGAACACATTTGGACAGTATATGGGCATTACCCTTTTTGGGGAGAGTCATGGCCCGGCCATCGGTGCTGTGCTGGATGGACTGTGCCCCGGTACGGTCATTGATGAAGAGAATATGCGCCGTATGCTGCGCCTGCGCAAGCCGCAGGGCGCCATCTCCACGACACGGCAGGAAGCGGATGAATTTGAGATCGTCAGCGGCGCGGTAAACGGCATCGCCACGGGAACGCCGCTGTGCATCCTCATTCGAAATCAGGATAAGCGCAGCGGTGACTATGCCGCCATGGAGACGCTGATGCGCCCCTCCCACGCCGATTATCCCGCGCAGTGTAAGTACCACGGCTATCAGGACAGCCGCGGCGGCGGCCACTTCTCCGGCCGCATCACGGCGGCACTGGTGGCAGCGGGAGCCATTTGCGACAGTGCTTTGAAGAAAAATGGGATCGCCATCGGCACCCACATCTCCCGCTGCGCGGGGATTGCCGACCGCGGATTTGAGGACTTGGGCAGCGATATTGCGCTGCTTTCCGAAGCGCAGTTCCCCGTCCTTGATAAGGTGGCAGGTGAGCGGATGCAGGCGGCCATTTTGGCGGCAAAAGGGGAGGGAGACAGCGTCGGAGGCGTGCTGGAGACGGTCATTACCGGCCTTCCCGCCGGTGTGGGTGAGCCGTGGTTTGATACCTTTGAGAGTATGCTGGCCCATATCCTGTTCTCTGTTCCGGCGGTAAAGGGCGTGGAATTTGGCGACGGGTTTGCCCTTGCCGACATGCGCGGCAGCGAGGCCAACGATGCCCTGTGCTATGAAAACGGCACTGTGGTCACCGCCACCAATCACAGCGGTGGTATTGGTGGAGGCATTACCAACGGGATGCCCGTTGTGTTCCGTTGCGCCGTGAAGCCCACACCCTCGATTGCCAAAGAGCAGCAGACAGTGGACATCGCCGCCGGTGAGAACGCTACGCTGTCCGTCCGGGGGCGCCATGATCCTGCGATCGTCCACCGCGCCCGTACCGTCATTGATGCGGTGACGGCCATTGCGGTCTATGATATGCTTCTGGGGCGCTACGGTACAGATTATTTTGCAAAGGAAGAATGAACCATGCAGTACGGCTGCATCGGTGAGCATTTGACTCACAGTTTTTCAAAAATCATCCACGGCGAGCTGGCCTCGTATGACTATGAACTCCGCGAGATCCCCATGGGGGAGCTGGACGCGTTTATGACGGCGCGGGAGTTCAGGGCCATCAACGTTACCATGCCCTATAAGCAGGCGGTGATCCCCTACCTGAAAGAGGTGGAGGCTGCCGCAGCCGCCATCGGCGCGGTGAATACCGTCGTCAACCGGGAGGGGCAGCTCTACGGGTACAATACGGATTTTGGCGGCATGGCCGCCCTGATTCGCCGCAGCGGCATCCCTCTGGAGGGGAAAAAGGTGTTGATCTTCGGCAGCGGCGGTACCTCCCATACCGCCATGGCTGTGGCCGAACATCTGGGCGCAGGCGAGGTGTACCGCGTCAGCCGCACGGGAAAGGGTGGTGCCCTTACCTACGAGGAGGTAAAGAGCGCCCATCTGGATGCCCAGATTCTTATCAATACCACCCCTCGCGGTATGTTTTCCCGCGAGACGGGCATGGCTATCGACCCGGCACTGTTTCCCCATCTTGCAGGAGCGGTGGATGCGGTGTATAATCCTCTTCGCAGTGAGTTTGTTCTCGCGGCCCGTAAAAAGGGTGCGCGGGCTGTCGGCGGCCTCTATATGCTGGTGGCGCAGGCGGTACTGGCCTCGGAGATCTTTTTGGGTGCACCCTATCCCGAGGACACCATTGAGCGTGTCTACCGCACGATCAAATCCGGCAAGGAGAATATCGTCCTCACCGGTATGCCCGGCAGCGGCAAGTCCACGGTGGGTAAGCTGCTCTCGGAAAAGCTGGGCAGACCGTATTTCGATGTGGACGAATGTATTACGGAGAAAACGGGTAAGACCCCCGCAGAGCTTATTACGGCAGAGGGGGAGGCGGCCTTCCGCGACATCGAGTCGGAGGTGATCGGCAGCCTCGCGTCGGAAACGGGTGCCGTGATCGCCACCGGCGGCGGTGCGGTGCTCCGGGAGGAAAATGTGGATGCCCTCCGTATGAACGGAAAACTCTTCTTTTTAGATCGCCCTGTGGAACTGTTGTGTCCCACGGCGGATCGACCCCTGTCCTCTACGAAGGAAACCATTTTCGAGCGCTATAACGAGCGATACGCCCGCTACATTTCTACAGCAGATGTTGTCATCGCCAACGAGGGTACGCCGCAGCAGGCGGCACAGTTGGTGGAAAGGAACTTTTAACATGAAGATTCTGGTGATCAATGGCCCCAATCTGAATATGCTGGGCATCCGTGAACCTGATCTGTACGGAACGGGTACCTATGCGGCACTGTGCGAAATGATCGAGTCGTACTGTGCCCGGGAGGGGATCGAGGTATCCCTGTATCAGTCCAATCATGAGGGTGCCCTTGTTGATCGGATCCAGGAGGCCTATTACGAAGGGGTAGAGGGCATCGTCATCAATCCCGGTGCCTATACTCACACCAGTATTGCCCTGCTCGATGCAGTGAAGGCGGTGGCGATCCCCACGGTGGAGGTGCATATCTCCAAAGTGGAGGAGCGGGAGGCGTTCCGTCAGGTCAGCTATATCCGCGAAGCCTGCGTTGCCACCATAACGGGTAAGGGATTTGACGGCTATCTTGAGGCTGTGAATGTATTGATGGAGAAAAGCGTATGAACATTACCATTGAACCCGGATATGCCTGCGGCTACATGATGGCGCCGGCCTCCAAGAGTATGGCGCACCGCCTGCTGATCTGTGCGGGCCTTTGCCGCGGCGTCAGCCATATCCGCTGCATGGACTTTAATGCCGATATTTTGGCCACCATTGCCTGCCTCCGCGCCTTGGGTGCGGTGTGTGATGTGGACGGCGACACCGTCACGGTACAGGGCGTGGATATGAAGCAGGCGAAGACACAGGAGATCCTCGACTGCCATGAAAGCGGCAGTACGCTGCGCTTTTTCATCCCGCTGGCGCTTCTTGGCGGAGAGCCGGTTCGTTTCACCGGCACGGAAAAGCTCCTGTCCCGCCCCTTGGGCGTCTATGCCCAGATCTGTGCCCAACATGGGTTTACCTATGAGAAGAATCCCCACTTTTTGGAGGTTCAGGGAAAGCTGACGCCCGATACCTTCACCGTGCCCGGTGATATCAGCAGCCAGTTCATTACCGGCCTTCTGCTGGCGCTTCCTCTGCTGGAGGGGGACAGTGTGATCACGATCACCCCGCCGGTGGAGAGCCGTGGCTACATCGACCTTACCCTGCAGGTCATGGAGATGTTCGGTGTCCGTGCCCGGTGGCAGGACGAGACGACCCTCGTGGTCCCCGGCGGTCAGGTGTACAATGCAGCCGATGTCGATGTAGAGGGCGACTACTCCGCCGCCTCTTTCTTTGCCGCGATCAATGCCCTTGGCGGTGATATCGGTATCGGCGGTCTGTTTCCCGACAGTTTGCAGGGAGATAAGGTCTATATGGAGCATTTCCAGAGCCTTTGCCGGGGGTGTCCCACCATCGATATCGCCAACTGCCCCGATCTGGGCCCTGTCCTGTTCTCGGTGGCTGCCGCGAAGAACGGAGGACGGTTCACCGGCACCCACCGCTTGCGGATCAAGGAGAGCGACCGCGCCGCCTCTATGGCCGAGGAGCTCTCTGCCTTCGGTACGGAGGTGCGGGTAGGGGAGAATACCGTGGAGATCATTCCCGTAGAATTCCACCGTCCCACCGTGACCCTCCGCGGTCACAATGACCACCGGATCGTGATGGCGCTGGCCGTTCTGCTGACTGTAACTGGCGGTACCATTTCCGGTGCAGAGGCTGTCAGCAAGAGCTTCCCCGACTTTTTTGAAAAGCTGCAGGCGCTGGGAATCCGGCTGCACAGCGACAGCACCGTAGACTAACGCGCTGACCCGTTTTCATCAGAAGGGAGGAACCCGATTATGAATATGAACTTCATCAGCAAACTGCCGATCCCTCAGGAGATCAAGGCGCAGTACCCCCTTTCGGATGAAGCGGCCGATATCAAGATCGCGCGGGATAAGGAGATCAAGCGTGTATTCTGTGGCGAAGATGCGCGCATGGTGCTGGTGATCGGCCCGTGTTCGGCTGACCGTGAGGATGCCGTTATGGAGTATATCGGCCGTCTGCGTCTGGTGCAGGACAAGGTGGCCGACAAGCTCATCATCATTCCCCGCATCTATACCAACAAGCCCCGTACCAACGGCACCGGTTATAAGGGGATGCTTCACTCCCCCGATCCCAATGAAAAACCCAATCTCATCAAGGGTGTGATTGCCACCCGTAAGATCCATATGCGTTCGCTGGCTGAGTTCGGCCTTCCCAGTGCCGACGAGATGCTCTATCCGGAAAATCACCGCTATATCAACGATGTGCTGGCCTATGTAGCGGTGGGTGCCCGCAGTGTGGAGAATCAGCAGCACCGTCTCACCGCCAGTGGTCTCGCCATTCCCGTGGGTATGAAAAACCCCACCGGCGGCGATTTGTCCGTGATGATGAACGCCATCAATGCAGCGCAACAGAGGCACACCTTCTGCTACCGCAACTGGGAGGTGGAGAGTGCCGGAAACCCCTATACCCACGCCATTCTCCGCGGCTATGTGGACCCCGGCGGCAAGGTACACCCCAATTACCACTATGAAGATTTGATGCAGCTGATCGATCTGTATAACGCCTCCGGTCTTATCAATCCCGCTGTCATCGTGGACACCAATCACGGCAATTCCGGTAAGAAGCACCTAGAACAGATCCGTATTGCCAAAGAAGTGCTCCACAGCTGCCGCCATAATCCCGAGATCCGCAAGCTGGTGAAAGGCTTTATGATCGAGAGCTATCTGGTGGACGGCTGCCAGAAGGTGGATGGCGACGTCTTTGGACAGTCCATCACCGATCCCTGCCTCGGTTGGGAAAAGACAGAGCGTTTGATTTATGATATCGCAGAAATGATTTAATTAGAGAAGGAGACACTTGTTTATGAATTACACCAAGCAGGAAAAGTGCTATCTGGCCGCCCAGAGTCTGCTGGACAGCTGCGAGCTGTTTGCCAGTGTGTCCAAGGGAAGCAAGAAGTGCGCAGAATACGAGGCCTATTTCGTTCCCGAGACCATGTGGTATAACCGCGTGCATCTGCTCCCCGGTGCCAAGGATACACTGGCAGAGTGCATCAAGTCTGTCTCTGCCGGCGTCAAGACGATGGAGATGCCCAATCTCATCAGCTATCTGGGCTGCGACTATAAGCGCAAGGAGATCGCCCCTCTGCTGGAGGAGGCGGGCTACATCAACCCCCTGCCCGTGCAGGCGGCCATGTTCAAGTCTCTGGAGGACTTCGCGCCTGTGGAGGATACCATCGCTGTTGAGCGCGTCCCCGCCGAGATGGTAGGCCAGTGGTCTGAGATGGTGGCCGAGGCATTCGGCAAGCCCACCGAGAAGCCCGGTATGCTGCTGCTGGCCGACCACCCCGAGTGCTATTTCCTCATGCACCGCGTGGATGGCAAGATGGTGGCCGGTATGCTGCTGTACTGCAAGAACGGCAACGCCGGTATCCACGAGGTAGGCACGCTGGAGGCCTACCGCGGCAAGGGTATCGCCAAGGCACTGCTGCTCCATGCCCTGTCCATCGCCAAGAAGCAGGGCTGCACCTGTGCTACGCTGCAGGCCTCCCCCATGGGCGTTCCCGTGTACGAGTCTCTGGGCTTTGAGGATGTGGGCACCGTCAACACCTGGCTCATCCTGCCTCCCGGCGTGGTGCTGTGATCAAGAACGAGAAAAGACACCCGAGAGGGTGTCTTTTTTGCGTATTGCCACCGTTTTTGCTATCTGGTATAATCGAACCATCAATATGAGGAGGTCGCAACCATGAACCACAAACTCCTTTCGCTGGCGCGGGAGCATGCGCCCTGTTATCTCTATGAGTACGATGTGATGGCCCGTCAGGCGGCGGTACTGCGGGAGACATTCCCCCGATATGACATTCTCTTTTCCATCAAGGCCAATCCCTTCCCGCCTGTGGTGAAGGTACTGGCCTCCTTCGGCATCGGTGCCGATGCCGCCTCGGCAGGGGAGGTGCTGCTCTCCCGCAACAGCGGTATGGCGGCGGAGGATATCTTCTTCTCCGCAGCGGGCAAGTCCGATGCTGCGCTGGAAAAGGCGTGGGACGAGAGCTGTATCATCGCCGACTCCCTGGGCGAGGTGGCCCGCATCGGTGCCATCGCCGCCAAAAAGGGCGAGCACAAAGCCATCGGTGTGCGTATGAACCCCGCTTTTGCTTTTGGTGGGGGAGAGGGTGTCAGCTCCAAGTTCGGCATCGACGAGGAGGATCTCCCGCAGCTCCGGGAATTGCTCAAGACCATCCCTGTGACGGTGGAGGGACTCCATGTCCATCTCCGCTCCCAGACGCTGCATGCCGATACCTTGGGTGCGTGCTACCGGGACAGCTGGGCGCTGGCCAAACGCCTGAGCAGGGAGCTGGGCGCGCCCCTTCGCTATGTGAACTTCGGCAGCGGCGTTGGCGTGGCCTATGACGAGGCCTATGAAGCGCCCATGGATCTGAAAGTTCTCGGCACCTATACCGATGCCATTGCCGAGGACAACGATGCCACTCTCCGCGCCCGATTGATGATCGAGTCGGGGCGGTTCCTCACCTGCAAGATGGGGACTTATTGGCTTCCTGTGGTGGACAAAAAGACCTCACGCGGTACCACTTATGTGATCACCGAGGGCTGCATGAACGGCCTGCAAAAGCCGGCGTTGGCGGTGATGCTCCACCATGCCGATCCCGAGGGGAAGATGGCCTCCTATGAGCCGCTGTACACCTCTGCGTGGGCATTCCCCATCGTAGCCCACGGCGATGACACCGTCACCGAGCGGGTGAATATCTGCGGCAATCTCTGCTGTGCAGCCGATGTGCTGGCAGAGCACTTCGAAGGCCCTCGTCTGGATGTGGGCGACCTTATTGAGGTGAAGAATGCCGGTGCCTATGCCTGCACGCTGACGGCCCAGAAGTTCTCCGGACACAATCCGCCCGTGGAATTGCTGGTGGACGCAGAAGGCAACATTCTGTAAAAAAGGAACAAAAGCAGACACGCGCAAGGTGTGTCTGCTTTTGTTCCTTTTTTACAGAGAAACATCTAAAAAATGTTGGTGGTGAACTAAATTTTTATCACCGTCTTTACATGAAGGAAATCATGCCGTATAAATACCTTTGCGAGAAAACTGAACATTCTGTACCTTGCTACCAAGAATGCCGGCGTCATCTCCCTCGTTGCCGGTACGGTCGGCTTCTGCTTCTGGCAGTGGCTCACCGGCGGCGATCTGGCAAAGGGTTGGGGTATCCTGCCCGTGGTCTTTGGCTGCGCCGTGTCCGTCGTTGTGTTCTTTGTCGTCAACGGTATCGAGCGCAAGCGCGGTGTCGAACCGGCACCTTCTGCCTACATCGACTGATCCGAAATATCCGAAAAACCACCGATATCCATCGGTGGTTTTTCTTGTTTGGTTACCATAAGGAAAGTGGGTGTACAAATGGTTAAGACAGTAGGGAAACTTATCACAGATATTAAAACAAAAACCGACAAAATGAGTGGAAAATAGGCCCTGTTCAGTTGACTCCAAAGGCGAATTTTGTTACACTCACAGTAGCAATAAAATAGGGCGCATGGCGACTGGCGGAAGTGGGGAACCACAGGGGAGTCATGCGTGAAAAGCCGACCGCCTGGGCAATCCGAGTTTCATCTGAACAGATGCTGATTTGGTTTGCCCTTTTTTGTTCGAAAACCATATTGTTTGGAGGTATTGCGTATGAAAGTTGGCGTTGTAATGGGAAGCACCAGCGACCTGCCCGTGGTGGAAAAGGGTATCGCTGTGCTGCAGGAGTACGGGGTTCCCTTTGAGGTGCATGTTTTCTCGGCGCACCGCTGCCCTGAGGAGGCCCGTGAGTTTGCTGTGACCGCCCGTGAGAAGGGATTCGGCGTACTGATCGCCGCTGCCGGTATGGCAGCCCACTTAGCCGGTGCCCTGGCGGCCAACACCACGCTGCCCGTGATCGGCATTCCCTGCAAGGGCGCCAATTTCGACGGTATGGACGCCCTCTTGTCCACCGTGATGATGCCCTCCGGCATCCCCGTTGCCACCGTGGCGGTGGACGGCGCCAAGAACGCCGCCCTGCTGGCCATCGAGATGCTGGCCATTACCGATGCATCTCTTGCCGCAAAGCTGAACGCCGCCCGCGAAGAGGGCCGCAACGCTGTACTCAAAGCCGATGCCGAAGTGATGGCACGGTTTAACTGATAAACAAACAAATTTTTTAAAACATATTTTAGGAGGCAGATTACTATGAAACATGTGTACACCGGTAAGACCAAGGATGTCTTTGCTCTGGACAACGGCAACTACCTGCTGAAGTTTAAGGATGACTGCACCGGCAAGGATGGCGTGTTTGATCCCGGTGAGAACGCTGTGGGTCTGACCATCGACGGCGTGGGCGATGTGAACCTGCGTATGTCCATCTACTTCTTCGAGAAGATCAATGCCGCCGGCATCCGTACCCATTATGTCAGCGCCGACCTGGCCAACACCACCATGGAGGTCCTGCCCGCCAAGGTGTTCGGTAAGGGTCTGGAGGTCATCTGCCGTCACAAGGCCGTAGGCAGCTTCCTGCGCCGTTACGGTCAGTACATCGAGTCCGGTGCCGATCTGCCCGCCTATGTGGAGACCACCTTCAAGAACGATGAACTGGGCGATCCTCTGGTCACCAAGGACGGTCTGGTGGTGCTGGGCGTGATGACCGAGCAGCAGTATGACGATATGAAGGACATGACCCAGAAGATCACCAAGATCGTGGCCGACGACCTGCTGGAGAAGGGGCTGGTGCTCTATGACATCAAGTTTGAGTACGGCTACGATGCCGACGGCAACGTGATGCTGATCGACGAGATCGCATCCGGCAACATGCGTGTCTACAAGAACGGCGAATACGTAGACCCCATGACCCTGTCTGAGCTGTTCTTTGCATAATGGGCGGCTTCTTCGGAGCAGTCTCCAAGAAAGACTGCGTATTGGATGTTTTCTTCGGTGTGGACTACCACACCCATCTGGGCGCCAAGCGGGGCGGTATGGCCATCTTCGATGCCAAGTCCGGCTTCCAGCGCCAGATCCACAGCATTGAGACCAGTCCCTTCCGCACCAAGTTCGAGGACGATCTGAAGGACTTCCACGGCAACAGCGGCATCGGCTGCATCAGTGATACCGATCCCCAGCCTCTGCTGGTGCGCTCCCATCTGGGCCTGTTCGCCATCACTACCGTGGGCGTCATCAACAACGCCGAGGAGCTGGTGAAGGAATACTTCTCCGACCATGGCCGTCAGTTTATGGCCATGAGCTCCGGCTCGGTGAACGCCTCTGAGCTGGTGGCAGCCCTCATCAACCTCAAGGACGATATCGTCTCCGGTATCCGCAACGTACAGGAGCTGATCGACGGCTCCTGTACGCTGCTGATCCTCAACGATCGCGGCGAGATCATCGCCGCCCGTGATAAGGTGGGCCGCCTGCCTGTCATGATCGGTCAGAACGACAATGGCTGCTGCGTCTCCTTCGAGCCCTTCGCTGCCCAGAAGCTGGACTACAATGTGGTCTATGAGCTGGGCCCCGGCGAGATCGTGAAGATCGATGCCGAGGGTTACAAGACGATGGCTCCGGCAGGGGAGAAGATGCGTATCTGCTCTTTCCTCTGGTCCTATTTCGGCTATCCCAACTCCACCTATGAGGGTTCCAATGTGGAGTGCATGCGCTATCGCAACGGTGCCAACATGGCCGACATGGAGATGGCCGAGGGTACGCTGCCCGAGGTGGACTTCGTGGCCGGTATGCCCGATTCCGGCATCCCCCACGCCATCGGCTATGCCAACCGCAGCAGCATGCACTATGCCCGCCCCTTCATCAAGTACACCCCCACCTGGCCCCGCTCTTTCATGTCCTCCAATCAGGAGGTTCGCAAGCAGGTGGCCAAGATGAAGCAGATCCCCGTCAATGAACTCATCAACGGCAAGAAGCTGCTGTTCATTGACGACTCCATCGTCCGCGGCACCCAGCTGCAGGGCACGGTGGAATTCCTCTATGAGAGCGGTGCCAAGGAAGTGCATATGCGCTCTGCCTGCCCGCCCATCATGTATGCCTGCAAGTACCTGAACTTCTCCCGCAGCAACTCTGACATGGATCTGCTGTGCCGCAGAACCATTCAGGAGCTGGAGGGCAACATCGGTCAGGAGCATCTGGAGGAATACGCCGATCCCACCACCGAGCGCGGCAAGAATATGCGCGAGGTGATCTGCAAGAAACTGGGCTTCGACTCCCTGGTGTATCAGTCTCTGGACGGCCTGCTGGAGTCCATCGGCCTCGACCCGGACAAGGTCTGCACTTACTGCTGGACCGGAAAGGAATAATCAATCATGACGAAAGATACTTCTTATTCTGCCGCTTACGCTGCCGCCGGCGTGGACATTACCGCCGGTTACGAGGGCGTGAAGCTGATGAGCGCTGATGTCAAGCGCACCCATATCCCCGGCGTCGTGTCCGATATCGGCGGTTTCGGCGGCCTCTTCGCCCCCGATATGGCCGGCATGACCGAGCCCGTGCTGGTCTCCGGTACCGACGGCGTGGGTACCAAGCTGCGCCTTGCTATGCTGATGGACAAGCACGATACCATCGGTATCGACTGCGTGGCCATGTGTGTCAACGATGTCATCTGCTGCGGTGCCAAGCCGTTGTTTTTCCTGGACTACATTGCCATCGGCAAGAACGTGCCCGAGAAGGTGGCCACCATCGTCTCCGGCGTGGCCGAGGGCTGCGTGCAGGCCGGCTGCGCCCTCATCGGCGGCGAGACTGCTGAGCATCCCGGCATGATGCCTGCCGACGATTACGATCTGGCCGGCTTCACCGTGGGTATCGTGGACAAGCCCAAGGTCATCGACTCCAAGCGTATGGCAGTGGGTGACGTGGTCATCGCCCTGCCTTCCTCCGGCTTCCATTCCAACGGTTACTCGCTGGTCCGCAAGGTCTTCGATGTGGAGAACGCCGACCTCAATGAGTTCTTCCCCGAGCTGGGCTGCACGCTGGGTGAGGCACTCCTCAAGCCCACCGTCATCTATGTCAAGCCCGTTCTCAAGTGCATTGACGCAGCCGATGTCAAGGGCATCAGCCACATCACCGGCGGCGGTTTCTTTGAGAACATTCCCCGCTGCCTGCCCGAGGGTCTGGCTGCCAAGGTGGACAAGGCTGCTATCAAGACGCCCGCCATCTTCAAGATGCTGCAGGAAAAGGGCAACGTGGATGAGCACGATATGTTCAACACCTACAACATGGGCGTTGGCATGGTGGTCATCACCTCTCCCGAGACGGCCGAGGCCGCTATGGAGGCCCTGCGCAGCGAGGGCGTGGATGCCTATGTCATCGGCGAGATCGTCGAGGGCGAGGGTAATGTGGTCCTATGCTGAAAAAATCTCTGTGTCTGTCCGTAGCCGCCGGTATCTTCATCAGTATCGGCGGTGCGGTGTTCCTCTCCTGTGAAAACACTGTGGTCGGTGCGATCCTCTTCTCTGTGGCGCTGCTGTCCATCTGCTATCTGGGTCTGTACCTCTTCACAGGTAAGGTGGGCTTTCTGGCCGTGAGCCATACGGGCCGCGAGATCGCCGAGGTGGCGCTGACGCTGCTGGGCAACCTCATCGGTACCTTTGTCGGCGGCATCCTTGTTTCCGCTGCGAAGCCCAAACTGCTGGAGGCGGCGCAGGCCCGCTGCCTGCCCCGTCTGGAGATGTCGGTGCTGCCCATTCTCATCACCGCCTTCTTCTGCGGTATCCTCATGTATACCGCCGTGGCCATCTATAAGGAGAAGGGTTCGCCTCTGGGCATCTTCTTCTGCGTCCCCGTCTTTATTCTCAGCGGTTTTGAACACTCCATTGCCGATATGTTCTATTTCTTCTGCGCCCGTATGTTCACAGGTGAGGTGTTCCTCTTCCTGCTGCTGGTGGTGATCGGCAACGCCGTGGGCGGTATGTTCATTCCCGCGCTGCGCCTGTTGGCAGAGGAGAAGAAACATGGTTAAAACGAAAATTGCCGTGCTGGTCTCCGGCGGCGGCACCAATCTGCAGGCTCTGATCGATGCCCAGATGGCAGGGAAGCTTCCCTCCGGCGAGATCGTGCTGGTCATTTCCAGCCAGCACGGTGCCTACGCCATCGAGCGCGCTGCCAAGGCCGGTATCGACGCCGTGGTCTGCAATAAGAAGGAACTGGGCGGTACGCAGGAGGCCTTTGAATCGGCCATCTGCGCCGCGTTGGAGGAGTACGGTGTGGAGATGATCATCCTCGCCGGCTTTATGAGCATCCTCAGCGAGGCGTTCACCACCCGTTACCGCGACCGCATCATCAATGTACATCCCTCCCTGATCCCCTCTTTCTGCGGAAAGGGAATGTACGGCCTGAAAGTCCACGAAGCCGCTCTTTCCTACGGTGTGAAGGTCACCGGTGCCACCGTGCATCTGGTGAACGAGATCCCCGACGGCGGACGGATCCTGCTGCAGAAGGCGGTGGAGATCCTGCCCGAGGACACCGCCGAGACGCTACAGCGCCGCGTCATGGAGCAGGCGGAGTGGAAGCTCCTGCCCGCCGCTGCGGAACTGCTTGCCGCGGCCATTATGAACGAAAAGGAGAATGGATAACATGAACATTCATACCTGTGGCTCTCTTTCCGAGAAGCTCGCTTCCAATACCTATCCCGGCCGCGGCATCGTGCTGGGCGTTCTGCCCGACGGTAAGACCTCTGTGGCTGCCTACTTTATCATGGGCCGCAGCGTCAACAGCCGCAACCGCGTCTTTATGGAGGAATCCGACGGCATCCGTACCGAGGCATTCGATCCGAGCAAGCTGTCCGATCCCAGCCTGATCATCTATCATCCCGTCCGTGAGATCGGCCGCAGCCTCATCGTTACCAACGGTGACCAGACCGATACCATCCGCGACTTTATGGAGCGCGGCGAGACGCTGGAGCAGGCTCTGCGCACCCGCGAGTTCGAGCCCGACGGCCCCAACTGGACGCCCCGTATCTCCGGCCTCGTCCAGCCCGACGGTAGCTATAAGCTCTCCATCCTGAAGTCTGCCGATGCCGAAGGTACCGCCTGCACCCGTCATTTCTTCGAGTATCCCGCCCTGGCCGGCGTGGGTCACTTCCTCCACACCTATGAGACCAACGGCGATCCCATCCCCACCTTCTTCGGTGAGCCCGAGCGCGTGGCCATCGACGGCAACATTGATGAGTTCACCGATATGCTCTGGAACAACCTCAACGAGGACAACAAGATCTCCCTCTTCGTCCGGTATTATGACACGGAGAGCGGCGCTTACGAGCAGCGCATCCTCAACAAGAATCAGTAAAAGGAGAGAAGAGCGACATGGAAAAGTTTGAACTGAAATATGGTTGTAACCCCAACCAGAAGCCTGCCAGCATCTACATGAAGGATGGCAGCGAGCTGCCTCTGCAGGTGCTCAACGGCCGCCCCGGCTTTATCAACTTCCTCGATGCTTTTAACTCCTATCAGCTGGTCAAGGAGCTGAAGGAGGCCACCGGCCTGCCCGCCGCTGCCTCTTTCAAGCATGTCTCTCCCGCCGGTGCCGCCGTGGGTACCCCTCTGAGCGAGGTGGAGAAGAAGATCTATTTCGTGGATACCGACAAGGAACTCAGCCCCATCGCCTGCGCCTATATCAAGGCTCGCGGCGCTGACCGCCTCTGCTCCTTCGGTGACTGGGCCGCTCTGTCCGACATCTGCGATGCCGACACCGCCATGTACCTCAAGGCCGAGGTGTCCGACGGCATCATCGCCCCCGGCTATACCGATGAGGCACTGGAGATCCTCAAGGGTAAGAAGAAGGGCGCTTACAACATCGTTCAGATCGATCCCAACTATGTGCCCGCCCAGCAGGAGTGCAAGGATGTGTTCGGCATCACCTTCGAGCAGGGCCACAACAACTTCAATATCGATGAGGCTTTGCTGAACAACATCGTTACCGAGAACACCGAGCTCTCGGCAGAGGCCAAGATCGACATGATCGTTGCCCTCATCACCCTAAAGTACACCCAGTCCAACTCCGTGTGCTATGTCAAGGACGGTCAGGCCATCGGCATCGGTGCCGGCCAGCAGAGCCGTATCCACTGCACCCGTCTGGCCGGTTCCAAGGCTGACAACTGGTATCTGCGCCAGCATCCCATGGTGCTTGCCCTGCCTTTCCGCGCCGATGTGCGCCGCCCTGACCGCGACAACGCCATCGACATCTACATCTCCGACGAGTATGAGGATGTGCTGGCCGAGGGTGAGTGGCAGAAGGTGTTCACCTCCCGCCCCGAGGTGCTGAGCGCAGAGGAGAAGAAGGCATGGATCGCTACCCAGAGCGGCGTGACCGTGGGCAGTGATGCGTTCTTCCCCTTCGGCGACAATGTCGAGCGCGCCCGTAAGTCCGGCGTGAAGTACATCGCCCAGCCCGGCGGCTCCATCCGTGACGATCATGTGATCGCCACCGCCAATAAGCACGGTATGGTCATGTGCTTTACCGGTATGCGCCTGTTCCACCACTAAGACGGAAGGGGAGGGACAGACATGAAATTGATGGTGATTGGTGGCGGTGGCCGTGAGCACGCCATCATCAAATCCCTGAAGAAGAATCCGGAAGTGGAGGCGATCTTCTGCCTCCCCGGAAACGGCGGCATCGCGATGGACGCTACCTGCGTCAACATCGGCGCCAAGGATATCCCCGCACAGGTGGCCTTTGCCAAGGAAAACGGCATCGACTACGCTGTGGTGGCCCCCGATGATCCTCTGGCTCTGGGCGCCGTGGATGCCCTCACCGAGGCCGGCATTTCCTGCTTCGGCCCCAACAAGGCCGCTGCCATCATCGAGAGCAGCAAGGCCTTTTCCAAAGACCTGATGAAAAAGTACAACATCCCCACCGCTGCCTATGAGACTTTCACCGATGCACAGAAGGCGCTGGCCTATGTGGAGAAGTGCGATATCCCCGTGGTGGTCAAGGCCGATGGTCTGGCACTGGGCAAGGGCGTGATTATCGCCCAGACCCGCGACGAGGCCCGTGAGGCTGTCCGCTCCATGATGGAGGACAAGGTGTTCGGTGATAGCGGCAACTGCGTGGTCATCGAGGAGTTCCTCACCGGCCCCGAGGTCAGCGTCCTCAGCTTCACCGACGGCGAGACGGTGATCCCCATGGTCTCGTCCATGGACCATAAGCGCGTGGGTGACAACGATACCGGCCTCAACACCGGCGGCATGGGCACCATCGCCCCCAACCCCTTCTATACCGCAACCATTGCGGAGGAGTGCATGGAGACGATCTTCCTGCCCACCATCCGCGCCATGAAGGCTGAGAACCGCACCTTCAAGGGCTGCCTCTACTTCGGCCTGATGCTGACGGAGAAGGGCCCCAAGGTCATCGAGTACAACTGCCGCTTCGGCGATCCCGAGACGCAGGTGGTGCTGCCGCTCCTCAAGAGCGACCTCCTCACCGTCATGCAGGCAGTGACCAACGGTACGCTGGCCGAGACGCCCGTGGAGTTCGCCGACGAGTCTGCCTGCTGCGTGGTCATGGCCTCCGGCGGTTATCCCGGCAAGTATCCCACCGGTTTCCCCATCACCATGGACGCCGATGCTGCGGAGAATACCTTCGTGGCCGGTGCCAAGACTGTGGATGGCCAGATGGTCACCGGCGGTGGCCGCGTCCTCGGCGTGACCGCTACGGCACCCACCCTGAAAGAGGCCATTGCCAAGGCCTATGCCCGTGTGAACAATGTCAGTTTTGAAGGCGCCTATTACCGCCACGATATCGGCGGCCGCGCTCTGAAAGAATTGGAGAAATAATATGGTTTACAGAGTATTTGTTGAAAAAAAGCCCGGCATTTCTGCCGAGGCCGCAGGTCTGCTGAATGAGTGCCGCGGTTTTCTTGGTATTGCGGGTCTGCGTGATATCCGCGTGCTGAACCGCTACGATGTGGAGGGCATTGACCGCGACCTCTTTGACTATGCCAAGACCACCGTGTTTTCCGAGCCTCCTGTGGACTTCTGCACCGAGGAGATGGCCCTGGGTGATGCCGCTGCCGTCTTTGCCGTGGAGGCTCTGCCCGGTCAGTTCGACCAGCGCGCCGACTCCGCCGCACAGTGCATTCAGCTGCTGAGCCAGGGCGAGCGTCCCGCCGTCCGCTGCGCTAAGGTCTACGCCCTCTACGGTACGCTGACCGAGGCTGAGGTGGATGCCATCCGCCGCCACCTGATCAACCCCGTGGAGTCCCGCGAGGCATCTCTGGATAAGCCCCAGACGCTCCATGTGGAGTATGCCCAGCCCGATTCCGTGGCCACCGTGTCCGGCTTTACCGCTCTGGATGAGAGCGGGCTCAGCGCGCTGCTGGGCGATCTGGGTCTTGCCATGGACATCGACGATCTGAAGTTCCTGCAGGAGTATTTCCGCGATACCGAGAAGCGCGATCCCACCATCACCGAGATCCGCCTCGTGGATACCTACTGGTCCGATCACTGCCGCCACACCACCTTCTCCACCTATCTGGATGACATCGCCATCGAGGATGAGAAGGTATTGGCCGCCTATCAGCGCTATCTGGCCGCCCGCGTGGAGGTATACGGTGAGGAGAAGGCTGCCAAGCGCCCCCAGACCCTCATGGATATCGCCACCATCGGTGCCAAGACGCTGAAGAAGCGTGGCCTGCTGCCCGAGCTGGACGAGAGCGAGGAGATCAACGCCTGCTCCATCCATGTGCAGGCCGATGTGGACGGTAAGAATGAGGACTGGCTCTTGATGTTCAAGAACGAGACCCATAACCACCCCACCGAGATCGAGCCTTTCGGCGGTGCTGCCACCTGCATCGGCGGCTGCATCCGCGATCCTCTGTCCGGCCGTTCCTATGTCCATCAGGCCATGCGCTTTACCGGCGGCGGCGATCCCCGTACCGCCCTTGCCGATACGCTGGAGGGCAAGCTGCCCCAGCGCCGTCTGGCCCAGACTGCCGCAGCAGGCTATTCTTCCTACGGCAACCAGATCGGTCTTGCCACCGGTCATGTGGCCGAGGTCTATCATCCCGGCTATGTTGCCAAGCGCCTCGAGTGCGGCGCTGTGGTGGCTGCCGCTCCTGCTGAAAATGTGGTGCGCGAGCGTCCCGCTGCCGGCGATGTGGTGATCCTGCTGGGTGGCCGCACCGGCCGCGACGGTATCGGCGGTGCCACCGGTTCTTCCAAGTCCCACAATAAGAAGTCCCTGACCACCATGGCCAGCGAAGTGCAGAAGGGTAACGCTCCCGAGGAGCGTAAGATCCAGCGCCTGTTCCGCAACGGCGATGTGACCCGTCTCATCAAGCGCTGCAACGACTTCGGCGCCGGCGGCGTCAGCGTTGCCATCGGCGAGCTGGCCGACGGCCTCACCATCGATCTGGATGCCGTCCGTAAGAAGTACGAGGGCCTTGATGGCACCGAACTGGCCATCTCCGAATCTCAGGAGCGTATGGCCGTTGTGGTGGCTCCCGAGAATGTGGACGCCTTCATCGCCGCTGCCTCCGCTGAGAATCTGGAGGCCTATGTGGTGGCCACTGTCACCGAGGAGGCCCGTATGGTGATGAACTGGAAGGGCAACACCATCGCCGACCTCTCCCGCGACTTCCTGGGTACCAACGGTGCCGTGAAGCACGCCACCGTCTCCGTTCCCGCTGTGAAGCGCGACACGCTTGCAGCCAAGCGTTTTGGCGGCCTGCGCGATATGGCAGGCAGCCTCGCCTGCGCTTCCCGCCGCGGCCTCATTGAGCGCTTCGACAGCACCATCGGTGCCGGGTCTCTGCTGATGCCCTTCGGCGGTAAGAATCAGCGCACCCCCACGCAGGCCATGGCAGCACTGCTGCCTGTGCTGCCCGGTCAGCATACCGAGCAGGGTAGCCTGATGGCTTGGGGCTGCGATCCCGACACCCTGTCTGCCTCCCCCTATGACGGCGCATACGGCGCGGTCTATACCTCCATGGCCAAGCTGGTAGCCGCCGGTGCCGACTACACCAAGGCATACCTGTCCTTCCAGGAGTTCTTCGAGCGCCTCAAGACTGAGCCCAAGCGCTGGGGCAAGCCCTTTGCCGCACTGCTGGGTGCTCTCGATGCCCAGCTGGAGCTGGGTGCTGCCGCCATCGGCGGTAAGGACTCCATGTCCGGCTCCTTCATGGATATGGATGTGCCTCCCACGCTGATCTCCTTTGCCGTCTGCCCCGTGAAGGCCGGCGAGGTCCTCAGCCCCGAGTTCAAGGCCGCCGACCACGGCGTCTACCTCTTCGACGGTACCACCGCCGCCTGGGAGCAGTTCTACGCCCTGCATAAGGCCGGTAAGGTGGCCGCCGCCTGGGCTGTGGAGCAGAGCATCAGCGAGGGTCTGATGAAGATGAGCTTCGGTAACGGCATCGGCTTTACCGCCGAGGCCGATGTGGACTTCCATTGCCCCATGCCCGGCGCCATCATCGCCGAGGTCACCGAGGCCGTGGAGGGTGCGCTGTATCTGGGTAAGACCGGTGGTGAGGCCATCGCTCTGGGTGAGGACACCGTGTCCGTGGCCGAGCTCCTTGCCATCAACGAGTCCGTGCTGGAGGATGTCTATCCCACCGTCGCCGCAGGCGAGGGTGAGGTGCCCACCTTCACGTATGACCGACCCTGCAACATCTCCGCAACCGTCAAGAACGCCAAGCCCAAGGTTCTCATCCCCGTGTTCCCCGGCACCAACTGCGAGTTTGACTCTGCCCGTGCCGTGATGGAGGCCGGTGGTGAGGCGGAGATCTTCGTCATCCGCAACCTGACCTCTTCCGATGTGGCCCGCAGCGTGGAGGAGTTCTCCTCTGCCATCAAGAACGCCCAGATGCTGATGATCCCCGGCGGCTTCTCCGGCGGCGACGAGCCCGACGGCTCTGCCAAGTTCATCACCGCCTTCCTCCGCAGCCCTGCGGTGAAGGAGCAGGTGACGGCTCTGCTGGAGCAGCGCGACGGTCTGATGCTGGGTATCTGCAACGGCTTCCAGGCGCTCATTAAGCTGGGTCTGGTGCCCTTCGGCAAGATCCTCGATACCGACGATACCTTCCCCACGCTGACCTACAACACCATCGGCCGTCACCAGTCCGGCTTGGTTCGTACCCGTGTGTGCTCCACCAAGTCTCCCTGGTTCAGCGGCATGAATCCCGGTGAGATCTACACCATCCCCATCTCCCACGGCGAGGGTCGCTTCCTTGCCTCTCCTGAGCTGGTGAAGGAGCTGGAGGCCAACGGTCAGATCGCCACCCAGTATGTGGACATGGAGGGCAAGCCCTCTATGCTGACCGCCTTCAACCCCAACGGCTCCGTCTGCGCCATCGAGGGTATCACCTCTCCCGATGGCCGCGTGTTGGGTAAGATGGGTCACTCCGAGCGTATCGGTGCCAACCTCTACAAAAATGTGCCCGGCGAGTTTGACATGAAGATGTTCAAGTCTGCCGTGAAATACTTCAAATAAGGGGGAACGAACCAATGGCTTTCTATTATTCCGAACCTTCCCATACTTTCAGCGAGTATCTGCTGGTGCCCGGCTACACCGATGAGAACTGTGTGCCCGACGCCGTCTCTCTCAAGACCCCTCTGGTCAAGTACCGCAAGGGTCAGGAGGAGTGCCCCATTACGCTGAATATCCCCATGGTCTCTGCCGTCATGCAGTCCGTGTCCAACGACACGCTGGCCATCGCCCTTGCCAAGGAGGGCGGCATCTCCTTCATCTTCGGCTCTCAGTCTATCGAGTCTCAGGCCGAGATGGTGCGCCGCGTCAAGACCAGCAAGGCCGGCTTCGTGGTCAGCAAGTCCAATCTGACTCCCGACCACACCCTGGCTGATGTGCTGCGCCTGAAGGAGGAGAACGGCTTCTCCACCGTGGCCATCACCGATGACGGCACCGCCACCGGCAAGCTGCTGGGCATCGTCACCGGCCGCGACTACCGCGTCAGCCGTATGAGCCCCGACCTGCCCGTCCGTGAGTTCATGACGCCCCGCGAGAAGCTGGTGACCGCTCCTCTGGGCACCACCCTCAAGGAGGCCAACGACATCATTTGGGATCACAAGCTGAATTCGCTCCCCATCGTGGATGAGAACGATCATCTGGTGTATTTCGTGTTCCGTAAGGACTATTCCGAGCATAAGGAGCAGCCCAACAGCCTCATGGACGCTGACAAGCGCTACATGGTGGGCGCAGGCATCAACTCCCGCGACTACGCCGAGCGCGTTCCCGCACTGGTGGAGGCCGGCGTGGATGTCCTCTGCATCGACTCCTCCGAGGGCTATTCCTTCTGGCAGAAGAAGACCATCGACTTCGTCCGCGAGCGCTACGGCGACAGCGTGAAGATCGGTGCCGGCAACGTGGTGGATCGCGACGGCTTCCGCTTCCTGGCCGAGGCAGGCGCCGACTTTGTGAAGGTGGGTATCGGCGGCGGCTCTATCTGCATCACCCGCGAGACCAAGGGTATTGGCCGCGGTCAGGCTACCGCCGTGATCGAGGTGGCTGCCGCCCGCGACGAGTACTTTGAAGAGACGGGCATCTATGTCCCCATCTGCTCCGATGGCGGTATTGTCCACGACTATCACATGACGCTGGCGCTGGCTATGGGTGCCGATTTCCTGATGCTGGGCCGCTACTTCGCCCGCTTTGACGAGTCTCCCACCAACAAGCTGCTGGTGAATGGCGTCTACGTCAAGGAGTATTGGGGCGAGGGTTCCAACCGTGCCCGCAACTGGCAGCGCTATGATCTGGGCGGCAAGAACAAGCTGGCCTTCGAAGAGGGCGTGGACTCCTACGTTACCTACGCCGGTTCTCTCCATGACAACGTGGAGAAGAGCCTGTATAAGGTCAAGTCCACCATGTGCAACTGCGGCGTGACTTCTATTCCTCAGCTGCAGGAGGAGGCCCGCATCACGCTGGTGTCTGCCACCTCCATCGTCGAGGGCGGCTATCACGATGTGACGCTGCGTACCACCGGCAGCAACGGCTGATAGGGAAGAGGAGAAGAAAATGAAGATTTTATCCGATATCGAGATCGCACAGGCCTGCCAAATGCGCCACATTACCGAAATCGCCAAGACTGCCGGCATCGACGATCAGTATCTGGAGCTGTACGGCAACTACAAGGCAAAGATCGACTACAATCTCCTGCGCGAGACGAAGGGCGAGCCCGGTAAGCTGATCCTCGTCACCGCCATCAATCCCACCCCCGCCGGTGAGGGTAAGACCACCACCACCGTGGGTCTTGCCGACGGCCTGAAGAAGCTGGGCAAGAACGTCATGGTGGCACTCCGTGAGCCCTCCCTCGGCCCCGTGTTCGGTGTCAAGGGCGGCGCTGCCGGCGGCGGCCACGCCCAGGTGGTACCCATGGAGGACATCAATCTCCACTTCACCGGTGACTTCCACGCCATTGGTGCGGCCAACAACCTGCTGGCCGCCATGCTGGATAACCACATTCAGCAGGGCAACGCGCTGGGCATCGATGTCAAGCGTATCGTCTGGAAGCGCTGCGTGGATATGAACGACCGCCAGCTGCGCAACATCGTCAACGGTCTGGGCGGCAAGATGCAGGGTGTGCCCCGCGAGGACGGCTTCGATATCACCGTGGCCTCCGAGGTCATGGCCGTGCTGTGCCTGGCCTCCGACATCATGGATCTGAAGGCACGCCTGGGCCGCATGGTGGTGGCATACACCTTCGATGACAAGCCCGTGACGGCCAAGGATCTCAAGGCTGACGGCGCCATGGCCGCTCTGCTGAAGGATGCGCTCAAGCCCAATCTGGTGCAGACGCTGGAGGGCACGCCCGCTCTCGTTCACGGCGGTCCCTTCGCCAACATCGCCCACGGCTGCAACAGCGTCATGGCCACCAAGATCGCCATGCGTCTGGGTGA
>JAFYVA010000018.1 GCA_017549325.1 Oscillospiraceae bacterium
CCCCAATCCGGTTTATAGGAGGCGTAGCGGTCCACGGAGAAGAAGGTAGCGGCGGCAAAGGCGTTCACATCCTCGGGCTTGCTGCCGAAGGCGCCGGCCAGATACAGCCGGATCAGCGCCGAAGACTCCTCACCGTAGCGGGGGAATTCCAGCTTGCGGTACGCGATGCCGCGCTTATCCAGCTCCTCACAGACCAGCTTGCTCTGCGTGGCCTTGCCGGAACCGTCGGTTCCTTCAAACACGATCAGTTTTCCGCCCATAGTATCCCCCCTCGGCACATAGTCATAGTATTCTAACATAGGATTGTACCATAGTCTTTCCTGTTTGTCCATCGAAAAACGCATTTCCCTTCCCGCCTTTTCTGCGATTGAAATAAGGGCGGTTTTATGGTATGGTGGTGAAAACACAAGGGAGGTGCGGACATGGCTCGTCTGACGCGGCAGAACTATCAGGGCGACACCGTGGCCATCGCCCGCAGCTTGGTGGGCTGTCTTTTGGTGCGGCGCTATGAAGGGGATCTGCTGGTGTGCCGCATCACGGAGACGGAGGCCTATGTGGGCGCTGTGGACAAGGCCTGCCACGCTTACGGCTACCGCAAAACGCGGCGCAACGCCACCATGTTCGGCCCGGCGGGACACGCCTATCTCTATCTCATCTACGGCATGCACGCCTGCTTGAACTTTGTCACCAACGGCGAAGGGGAGCCGGACGCCGTGCTGCTGCGGGGACTGGAGGTTTTGCGGGGCAGGGACACCATGTGCCGCCTGCGCTATGGGAAATCCTGGGAGGCGCTGAGCGCGTATCAGCGCAAAAATTTCCTCAACGGCCCCGGAAAGTGCTGTCAAGCGCTTGCGCTTGACACATCCCTTGATGGCTTGGATCTGACGGGCGGCGACCTCTATCTTTGCACCGATCCGGCGGATGTGGGGCTCCCCTCCTCCCTGCCCCCCTTCCGCGTGGCGGAGGGCAAACGCATCGGCATCGACTACGCCGAAGAAGCGGTGGATTTCCCCTGGCGCTTTACTTTGCAACCCATCAATGAAGGAGATATTCTATGCTGATTTTTGATATGGACGGCACGCTCATCGACTCCAACGGTATCTGGCGGGATGTGGACATCGCGTTTTTGGAAAAGCGGGGTTTGCCCTATACGAAGGAGTATTACGAGGGGGTAGCCCACACCATCTTCCCCCTGGCAGCGGTGTTCACCAAGGAGTTCTGCCAGCTGGAGGAGTCCTGCGAGGAGATCATGGCCGAGTGGATGGAGCTGGCCGGCGACATGTACGCCACCGCCGTCACGGTGAAACCGGGGGTACGGGAATATCTGGAGCTGTGCCGAGAGCGCGGTGAGCGGATGATGGTGCTGACCTCCAGCGTGCCGCAGCACTGCCGCGCGGCGCTGGGACACCTTGGGTTGATGCCCTATTTTGAGCGCATCGTGTTTGCCCAGGAGCTGGGACTGGAAAAAAAGAATCCCGACTGCTTCCGTCGGGCGGCGGAGCTGGCGGGCGTGGCAGCGGAGGCGTGCACCGTGTACGATGACTCCGTGGCGGCCTGCCGCGGCGCCAAAGCCGCCGGGATGCAGGTCGTAGGCGTGTATGACGAGTATTTCGACATGACCTGGGAAGAGATGCAGCAGGTGTGCGACCGGCGCATCATGAGTTTTGAGGAATTGGTATAACGATAAAGAGGAAGGCTAACTGCCTTCCTCTTTCCTATTAAAAGCTCCCGATGGGAATAGAGTCGTCGTCCTCGCCTTTTTCGATGGACAAAATCTGCAGCCAATACCCTTTCCCGCTGCCCATGTCCACATAGACCCGTTCCCCGGCCCGGCGGCCCATGACGGCCTGACCCACAGGGGATTCCTTGCTGATCCAGCCCTTCAGGGCATCCTGGCGCAGGGTCGTGACCATGCGAATGGTGCGCTGCTTGCCCAGATTCTCCATGAAGATCTCCACCGAGTCGTGGAGTCCCACAGTATCGGCGGCGGAGGTATCGTCGATAATGCGGGCGGTTTTGATCATGCGCTGGAGGTAGCGGATACGGGCATCATTGCGATTTTTATCCTGCTTGGCACACTTATACTCAAAGTTCTCGCTGAGGTCGCCAAAAGCCCGGGCCACCTGCACATCCTCGATGAGCTTGGGACGCAGCACCTGCACCCGGTAGTCGATCTCCTCCTGCATCTTTTTCAAATCGCTGACGGTCAGTTCATCGTACATAATTCAGTCCTCCCAAAGTTCTGCCAGCCGGGCAAGTCCGCGGCGCAGGGCCTCCAGCTCGATACCGGAATAATTGACCACCACCACATGCTGTGGCGCGGCGGCGGGGCTATCATAGTAGTCGCTCAGCAGGGCAAGGCGCACACCTTTCTGAGCAGCGGCACGGCGCAGCGCATCGTCGCCCAGGGGCGTATCCAGATGCACAAGAAAATGCAGGCCCGCGTCCTGCTCCATAATCTCCACCTTGCCGGCCAGCGGGCCGGTGCGAATGGACTCGATGACAGCATCCCGCTTCTGGCGGTAGCGGTTACGCATGCGGTTAATATGCTGCTCGTATCGGCCCTGGGCCATAAACGCCGCCAGAGTATGCTGCTCAAAGCTGGAGACGGTGCAGGCGTAGAAGCTCAAACGACTGCGGTATTCCTCCAGCAGATGGAGTGGCAAGATCATATAACTGATACGAATGGAAGGCGCGATGGTTTTGGAGAAGGTATTGAGGTAGATGACCCGCTCGTGCCGGTCTGTGGAAAACATGGTGGGGATGGGCCGGCCCACAAAGCGGAACTCGCTGTCGTAGTCATCCTCCAAAATATAGCGGCCCGGCTGCTCATCCGCCCAGCGCAGCAGCTCCTGGCGGCGGGCAATGGGCATGACGATGCCGGTGGGATAGTGGTGGGACGGCGAAATATGCACCACATCGGCCCCGCTTTGCCGCAGGGCGTCGGCGCTGAGGCCCGCCTCATCCAGGGCGATCCGCCGAAGTGTCACCTGATTGCTCTCGTAGATGCGGCCGATCTTGCCGTAGCCGGGATCCTCCACGGCGTAGGTGCGGTCGCGGCCCAGAAGTTGGATGAGGAGATAGTAGAGAAACTCCGTGCCTGCGCCAATAACGATCTGTTCCGGGTCCACCGTCATACCGCGGAATTGTTGGAGATTGTCGGCAATGGCGCAGCGCAGCGACCGCGCACCGTTGAAGGGCGGCGGCTGCAGAAGGTCCGTGTCCTGCTCCAAAATGGTCTGGCGCATGGTTTTGGACCAGACGGTAAAGGGGAAATACTCGGCGGAAATGGAGTTGGTCACCAGATCCAGTTCGTAGGTCGGCTCCTCCTCCCGCTGCGGCAGCGTGCTGGCCTTACCGGGATGCAGGGGACGGTCGATCCGGCTGACAAAGTAGCCGCGCTTCTCCTGGCTGTAGATATAGCCCTCGGCGATGAGCTGTTCATAGGCGTTTTTCACCGTAATGACGCTCAGCTCCAAGTGGCTTGACAGCGTTCGTTTGGAGGGCAGCTTCTCCCCTGCCACCAACCGGCCGTAGAGGATGTCCTCCTTGATATGGCGGTAGAGCTGCTCGTACAAGCTCACGCCGCTGTGCTTTTCAAAGGTATAGGTCAGCATAACGCCCTCCCTCTGGTATTAACAATTTTCACCGTTTTGGTCATTTCAATAATACCAAATAACACTATAATACAGTTCATCCAGAAATTCAAGGAGGTCGTTGACAATGGCTGACAAAAAAATTCGAAAGCTGGTCATCAGTTCCATGATGGCAGCGCTAACCTATATTGCCACTATGGTTATTCAGATCCCGTCCCCCATGAACGGATATGTGAATTTGGGCGACTGCTTTGTGCTGCTCTCCGGTTGGCTGCTTGGCCCCTGGTATGGCGGTGCGGCGGCCGGTATCGGCTCGATGTTGACCGATCTGCTGTCCGGCTACGGACATTACGCCCCCGGCACCTTTGTGATCAAGGGTCTTGACGCACTGGTGGCAGCGCTGCTGTTCCGGGCCATGGGCCGCAATACTACCGCCGCGCTGGTCAGCGGCTTTGTGGGAGAAGCCATCATGGTGGCCGGTTATTTCGGCTACGCTGCGCTGCTGTTGGGAAAAGGTCTGGGTGCCGCCGCCAGTATCCCGGGTAACCTGGTACAGGCAGCCATGGGCCTTCTCATTGGATTCCTTCTGTTGAAGGTATTGCAGAAGACCCATATTGCAGAAAAAATATAACTGTGCTATACTGAAAAAAACGCATACTGTCGCGCCATGTGCGAGAGGATAGGAAAACGAGCGTTACAATCCAGTGAAACGGGGTGTTTATATGGCAGGAGCCATTCACAATGTAGAAAATACGACACTTCTTGCCCAAATCAAGGAGGATGCCGCCGCTGCCGCCCGGCAGCTTTCCGAGGCAGCACATCTGCACCGCGGGCAGATCGTGGTGATCGGCTGCTCCAGCAGCGAGGTGGTGGGCCGTCAGGTGGGTAGTTGGTCCACGCCGGAGGTGGGACAGGCCATCTACGACGGACTGCAGAGCGTGTTTGCCCCCATGGGCGTTTACATCGCGGCCCAGTGCTGCGAGCACCTCAACCGCGCCCTGATCGTGGAGCGCGAGGCCGTTCCGGGCACCGAGATCGTCAATGTGGTACCCCAGCCCAAAGCCGGCGGCTCCTTTGCCACGGTCTGTTATCAGAGTTTCAACCATCCCGTGGCGCTGGAGGAGATCCGGGCCGACGCGGGACTGGATATCGGCGGTACGCTGATTGGCATGCACCTGAAGAAGGTGGCGGTGCCGGTGCGGTTGGCGCAGAAAACCATCGGTGAGGCCATGCTGCTGGCCGCCCGGGTGCGGCCCAAGTTCATCGGCGGAGAGCGAGCCTATTACGACGACACGCTGAAGGACGGATATCCGGAATGAAAAAAGAGGTGCCGAAAGCACCTCCTTTTTGCTGCAATTCAGCCTTGTCATCGGCAAAACCGCGGCATATAATGAGGACAAATCACCCCAAAAGGAGGATCAGACCATGCAGGAAGTCTATGAATTTTTGAAGAATTGCGGCGTATATTATCTGGCCACCGCGGACGGCGATCAGCCTCGTGTACGGCCTTTCGGCACTGTGGATATCTACGGGGGAAAGCTCTACATCCAGACAGGCAAAGTGAAGGCTGTGGCCCGGCAGATGATGGCCAACCCTAAGGTGGAGATCAGCGCCATGGCCGCCGACGGCCGGTGGATCCGCCTCACGGCGACTGCCGTGGAGGATGGCAATGTGGCTGCTCAGGCCCACATGCTGGACGCCTATCCCGAATTGAAGGCCATGTATACGGCCGGTGACGGCAACACGGTGGTCTTTTATCTTAAGGATGCCGTGGCCCAGATCTGCTCCTTTGGGGCTCCTTCCCGGGAGATCAGCTTCTGAAGCAAACCGCATAGCGACAATAAATATCCCCCCGCATAGCGGGGGGTATTTCAGTTTCGGGCATAGCCCTAATAATACTGGCGGCGCACAAGTGCGCTTTTTGTTGGCCTGCCAGCCATGCACGGATTACTTGCTACCCGTAAACGGGTCACCCCTCTGCACCCCGCTGACGCTCACGCCCCCCTGCCATGCCGGGACCTTGTCCCGTCAGCCTCGGCCCAGAGGTAATGGCCTCGGCAGACCCCGCCTAAAGATGCGGGGCCTCCGACGGGTAACTTTTGTCAAGAGCGAAGCTACACGCTGCGCACCGCATGCGTTCCACCAGCCAAAAATCCATCGCCTTTGGCTCGTATTTTTGGGGTGTCACGGAAAAAGTTACCAAAAACGCCCTTTGAAACCAATGGTTTCAAAACTTCCTTCTCGCGGCTTTTTCTTGCTAAACATATCCACTTTCAGCCACGCGAATTGGTATAACGATCTTTCCGGGGCAAAATGTGGTATCGCATCTGCTTCTCCCCCGCTTAGCCGCTTACCCTTGCAAAATGTAGACGCTGTTACTCTTCTCAATTTTATTTATCGCTTAAGCTTTTTTGAACCGCGCGACTATCGCGCGGTTTTCTTTATACAAAAAAAAGTTCCAAAATCCGAAGATTTTGGAACTTTTTTGGTGGAGATAAGCGGGATCGAACCGCTGACCTCTTGAATGCCATTCAAGCGCTCTCCCAGCTGAGCTATACCCCCATGCGCAAGGAGTATTATAGCAAAGCCACCGCACAAATGCAAGTCTTTTTTTGCTTTTTCTGCAAATTTTTTCGTTCGGTAAATAGACCGGCAAAAGACCCTCTCCCCTGCCGCCCGGCCTTGTGCTCAGAATGTCAGCCGCATCTGGTACCAGACCACGCCGCCGTGGCCGGACTCGGAAATACCCTCGCTGACAAAGCCAAACTTGGCATAATAATGCACCAAATGATCCCGGCAAGTCAGCACCAAACCCTTGCGGCCGGCAGCCTTCGTATCGGTGATCACACGCTTGAGCACCATTTCTGCACAGCCTCTGCGGCGATAGGCGGGGATCGTATCCACGCCGAAGATCATCTGCCACTCGCCGGCAGGGTCATGCATTTCAGCATCGTGGTACATTTCATCGCACAGATCCGGCAAATCCGTAGCCATCCCGTTAACAAACCCTACCAGCGTATCACCGTCCTCCAGCAGCCAGAAATGGTCAGAAAACACTTCCAAGCGGGCCTTGATGGAGTCATATGTTGCAGCCGTCTCAGGCGGGAAACACTCCGCTTCCACCGCGGCGATGGCGGCCAGATCTTCAAGCATGGCATGACGAATTTCCATAGTCAGTTCCTCCTTAACATTGTGAAAAGACCCGGCGCAGCTGCGCCGGGTCTTTGTATTGGACTGAATTACTCAGCGTCCTCTTCCACTTCTTCCTCAGCGGCAGGAGCCAGCAGAGCGCGGATGGACAGGGAGATCTTCTGCTTCTCTTCGTCGATAGCAGTGATCTTAGCATCGACTTCCTGGCCCTCGGTCAGAACATCAGCGGGCTTCTCGATGCGGCGATCGGCGATCTGGGAGATGTGGATCAGACCGTCCACACCGGGAACGACCTCGGCAAAGGCGCCGAAGGTCATCAGCTTGACGATACGCACGGTAGCGACATCGCCCACCTGATAGGTCTCCAGGAACTTCTGCCAGGGATTGCTGGTGCGATCCTTGACACCCAGGGAGATCTTGCGCTTCTCAGCGTCGAAGGAGATGACATACACTTCCAGAGTGTCGCCCACAGCAACCACCTCAGCGGGGTTCTTGATGCGGGACCAGGACAGCTCGGAGATATGTACCATACCATCCACGCCGCCGATGTCGACGAACACACCGTAGGAAGTCATGGACTTCACGGTACCGGTGTAACGCTTACCCTCTTCGATATTGTTCCAGATCTCAGCCTGAGCAGCCTGACGAGCCTCGTAGCTGACGGCACGGATGGAGCCGACAACACGGCGGCGAGCGCGGTTGACCTCAGTGATGCGCAGGGACACGGTCTGGCCGATCATGCTATCCAGCTCAGCGCCGCGGGGCAGGCCGCTCTGAGAAGCGGGAACGAACACGCGCACGCCCTTGACATTGACGACGATGCCGCCCTTGTTCTCCTCGGTGACCTTACCTTCCAGGGTGATCTTCTCTTCCTTGGCGTTCTCGATGTCTTCCCAAACCTTGACGGCATCCAGACGCTTCTTGGACAGCATAGCGTAACCTTCCACGTCGTTGACGCGGATGATATAGGTCTCGATCTCATCGCCGACCTTAACCACGTCCTCGGGCTTCACGCCGGGCTCGGCGGTCAGCTCGTCAAC
>JAFYVA010000019.1 GCA_017549325.1 Oscillospiraceae bacterium
CGCGGGCAAAGGGCTCGGCGCTGAAGGCCTCGGGGAAGGAGAGGATGTGGGCGATCTCCTGTGCGGCGGCACGGTCGGGATTGATGACCATGTCCAGACCGATCTCCCGCTTGAGCATTTCGGCGTCGCGGCGGTAATCGGTGTTGCGTACGCGGGCGACCGTATGGCCCGCGCCCAGCTTCTTGGCGATCAGACAGCAGACCAGATTGGTCTCGTCGTGGTTGGTGACGGCAATGACCAGATCGGCGCTGCGGGCGCCGGCCTCGATCAGCACGGAAATGGAGGCACCGTTGCCCTCCATGCACATAACATCCAGTGTGCCCTCGCTGCGGCGAAGCGCCGAAATATTCTGATCGACGATGGTGATATCGTGTCCCTCCTGAGAGAGGGTCTGGGCAATGGCAAAGCCCACCTTGCCGTTGCCAACGATAATAATTTTCATAACAGGACTCCTTCTAAAGAGGCACAGAAGTGTAAAATGGCGGATTGCAGTATAGTATACCATATTTTTGAACAGAATAAAAGAGCCTTTGCGGGGAAAAACGCGAATTGCGCGGGAGGAAAAAGTTTCTCTCCGATATATAAAAAATTTATGAATTAGTATATAACCGACTTGCATAACCAGCGGTGATGGTGTATAATTGCGATTACCTAATATTGGAAATTTGGAATTTATGAAAAAGGCGTAGCGCGAAAGAGGAAAGAGAACATGGATAACCTTACGAGAATCATTCGCAGTGAGATCAGCAAGCAGTACAGAAGTGTACGGCAGTTTGCCTTTGCCGTGGGTGTTCCCCTGTCTACGGTGAACAGTGCTCTGCATAACGGTGTGGGCGGTTCCAGCTTTGATACGGTGCTGCAGATGTGCAAAGCACTGGGAATCAAGGCGTTGGGCGACGATGCCGCTTTTTATCTGACGGAGAATACCGAGGAGCTGCTGACCCGATACGCCATGCTGGACGATTATGGCCGCCATACCATCAATGCCGTCATGCGCGTGGAATATGAGAGATGCGCAGAGCAGAACAAGCCCGAAGTCGGTCACGGCAGCGTCAACATCTGAGAAAAGACAACAGGTATTTTGCGCCCTGCAGCGATGTAGCTGCAGGGACTTTTTCGCGCTTTTTTGCCTTGACAGAAGCGAATTTGAGAGTATACTGAAGGTAGCGTCATGCGAAATTTATCAATCGGGAGGAAACAACGATGGAGCAGAAGTTCTATGTTTGTAAGCATTGCGGCAATATCATTGCCAAGGTGAAGGACAGCGGTGTCCCTGTTGTGTGCTGTGGCGAGAAGATGAGTGAGATGATTCCCGGCACCACCGATGCCGCCGTGGAGAAACACGTTCCCGTCTATGAGGTCAAGGACGGCAAGGTCTATGTGACCGTGGGTGCTGTGGAGCATCCCATGCTGCCCGAGCACTATATCGAGTGGGTCTCCCTGCAGACCAAGCAGGGCAACCAGCGCAAGTGCCTCCAGCCCGGTGAGGCTCCCAAGGTCTGCTTCTCCCTGTGCGAGGGCGACGAGGTGGAGGCAGTGTACGAGTACTGCAACCTCCACGGCCTGTGGAAGGCATAAGGAAACTACCGCAAGAATCGACCGCGCAGCCATCGGCTGCGCGGTCATTTTTTATGAGCGCCATCCGTATACTGGAGACGGGAAAGGATGGGATGGTATGAAAGGTACCCTTTGGCAGAGAATTTCGGCGGAGAAAGAGAAGGGCAAAACGGTCATTTTCCTGCGCCGCGGCGCGGTGACGGTTGTTGTAACGGCGCTGGCTGTGGTGGGGATCTTCTGCGCCGTGCTGTTCCCCGCCTCCACGGCGGTGTCCACCACGGAGCGGCAGCTGCCCATTTACTCGGTGGAGACGGCGGGCAAGCGCTGCGCCATCTCCTTTGACGCCGCGTGGGGGAATGCTAAAGTGCGGTAAGCCAATTTTGGCCTACCGCACTTTTTCGTTGGTTAGAGTATAGCAGAGATGGGGGAGAGATGCAAGGGGGAAAGCTCCGCGCTATGATGCTTTGGTTGTTTGAGATACGCGATGGCGTTTCGTCTTCATCTTGCGCGACTGTCCCTATCTTTTATAAGGCAGTGTTTCCAGACGTGCCACCAGTTTGCCTACATTCTCCTCATTCAGTCCGAGGAAGAAGGCGTGACTTAGCTCGCGGAAAGTCTGTGTGGTGAACTCCCTGTTGTCACTCTTCAAAATTCCCAGCAGCTGCGGAAGTTCTTGCCCTAAAACAGCCTGTGCCGCCTCATCTTCTGCCAGTGTTGACAAGCGGCTGTCCCAATGGTAGGGGTAGCGGAGGTTGCGGGCAGGTACATAGCAATAGTCGTAGCTTCCCGCAGCCAGCACAAACGAATTTTTCTCGTTGTAGGGCAGCATCACCTGTGCCGTGCAGCCAAAGGGCACTTCAATGTGCACCGCTAATTGTCCATCTTCACAAATGCGCCAAGAGCCAGAATATTCTCCGGAAGCAGTGCGGCAGGTACAGGTCAGATTTCCCAAGCGGATATCGGGTTTGGGGGCGATCACGGCATGGCGGAATCCCTGCTCTCCGGGCCGGAGACCTGCCAAATGTCCGTAGACGTACGCCATGACCGAGCCGTAGGCATAGTGGTTCAGGCTGTTCATGCCCGTGCCAGAGCAAGTTCCATCCTCAAGGAGACTGTTCCAACGCTCCCACACGGTAGTGGCTCCCAGTTCCACGGCATATAGCCAGCCGGGGAAACCGCGGCGAAGCAGCAGATCGCAGGCAAAGTCCTCCATGCCGTGCTCTGCCAACACGGAGCACATAAGAGGGGCACCCGCAAAACCGCAGCGGATCGCAAATCCGTCAAACCGCATACGACGGCGGAACTGCTCCCGCAGCACATTCTTATCCCGCCACAAGCCGAAATGGAGAGCGGTCACATACGCAGCCTGCGTATCTACCGACAGCCGTCCTGCAGGCGTAAAATAGGTCTCCATAATGGCGCTGCGGATTTCCTCCTCCAGCGCCTCATAGCGCTGCGCATCCTCGTCTTTTCCCATTCGGCATGCTATATCGGCAACGATGCGGGCAGAGGCCATACGGTACGCGCTGGCGAGGAACACATCATCCGTGCCACCCTTGAAGCTCTGGGATGTAATGCCATCCTGTGCCAGCCAGTCGCCCAACTGGAAACCCGCGGTATAGAGTGGGCCGTCGTTACATTTCGTTACATAGTCCACCCACTCCTTCATCAGATCGTAATGTTGTGCCGCCTCTTCCGTCACACCGGAAAACCGCAGCAGCGTTTGGGGGATCAGTGCCGCAGCATCAGACCAAATGGCACAGGCATTGAAATCTCCCATACTGGGCACATAGGTAGGCACAGCACCGCGATGTCGCTGCTGTTCCAGACGCAAAAAGCGCAGGAAGCTGCGGTAAAATGCGCGGCAATCCATATTGTAGCAGGCAGTGGGAGCAAACACTTGCGCATCTCCTGTCCAGCCAAGCCGCTCATCTCGCTGGGGGCAATCGGTGGGGATGGACAGGAAATTGGACTTCTGTCCCCACAATGTGTTTTCATACAGGCGGTTCAATGCCTCGTTGCCGCTGTGCAGCCAACCTGTCCGCTCCATATCCGTATGAAGCACGGGGCTTTCAAAGTCCTCCGCCTTCACTTCTCCCACCCAGCCGGTGACACGGACATAGCGGAAGCCATAGAAGGTAAACTGCTGACAAACTACCTCTTCCCGCCCATCGGAGCGGTAGGTGAAGCCGCCCACGGCAGAGCGGTAGTTGTCGTTGTAAAAAATACCCTGCTGCAGCACTTCGCCGAAGTCAAAATGAACCTGCGCGCCGCGGGGCAGCGTGGCGCGGAAGCGCAGCCAGCCGGCGTGGTTCTGTCCAAAATCCAGCACGGTTTCTCCTGCGGGGGTGGTGATCACTTCCGCCACAGGCAGCAACTCCGCCTCCACCGTTGGTGGTGTTACGCGGTCTGTCACTCTCAAGGGAATGTCCGCTATCATCACCGGACGCAGCGGGTTTTCGTACGCCGTGTGGGCAAGGCGATCCAGCGTCTCACCGTCATAAATACCGTTGTCGGCGCGGATGTCGCTCTCGTACCAGCGCCAGCCCTCATCGGTACAGAATACCTGCTCACGGCCATCAATATAGGTCACATGAAGCTGCGCCAGCAGAGCAAAATCGTTTCCGAAGGGGCGCGCCTGCTCCAAGCCAAAGCGGCCTTTATACCAGCCGTTGCCCAGTGTGACCTCCAAGGTGTTTTCTGTGGCGAGCAAATCGGTGACGTCATAGGTTTGATACTGCACCTCTTCTTCATAGTCCCACACACCGGGAGCAAGGACCTCCTTGGTAATGCTGCAGCCATTGAGCATGGCGGTATACAGTCCCAACCCCACCATGTAAAGCCGTGCGCTTTTTACCTCACCGTCAGCAGAGAAACGGCCTTGCATCACGGGGGCATAGTCTTTCAC
>JAFYVA010000020.1 GCA_017549325.1 Oscillospiraceae bacterium
GAAGTGCGCGCCACCGAGGTGGAGGAACTGCGCAAGAAGGCGGAGGCCTCCGGCCTTGCCGAGGATGCCCAGGCCTACAACGATATGGTCAATCTGTGCAACCGCTTTGAGAAGAAGCTGCACGATCTGGAGCTGACGCGGATGGTGTCCGTGCAGATGGGCCCCCAGACCCGTCTGCTGCAGAACAACGATACCCTCATGATCGAGAAGATCCAGTCCTCTCTGGTGAACACCATCCCCCTGTGGAAGAGCCAGATGGTGCTGGCACTGGGCCTTGAGCACAGCCGTCAGGCCACGGCCGCCCAGAGCGCCGTTACCGAGATGACCAACGAGCTGCTGAAGAAGAACGCCGAGCAGCTGAAGATGGGCACCATCGCCACCGCCAAGGAGGCCGAGCGCGCCATCGTGGACATCGAGACTCTCAAGCACACCAACGAGCAGCTGATCTCCACCTTGGACGAGGTGCTGCGCATCCAGACCGAGGGCGCACAGAAGCGAAAGGCTGCCGAGGCCGAGCTGGGCCGCATCGAGGGCGAGCTGAAGCAGAAGCTGATGGAGCTGCGCGGCTGAAAAATTACTCCTTGAAAGGGGTTTGCCTATGAAATTATCAACGAACCGCGTGGTGGGTGTCATTGCCGTGGTGCTGGCCATCGTGGCCGCCGTGGCGCTGGGACAGGTGCGTAAAGAGCACTTCCTCAGCAAAGAGCCCACCGACCTGCTGGATGTGGAATACCGCCAGTGGATCTGCGACGAGGCAGAGCTGCTGGAAAAGACCACGGAGCAGACGGTGGAGCAGTACAATACCGCATGGGATGAACAGCACTATGCCGTGGTGGCAGTGGCCACCCTGGAGCGGCTCAACGGCTGGAACGGCGAGGACTATGCTGCTGCCCTGGGTCAGCAGTGGGGTCTCGGCGAGAACGACATGATCCTGCTGCTGGTGGAAAAGGGCGACTGGCAGGTCTACATGGGCGACTATGTGGGCGCCATGATGCAGGACTATCAGCAGCAAAAGCTCCGTCAGGCTATTGATGGGCCCTACTATGACGGCGACTATGACGATGCCGTGACCGCCTTCTTCCGTCAGGCCGATGTGTTCTACGCCCAGCTTGATCCGTCCCATAAGAACAGTAGCTGGTACGGCGGCGACGAGGGCTGGTATGCCCCTGTCACGCACGGCAAAGAGGCAGGCGGCGGCATCGCGGGTGTTGTGGTGTTCCTCCTGCTGCTCTTCGTGGTGTGGGTGCTTCTTGACCGCGTGCGCTATACCCGCTACCGCCGCCGCTATGTGCGGCCCGGCGTCATCGGTGTGGTTGCACCTGTCTACTATCCCATTTTCTGGGGCCGCAGCCTCTATCGCCCTGTCCGTCCCGTGGCACCGCCTCCGCCTCCTCCCATGGGCGGCGCGTATCGCCCCGGGTACTCCCGTCCCACCCAGTCCCGACCTGTGCAGTCCTCCCGCGGTGTGGGCGGCGGATTTAACGGCGGCGGTTTCAGTGGTGGACGGCGCAGCAGCGGCGGCTTTAAGAGCAGCGGCGGCCGCAGCAGTCGCGGCGGCTTCGGCGGCGGAGGATTCCGCGGCGGCAGACGCTGAAAATACGATCACAAAACGGGCAAGGTGCTGACCTTGCCCGTTTATTTTTTGTATATTTATATCAAATATAGCGGAGAAAATGAGATTACCTTGCAATTTTGGAGACGGGGGAGTATACTATTGTCATACTTTTGACAACCTCGCAGGAGGAAAACGAGAAAGGAACGAAGCGCCTATGAACACGGTAGATAAGAAATACGAGGCATTGTTTACCCCTTGGAAGGTGGGCAATGTGGAGATCAAGAACCGCATCGTCATGTGCCCCATGGGCGGCACATCCCTGTTCGGCTGGTTCGAGCTGGGTGGCTGCCATTTTGACAAGGAGGCGGCCAAGCTCTTCTTAGAGCGCGCCCGGAACAATGTGGGCCTCATCATTCCCGGCATCGCCCCTCTGCGTGATACCTTCTGGGGCAAGTGGCTGTGGCAGAACCCCAAGATGTTCGACGAGCTGAAGGTGTTTATGGAGGAGATCCATGCCACCGGCGCCAAGCTCTTCGTGCAGCTGACCGCCGGCATGGGCCGCAGTTGGGCCATCACCGAGCTGGTGGGCCCCCTCCACAAGAATAAGTTCACCCGCGCCCTCATCAAGCCCGTGCTGGATACCTCCCATGAGCTGGCCTCTCCCAGTCCTCAGCCCGCCCGCTGGGCTCCCGACATTGAGTGCCCCGAGATGACGGTGCACCAGATCCACGAGATCATCGAGGCCTTTGCCAAGACGGCCAAGCTCTGCCGCGACGCAGGCGTTGACGGTGTGGAAGTCCACGCTGTCCACGAGGGCTACCTGCTGGATCAGTTTGCCATCGAGTTCTTCAACAAGCGCACCGATGAGTACGGCGGCAGCTTTGAGAACCGTTACCGTTTCGCCGCCGAGGTGGTCAAGGCCATTAAGGAGAGCTGCGGCGATGACTTCCCCGTGTCCCTGCGCTACAGCGTGGAGTCCAAGCTCAAGGGCTTTGCCAAGGGCCTTGTCCCCGGCGACACTGCACCTGAGATGGGCCGCGATATGGCTGAGTCCGAGCGTGCTGCCAAGTATCTGCAGGATTGCGGCTACGATATGCTCAACGCTGACAACGGCACCTACGACTCCTGGTATTGGGCTCATCCCCCTATGTACATGCCCCAGAACTGCAACCTCGATGATGTGGCCCACATCAAGAACTTCGTGGACATCCCCGTGGTCTGCGCCGGCCGTATGGAGCCGGATGTGGCTGCCGAAGCCGTTGCCGCAGGGAAGATCGACGGTATGGGCGTGGCCCGTCAGTTCCTGGCCGACCCGGAGTGGATCACCAAGCTGATCGAAAACCGTCTCGAGGATATCCGTCCCTGCATCTGCTGCCACAGCGGCTGCTTCAACTTCTCCTCCTCCAAGGGTCACTACAATACCCAGGATCTGAAGGACACCATGGGCCTTGCCCGCTGCGCCATCAATGCCGAGACCATGCAGTCCACCAAGCACTACATCAAACCCGCCAAGAAGGTGAAGAACATCGCCGTGGTGGGCGGCGGTATCGGCGGTATGGAGGCTGCCCTCGTCTGCGCCAAGCGCGGTCATAAGGTGACGCTGTACGAAAAGTCCGGTGAACTGGGCGGCGTGTTTATCGCTGCCGCTGCCCCCTCTTTCAAGGAGAAGGACAAGGCCCTCATCGCATGGTATCGCCGCGAGATGACCAAGTATCCCATCGAGGTGAAGCTCAACTCTCCCGTCACCGATGTCAATGCTCTCGGTGCTGACGAGGTCATCGTGGCCACCGGCGCCACCGCCAACAAGATCCCCGTCAAGGGTGCCGACACCGCCATTCAGGCCGTGGACTTCCTGCTGGGTAATAAGACCGTGGGCGACAAGGTGGTCATCATCGGCGGCGGCCTCACCGGCTGCGAGATCGCCTATGAGCTGTACCTGCAGGGCAAGCAGCCGCAGATCGTGGAGATGATGGACGATCTCATCGTCACCCCCGGCGTCTGCCTTGCCAACACCAGCTTCCTGCGTGACTTCTTCGAGGCCAATAAGGTGCCTGTCTATCTGGAGACCGGCGTTACCGAGATCGGTGAGGGCACCGTCACCATCAAGGATAAGGACGGCAATCTCTCCACGCTGGAGGCCGACTCCGTGATCCTCTCCGTGGGTTATAAGCCCGCCCCCGTGGCTCAGAAGGATAAGCACATCCATGTCATTGGTGATGCCAACAAGGTGGGCAATCTCCGCAGCGTCATCTGGGGCGCATGGGATGTTGCCATGAAGCTGTGATAAAAAGGAGGACTGAACATGGTATTGACTGCTGAACAGCAAGCCATCCTTAACGGCGAGAAGGGTGAAACCCTCGCCAAAGTGATGAAAACGCTGGTGATGTACGGCGACGCCTTCGGCGCAGAAAAGCTGGTACCCATCACCTCCAAGTATAACCATCTGGTGACATCCTTCGGCCTGAAGGTCATGTCCCCCGTGTACGATCTCATGCAGCAGCTGCTGGATGCCGGCGTGGCCTCGGAGCAGAAGTTCTCCGTTGACCCCCGTCCTCTGGATAAGAATGTGCCTGCCAACTTCCTGCAGAACTTCGTGTTCAACAAGTTCATGTACACCAAGCAAGATTTCTATGAAAAGCAGCTGATGGAACTGGGCCTGCTGGATGAGGATGCCTTCACCTGCGCCTGCTATATGGACGAGGTGGGCAACAAACCGGCGAAGGGCGAGGTGCTCTCCTGGGCCGAGTCCAGCGCCGTGGTGTATGCCAACTCCGTGCTGGGTGCCCGCTGCAACCGAAACAGCGGTATCATCGACATTATGGGTTCCATCGTGGGCTTTGTGCCTTACTTCGGCCTGCTGACCGACGAGGGCCGCAAGGCCACCTGGGTGGTGAAAATTGCCACCACCAAGAAGCCCGAGGCGCAGCTCCTCGGCTCTGCCATCGGCATGAAGGTGATGGAGGATGTCCCCTATGTGGTGGGCCTTGACAAGTGGCTGGGTACAGAGCTGGACGATGCCGCCTGCGCCTACCTCAAGGACTTCGGCGCCGCCACCGCCTCCAACGGCGCAGTGGGCCTGTACCACATCGATAAGCTGACTCCCGAGGCCGTGGAGCTGGGTGAGAGTCTCATCGTGGAGGGCGCAAAGGAGTATGTCATCGATGATGCCGAGCTGCAGCGGGTGCAGGATAACTATCCCGTTATCTGGAAGAACCCCGATGCCAAGCCCAAGCTGTGCTTCGTGGGCTGCCCCCATCTGTCGCTGCAGCAGCTGAAGGACTGGACGGAGAAGGTGGAGCAGGGCCTCCGCGACAGCGGCAACAAGAAGGTGCTGATCCCCACCGTGTTCACCGCACCGCCCAAGGTGCTCGCTGCCTTTGAGCAGACGGAGTACGCCGCCCGCCTCAAGGCCACGGGCGTTATCACCTCCTACATCTGCCCGCTGATGTACATGAATAACCCCCTGTGCAAGAAGATGCCCGTCATCACCTCTTCCAACAAGCTGCGCACCTATACCAGTGCCCGCTACTATACCGACCAGCAGATCCTGCAGATCATCACGAAGGGAGGCAACTGAACATGAAACAGTTCAAAGGCAGAGTCATTACCCCCGGTGAGGTGACGGCAGAGGCCGTGGTCACCACCCAGGGCTTCAATACCCTGGCATCGCTCCAGATGCCCCTCCAGTTCGGCGACAAGGAGGTCAAGTGCAGCGACCAGAACAACGCCGAGCTCCATGGCAAGCCCCTGATCAACAAGGCGCTGTGCCTGCCTCAGACCATCGGCTCCACTACCGGCGGTCTGGTGCTGTACTGTGCCTGCGCCATGAAGAAGAATCCCGCCTGTATGCTCTTCGCCAATCCCATCGACTCGCTGGCTGCCGCCGGTGCGGTGCTGGCCGATGTGTGGGTGGACGGCGTGACCATGCCCGTGGTGGATTCGCTGGGTGATGAATTCCTCTCCTATGTCAAGGATGGCATGACGATCACCGTCAAGGCCGATGGCATCGTGGAAGTGGACGGTTGAGTCTGAAAATGAAAAATTCCCGACCTTGCGGTCGGGAATTTTTTTATTGGATTGCCTCCTGCAGCTCCTTTGCCAGACGCTGCATGGTGGCCTCGTCGCCCTTGTTGACGGCGCGGTCGTAGGTGAGGAAGCCGTTGATCTCGTCCTCCACGTCGCTGACCTGCGTCATGATGGCGCCGCACAGGCCGTTTTTCACGGCGGGAAGGATGCGCTTGCGGTAGAGAGCCTCGATCTGCACCTGAAAATCGGCAATGGAGGTGCAGGTCTTATAGCCGTAGGCATTTTTGGGGTTGAAGAGGTGTCCCTCCACGGCGCAGGCGTAGCCGCCGAACTCGCTGAGGAACAGGGGCTTATCCGAGGGGGTTAATTGACCCCATGGGCCGAAGTAGATATGGCGGCTGTCCACATCGCTCTTATGGCGGCGGAACCAGCCGGAAGTGGCGTCGATGATACGGCTGCTGTCCATCCCGCGCAGTACCTCATAGGCGTGGTCGGCATCGAACTGACCCCAGCCCTCGTTAAAGACGGTCCAGCAGAGGATGGAGGGGTGGTTGCCCAGCTGCGCGACCGTCTCGGCCATGCTGTCGAAGAAACGGCGGCGGGTCAGCGCGTCACGGTGGAGCTTCGTATCGTTCAGCTTCTGCAGGCCCACCGTGGGAAGGGCAGTGTCGCGGAAGAAGGAGTACTCGCCGTTGTTGACCATGTCCTGCACCACGATCATACCCAGCTTGTCGCACTGATAGTAGAATTCCTCCGGCTCTACCTTGATGTGCTTGCGCAGCGTGTTGAAGCCCAGTGCCTTCATGGCGCGGATGTCCTCGGTATAGCAGGCCGGGGCGGGGGCGGTATAGATGCCCTCGGGCCAGTAGCCCTGATCGAGGAGTCCGTGGAGGAAATAGGGCTTGCCGTTGAGCAGCAGGCGGGGCACGCCGTTCACGGTGGCGCTCTCGATGGTGCGCAGGGCGAAGTAGCTCTCCACCCGATCCTGCGCCGTCTCTACGGTGAAATCGTAGAGGTGGGGACTTTTGGGACTCCACAGTCGGGGCTGCTCGGGTGTGATGACGGCGCGTCCGTCCTCAAGGGGATACGCCCTTCCCTCGCAGCGCACCACGCCCTCTGCGGCAGGTGTGACGGTGACGACGGCGCAGGTCATGTCGGTGCGGATGTCCAGCGACTCGATGTACTGTCGGGGCACGCACTCCAGCCATACGCTCTGCCAGATGCCGCTGACGGGGGTGTACCACATACCGCCCCGCTTCAGACTCTGCTTGCCGTAGGGGAAGGAGGTGTCCCGCAGATCGTCATAGCAGCGGATGACCAGCGTGTTCTCCTCCGCCATCGCATCGGTGATATCCACGGTGAAGGCCGTGTAGCCGCCCTCGTGATGACCGACGTGCTGTGAGTTTACATAAATATCGGCGATCTGGTCGGCGGCGCCGATGTGCAGCAGGACGCGCTTGTCCGTGCGCTCCTCGGACAGGGAGAAGGTGCGGCGGTAGAAGAGATAACTGCCCGGTTCTACGGTTCTTCCGATGCCCGAAAGGGCGCTCTCGGGGCAGAAGGGGACGGTGATGACCTCGTCATACTGCTCGGGGAGATCGCCATATTTAGAAAGGCAGAAATCCCAAGTGCCGTTTAAGTTTACATAATTGTTTCGTTTGAGCTGTGGACGGGGATAGATGTCCCAAATTGCGGTGCTGTGCCTCATCGTGTGCTCCTTCTCTGCGCTGCTGCGCGGGTATTGGTGTGAGTATTGTAGCACAAGGCGGGGAAAAGTACAACAAAATTGGTCAACTGTTGCCAATGTCACATTCTGCGCCGCGTAAACGGTGTATACTATCACCATAAACAAAACAAAAGAAGGTGAAAGACGATGTTGGAGCGTGTTGTGGAATTTGTTCTGGAGATTCTGATTCCCCTGTGCGAGCTGATGGGGATCGTGATCGTGGCGGTATCGGTGGTGAGCGCCTTTTGGAAATACCTGCGCGGACTGATCGGCAAGGAGCGCTGCAATATTATGTTTCTTCTGGCCAGCGGTCTGGCGCTGAGTCTGGAGTTTAAGATGGCGGCCGAGGTGCTTAAGACGGTGCTGCTGAGTGATTTAAGGGAACTGCTGGTGCTGGGTGTGGTCATCGTGCTGCGGGCATTGCTGGCGCTGCTGCTCCACTTTGAGATGAAGCATTGCCAGAACAAGGCCTGTGACGGATGCTGCTCAAGAAAGAACGGGTAAAAGGCGGGAAACCGAGCGCTCTCGTACAGGTGGAATCAAACATTCCAAACATTTGGTAGAAAAACGGGTACTTTTTCGATAAGTTGCCCGTTTTTCGGTTATTTGTGCATAAATTTTTGTTGTGAAAAAATTATCTTGATTAAAAAGCGTGGTTTTCAACAGTTTTTCTTGCCATATCCTTGCATTTATACTAAAATATATATGTTTAGAATCAGTTGAGACAGACTGAGCTAATGGAAAAGGAACAGAAGAAAGAAAGGAAAAAACGATATGGATAAGCTTGCTATCCTTGCGCCTGTGTTGGGTGTGGTTGCGCTGCTGTTTGCGTTCTACCTCTCCCGCAAAGTTTCCAAGCAGGACGCAGGAACTGACAGAATGAAGGAGATCGCCGCCTTTATCCACGAGGGCGCGCAGGCCTTTTTGATGGCCGAGTACAAGATCCTGGTGATCTTTGTGGCGGTGCTGTTTGTGGTTGTCGGCTTCGGCATCAACTGGGCCACGGCCATTGCATTTTTGGTAGGTGCTGCCTTCTCCACCTTTGCCGGCTACTGCGGCATGAATGTGGCCACCAAGGCCAATGTGCGTACCGCCGCCGCTGCCAAGGATTCCGGCATGAACAAGGCCCTGTCCATCGCCTTCTCCGGCGGTGCCGTTATGGGTATGTGCGTGGTGGGCCTCGGTCTGCTGGGCTGCGGCGCAGTTTACCTGATCACCGGTAACGCCAATGTGCTCTCCGGTTTCTCTCTGGGTGCTTCCTCCATCGCACTGTTTGCCCGTGTGGGCGGCGGTATCTACACCAAGGCAGCCGACGTTGGTGCTGATCTGGTGGGTAAGGTGGAAGCCGGTATCCCTGAAGATGACCCCCGTAACCCTGCAACCATCGCCGATAACGTCGGTGACAACGTCGGCGACGTGGCCGGTATGGGCGCTGACTTGTTTGAGTCCTATGTTGGTTCCATCGTTTCTGCCATTACCCTGGGCGCTGTTACCTACA
>JAFYVA010000021.1 GCA_017549325.1 Oscillospiraceae bacterium
ATGGGAGCCAGGCAGTTGGTGGTGCAGGAAGCATTGGACACGAAGGTCATGTCGGGAGTGTACTTCATGTGGTTCACGCCGAAGACGAACATGGGGGTGTCGTCCTTGGAGGGAGCGCCCATGATGACGTGCTTGGCGCCTGCGTCGATGTGACCCTGGCACTTGTCCTTGCTCAGGTTCAGGCCGGTGCACTCGCAGATGATCTCGGCGCCCACGGAGCCCCAGGCGATGTCACCCACGTTCTTCTCGGCGAAGACGCGGATCTTCTTGCCGTCAACGATCAGGCAGTCACCCTCGTAGGACACTTCTGCGGGGCACTTGCCGTGGACGGTGTCATAGCGCAGCATGTAGGCCATGTACTCGGGATCCATGAAGGGATCGTTGATGGCGACGACTTCTGCGTCGGTGTGCTTCAGGGAGGCGCGGAGGACGAGACGGCCGATGCGGCCGAAACCGTTGATACCAATCTTAGTCATAATAAAACTCCTTCTCGCTCGTTGAGCGGTGAAAATATAAAACCAAACGGTTGCGTAAACGTTTTTTAGCCGGAGATTATACTACCACACGGGGCGGAGTTTGGCAATTGTCAAAACAGATAACAATGTTTGGCACATGTTGTGAAAAGTGATGTGAATTTAGGGAAAAACGGGGAATTATGGAGAAAAAAAGAGGAAAAACACTTGACGGAAAGCGGGGAAACGCCTATACTGGCGTTAAGCTAATTGATTGCGCAAAAGGCTGACTTTAGATTGCGCAAAAGGAAGTGTCTTATGAAAGTAACCATCAGTGATGTTGCGCGCCTGGCAGGCGTTTCTACCGCAACGGTTTCCCATACCATCAACAGCACCCGCTATGTGTCCGACGAGACCAAGGAGAAGGTCTACAAGGCCATCGCCGAACTGGGCTACACGCCGGATGCCTCCGCCCGCAGCTTCCGCACGGGCAAGAAAAAGACCGTGGGCTTCATCGTGCCGGATATCTCCAACAAGTTCTTCGGCACCATGATCGAGTCTGTGGAGAATCACCTCTCTGCCCATGGCTACCACCTCATCATCTCCAACACCAAGGAGGATGCCGACCGCGAGGAGACCAACATCCGCCTGCTGACCGCCGGTCTGGTGGACGGCCTGCTGATCGCCAGTACCATGGAGGATTTTGCCCGTTTCGATAATCTGATCCCCGCCGGTTTCCCTGTGGTTCTGGTGGACCGCACCTTCGACACCAAGAAGTATTTCTCCATCACTGTGTCCAACTTCCAGCCTATTTACCGCAGCGTCTGCCGCCTTGCCGCCAAGGGCGCCAAGCGGGTGGGCATCGTGGGCGGTCTGCCCCGCCTGTCCTCCACCAAGGAGCGCATCTCCGCTTACCGTCAGGCTGTGGCGGACTCCGGGCTGGAGCAGGATGAGAACCTGATCCTCTACGGTGACTCCATGGAGAACAGCGTGCAGGCATGTCTGGACAAACTGCTGGCACAGAAGTGCGATGCCATCGTGGTCTGTCAGGGTCTGATGGCCTCCGAAACCGTCATCTATCTGCATCAGAAGGGCATCCAGCTGGTGAAGGACATCGATCTCGTCAGCTTCGTGGATTATGATTCCAATCTGAACGATCTTTATTCCGGTCAGATGGACTGTATCGTCCAGCCGGTGGAGCAGCTGGGTCAGCTGGCCGGCGAGGAGATCCTTGCCCGCATCGAAAAGCCGGATGCTCCGGTGATGGAACGCACTCTTACCTCTGCCTACCACCCCTATGACGGCGGCTCTGCGTGGAGCAGTATGCGGTGATATACATTTAAACATGGAAGTTCCCCGTCTGTCCGTCGGCAGGCGGGGACTTTTTTTCGCCCTGCCTTGACAAACGCCCGACGGAGGCCCATGATATACCTATAATAATGAATGGAGTGCGGCGTTTGCCGCCTGAAGGCCGCAAGGCCATAGGAAAGGATGGATCCAAATGGAATACCGCATCGAACACGATACCATGGGAGAGGTGGCTGTCCCTGCGGAGCATTACTGGGGCGCCCAGACCCAGCGCAGTATCGAAAATTTCAAGATCGGCGGCCAGCGCCAGCCGAAGGAGATCATCACCGCCTTTGCCTACCTGAAGGAGGCCTGCGCCCGCGCCAACGCGGATGTGGGCAAGCTGACGGAGCAGCAGGCCGCCGCCATTGCTGCCGCCTGCGAAGAGATCCGATCCGGCAAGCGGGATGAGGAGTTCCCCCTCGTGGTGTGGCAGACCGGCAGCGGCACCCAGACCAATATGAATGTGAACGAGGTCATCGCCCATCTGACGGCGGAGACGGGCGTGAAGCTTCATCCCAATGACCACGTGAACGCATCCCAGTCCAGCAACGATACCTTCCCCTCCGCCCTCCACATCGCGGCGGCATTGAGCGTTGCAAATGAGGTCATCCCCGCGGCGGAGCGGCTGGAGCAGGCCTTCGCCCGTCTGGAAAACGACTACCCCGACCTGATCCGTCTTGGCCGCACCCATCTGCAGGACGCAACCCCCCTCCGCTTCGCGCAGGAGGTCTCCGGCTGGCGGGAACTGATCCGCGCCCCCATCCGCATGATGAAGCTGGCCCAGACGGAGCTGTGCCGGCTCGCCATCGGCGGCACCGCCGTGGGCACCGGCCTGAACGCCCCCAAGGGGTACGATGAGATGGTCTGCGCCTACCTGCGGGAGATGACGGGCCTGCCCTTCGTACCGGATGAGAACAAGTTCCACGGCCTGACTTCCAAGGATGCGCTGGTGTTTGCCCACGGCGCCCTGAAGGCTCTCGCCGCCAACCTGATGAAGATCGCCAACGACATCCGCTGGCAGGCCAGCGGCCCCCGCTGCGGCATGGGCGAGCTGAACATCCCCGAGAACGAGCCGGGCAGCAGCATCATGCCCGGCAAGGTGAACCCCACCCAGTGTGAGGCTGTTACCATGGTGGCGGTGCAGGTCATGGGCAACGATACCGCCATCGGCATCGCCGCCAGCCAGGGCAATTTCCAGCTGAATGTGTTCCTGCCGGTGAGCGCCTATAACTTCCAGCTCTCTGCCCGTCTGCTGGCGGATGTGTGCGATTCCTTCCGTGTCAACTGCGTGGAGGGCATGACCCCTAATGCCGAGCGCATGGAGCACAACCTGTATCACTCCCTCATGCTGGTGACCTGCCTGACGCCGAAGATCGGCTACGAGGCGGCGGCCAAGTGCGCCAAGAAGGCCCTGGCCGACGGCACCACCCTGAAGGAAGCTGTGCTGGCCCTGGGGCTGCTGACGGCGGAGGAGTTTGACGAGACTGTCCGTCCTGAGAAAATGGTGTAAGAAGTTACAGGGGGGATAGGTGACAGAAAGGGCACGAGCCCCACATCTTGTGGATAACTTTTTTCCTTTGTGAGATTCGTCAAAAAAGAAAAGACAATTTTGTTGCACGATACAAAAATATTTGAAAGTCATCCTTCGAAATGTAACCGTTCCTGTAACCGGTCCGTGCTAGAATAACCCCGTAAAATACAAGAGTAAGGATTTTACTTGGCAATTGTGTGAAGAAAAAACCTCTGAAAGGGGAAGTGTGTGATGAAAAAGAAGCTGCAGAAACTGTTTGCGATGCTGCTGGCGCTGAGTCTGGTGATGAGCCTGATGAGCGTGACCGCATTTGCAGAAGAGGAAGGCGCCGTCGTATCTGACGCGGCAAATGCCGAGCAGATCGTGGAGGTCGGCGGCACCAAGTACTATGATGCTGACGGCAAGGAGGTCACGGGCGTTACGGAGCTGTCTATGGACGGCGCCGTTGTGAGCCTGACCAAGAAGCTGGAAGGCACCGACGTGGAGAACGTCTTTGACATTACCCTCGAGGTGGAGACCGTGCTGAACATGGAGGAGCACCTGATCATTACCGAGACTCCTGATTCTGCGGTTGTTCTGACCATTGACCTGTCCGGCACCATGGCAAGATTTGACATGGACGGCAAGGATTACATCGACGTGGCAAAGGCCGCTGCTCTTGACTTTATTGAAGAGTACCGTGATAGCGCCAAAATGCTGGATGAGGAATCCGGTGAGATGGTGATGAGCGGTGCCAAGCGTATGTTGGCCATCGCAGGTTTTGATACCGACGCTGAAGTGAAACTCGGTTGGGTTGATATCGCAACGGATGAGGGCTATGCTTCTGCAAAGAGTGCGATTTCTAATCTGGCGGTAAAATACCACAATAATAAGAGCTCCTGCGGCAATTATAGTGGTTATTACTGCAACTGCGTTTGCACCAACTTTGATGGCGGCGTGATCCTGACCAAGAATCTGCTGAAGCAGAAGTCTGATGAGATCGACAACTGCTTTGCCATCGTGCTGAGTGACGGTGCCGCTACCGTTACCGTCAGCGGTGACACCGATACCGTCGGCACCATCAAGAGTACCTTCTGGACCGGTCAGGGATATCAGAACAAGAATGCCGGCGGCGGCTGGACCCATCCTCAGGAAGTGGCCAATGCCTACTCCTACCTGACCAAGCTCAAGGCTGAAACCTGCACCTATAACGATGATGGCGATGAGGGCATTTTCCTGATCGGCATGGGTTCCGAAATGGGTTTCCCCGCATTCTTCGACGGCGTTTACAAGTATGTCACCAACCACGGCGGCAGCCGACTGGATGTTGATGAGACTCTGGCAGAGTTCGCAGAGGTCTATCCCGAGATTCCTGTGGCTGCAGCAAAGAAGTGCAGCCACAGCGGAAAGCCTGACAACGCGAACGGCTGGTGCCTGGACTGCGTGCTGGATGCCGGCAACATTACCACCGATGATTGGCTGGACTCTCTGGCAGATGCCGTGGGCGGCACCTATGCTTCTGCAGGCGATGAAGATGCACTGGAGGAAGCCTTCGCCGACATCATGGAGGCAATCGGTACCGTTACCACTCCCAAGGATATCAAGTCCAACGCCTGGACCGCCATTGACCCCATGGGTGCACAGTCCAAGGAGTGCATCGACTTCATCGACTTCCTGGCCAATGATGATTCCGCCGTGTTTGCCGGCGGCAAGATCGACTGGGATCTGAAGGTAGCCGACTATGACTATGACGAGACCACCGGCGTCACCACCTATGCCCCTCTGAAGTATCAGGTCCGTCTGGAGACCGAGGCGGATGGCTTCGCGGAAGGCGCCGCCTACGACACCAACAAGAAGACCACCTTCACCTATCAGATCGTTGAGAACAACGAGTTCGTGGATCGCGATCCCGTGGACTTCCCCATCCCCGTTGTTAAGGGCTATCTGGGCGAGTTCTCCTTCCTGAAGACCGACACCGCCGGCACTCCTCTGGCAGGTGCCAAGTTTGAGCTGGTTCACGATGCTGCCTGCGCCATCTGCGGCGGCGCCGATGTGGACACCATGAAGGCCACCTCCGGTGAGGACGGTTTGGTTACCTTCGAGAAGATCCCCTCCGGCCACACCTACACTCTGACCGAGACCAAGGCTCCCTCTGAGGAGTACGGTGCCGATGTGGGCGTTTACACCGTGGAAGTCGCCTACGGCGCCACCACCGTGAAGAACCCCGCTGGCGCGGTCATCATCGACGAGACCAACGACGGTTTCGCTGATGGTGCCATCGCCGAGGAGACCCTGTACAACTTCGAGAACAAGAAGCTGAACAAGCTGACCGTTACCAAGGCCGTGGTCATCGACAACAGCGAGTTCGACTCCACTTATGACGATGCCAGCGAGAAGATGGACGAAACTGCGGTGAGTGATTACTTCAACTCCCAGTCCTTCGAGTTCGTGGTCACCAACAGCGCCGGCGAGGAAGTCGCCACCTTCAAGCTGGGTCCCGACGGCAGAAAGACCATCGACAAGCTGCCCGCCGATACCTACACCGTTACCGAGACTACCGCTCCCTCTAAGGATCATTATCAGCTGACCGTTTCCATCGACGATGTCGAGGAAGCCGACAAGGCTGCCTCCGTGGTTCTGGACGAGGCCGATGATGTGACCGTTGATGTCACCAATACCTATAAGTTCATCTCCGCCAGCGTCACCGTGGACGTTGCCAAGAAGTGGGACGATGACAATGACCGTGACGGAATCCGTCCCGACGCTGTGATCTTCCAGCTGGCCGTGGGCGAGTACACCGAGACCGCTCAGGCTTCCGCTCCCGATTACGCAGTCGAGTTCATGTATTCCGCCCGCAAGCATCCCGGCACCCCCGTGGTGACCGAGATCGGCTATGTGGTGGACGGCGTTGAGTATTTCGAAGCCATCCCCGGCTACACCGTTTCCGGTGAAGGCGAGGCCGCAAAGGTTGACGAGGAGTCCTATGAGATCACTGTCACCAACACCCATGAGCCCGAGCTGATCGACCTCTATGTCGAGAAGACCTGGGATGAGACCTACAAGGACGAGAAGGGCTACATGGAGCCCGTCACCGTGACCCTGTGGATCGAGAACGGCGATCAGGATATCAAGGTTGCCGACGCTGTTCTGGGTGCCGTTGAGGAACCCGAGCAGGAAGAGGTCGAAGAGGGCGAGGCTGCTCTGACCGAGGAACCCGCTCCTGAAGAGGGTGGCGAGGATGAGTCTGATATCTGGAGCTGCACCTTCGAAAAGCTGTACCGCTACGCCGACGGTGAAGAGATCGTCTACTACGTGACCGAGGACTGTGAGGGCGACTGGATCTCCAACATCGTGGAGATCGAGGACGGCGAAGGCAAGATCCTGGGCTGGAGCATCGAGAACTCTATGGAGAAGAAGGATCCTCCTCCCAAGAAGGATCCCCCTCCCAAGAAGGAGAAGGTCACCATCGATGATGATACGCCTCCTCTGTCCGACATCAAGGACAACGATGTTCCTCTGGATGAACTGACCGACAACCCCATCCCCATGGTTCCCAAGACCGGCGACATCTCCGCCCTGTGGCTGGCTCTGAGCGCTCTGTCCGGCACCGGTTTGGCAGGCGTGAGCATCATCGGCCGCAAGAAGCGCGAGGATTGATCCTCCGCTGCGGGTGACAAAATAAGTGAAATTTGAAACCGGCCCGACACGGAATCCCCGTGCCGGGCCGGTTTTTTGCTGCCTGACAGAAGGGGGGAATGGCTGGATTATACAGAATGTCAAAAAACAACAGATTTGTTTGTAAAAAAAGATATTTCAAAATGAACGGTATTTTTGAAAGTGTAACTAAAAATGTAACTGGTTGATGCTATACTCTCAAATGTAAAGAACAAAAGCGCAAAAACGGCGAAAAGCTGTAACTCTGAAACCTCTGAAAAGGAGCGTTTGATATGAAGAAGATGAAGAAACTGTTTTCCATGCTGCTGGCTCTGAGCATGACCGCCGGTCTGCTGAGCATGACCGCCTCTGCTGAGGAGTACGCCTGCGGCAGAGTGGCCCACGCCCATAACGAGGATCTCTGCTATGAGGATATCGTCATCTGCGGCAAGCACGCCCACGAGGAAGCCTGCTATGAGGGCGAGACCCTGATTTGCGGCAAGGAAGCCACGCAGGATTTGGTCTGCGAGGTGAAAGAGCACGAGCACACCGTGGCTGACGGCTGCTACCACAAGCACAGCATCGAGGCCGGCTGCTTTGGCAATGTGATCTGCGGTATCGAGGAAGGCACTCTGGTGTGCGAAAAGAGCGAGGACACCGTGATCTGCGGCTATGAGGAAGCAGAGTGTGATAATGAGAGCGAAGAGCATGAGCACACCGACGAGTGCGATCACGCCCACGGCGGCGATTGCTACTACAAGCACTCTGGCTCCTGCTACCATGAGCATGATGATGACTGCTACGGCGACGAGCCTGTCTGCGGTCTGACCGAGGAAGCTGCAGAGACCAATCTGGAGTGCAAGACACCTACTCACACTCACGACAAGAACAACGACCCCGCCTGCTACGTGGATCACACCCATGTGGAGGATTGCTATGAAACCGACCTGACTTGCGAACTGCCTGAGCATGAGCACGTGGCCGGCTGCGCTTACGGTGACGGCGTTGTGGCCATCATCGGCGAGACTCCCTACAAGACCCTGAGCGCTGCTGTGGATGCCGCTGAGAAGGGCGCTGTCATCGTTCTGGTGGACGATGCGGTTCTGGATGCCAAGGTTACCATCGACAGCGACGTGACCATCACCTCTGACTATGACGGCGACGGCGATGCCGACTACGCCATCGTTCGCGGTGAGTCTTACAGCGGCACCCTGATTTCTGTGTCCGCAGGCGCCAAGCTGACCATGGACAACCTGGACGTGGACGGCAACAACAAGTGGACCTTCCTGGAGAAGGAATATTGGGATGACCTTCTCGGCGGCAACGCGGTGAATCCCGATAACGTCACTTACAGCAAGCTTGAAAAGGGTGCCCCTGTGGCCTCCGCTGCCATGATCGAAGTCAAGGGTACCGTTCTGATGGACGGCGGCTCCGTGATCCATGACAACGCAGGTGAGTATGTGTTCAGCGTTGCCAAGGGCGGCACTCTGACCACCGAAGAGGCCCTCATCACCCACAACTTCAAGAAGGGTGTTGCCGTTGTGGCCACGGTTGGCGTTGGCGGTACCTGGAACATCGAAGACGGCACCGAGATTTGCGGCAACTACTCCCACCACGGCAACGGCGGCATGGCACGTGTCGAGGGCACCGTGAATATGAACGGCGGCGAGATCTATGACAACGCCGGCATTGGCAACGGCGGTATCTTCATCGTCATGACCAGCAAGGACGCCCTGCTGAAGATGAACGGCGGCGAGATCTATGAGAACTGGTGCCTTGCCAGCGGCAACAACTGGAACGGCATGATTTACCTCCATGACTCCGCAGGTGCTTTTGAAATGAACGGTGGCGAGATCCATGACAACATCACCACGAACTCCGCAGCCATCTCTGCCAAGCATGCCAATCTGACCAGCATCACCCTCGACGGCGGCAAGATCTATGACAACATTGCGACCAGCAATTACAAAGGCAGAGACATCGGCGTCGGCCAGAACGTGAAGATCACGGCTGACATGTTTGTGGAGGAGTCCCGCTTCTACAAGAGTCTGGACATTGCAGAGGGCAAGACCCTGTTTGGCGACGTGTTCTTCAACGGCTCGAAGAACGGCGGCGACTTCACCGGCGGCGGCACCATCGACGGCGATGTGACCGTTACCAACGGTCGCACCTGGAACTTTGTTGACGGTACCTGGGACGGTCTGGTGACCGTGAACTCTGTTGGCACCAACACCCTCCTGAACGTGAAGGCTGACGCTGTGATCAATGGCGTTCAGGTCCGCGTGCTGGGCTCTGTGGCCAGCGGCGATTCCGAAAATGAAAGCGAGGCTGCAACCGAGCAGTCCACCGCTTATAGTCAGGCAGCCGGCGCTTCCGTGAACGTTCCCGTTCTGTACTACCACAGACTGACCTCTGCCCAGCAGAAGGACATCGTCATTACTTACGACTACAACGGCGGCCTGGATGCCTCCGGCTGGAGCGGCTGCCAGCGCACCGGCGCAGGCGACACCTATGAACTGGAGCCTCTGCCCGAGCCTACCCGTGACGGCCTGGATCTGATCGGTTGGAAGTACGCCAAGGACAACAACCCCGAAAGCCTCAGCATGGCCGGTTCCGGCAAGTATGAGGAAGGTACCCCCGCTACCGAGAGCATCCGTCTGATTGCCCAGTGGGGCACCATCGGCGACGAGATCGATGACGACGATGATGATGACGACAAGCCCACCGTCGTGATCCCCGACGCTCCCATCCCCACCGATCCCGCTCCCGAGACCGACGGGCCCGAGACCTCTGACGAGACTCCCGCTGAGGAGATCGTTGACGTCCCCGAGGAGAACGTTCCTCTGGCCGACGTTCCCAAGACCGGCGACATGTCCGCCCTGTGGCTGGCCCTGAGTGCCCTGTCCGGCACCGGACTTGCCGGCGTCAGTGCCCTGAACCGCAAGAAGCGTGACGAGGAGTAAGCTGATCCAACCGTTTGATAAAAAATTCCGGTGCGCATGAGCGCACCGGAATTTTTTTCAGCATCCGCAGCCGAAGCGGACGGTCACATACCGCCGGGCTAAACACAGAAGCCCGCCCAGCAGCAGAAACAGGAAAAAGACTGTCAAAGCCGCGCCGATATACAGTCCCACCTCAAGGGAGACAGTCAGCAGCGTGATCAGGCCGGTCAGCACCGTGCCCACGGCGCCCACCGCTGCCGTCTGGCCGCAGCAAAGCCAGGCGTCCGCAAGGGCGGGCGACCGCTCGGAGCGCAAAAGGGTGTAGACCAGAAGCAGCAATCCGCTGCCCGCCAGAAGGATCGTCAGAGCAAAAAACACGAGGCCCGTCGCTGCCGCGGGAACCAGTGTCAGAACGCCGGTAAACAGCAGCAGAAAGACCAGAATGCCCAGCGCCAGTCCGCCCAGAACCAGAGCCAGAGTTTGCAGGAGACAGGTTTTCATAGAATCCCCTTTCCGTATTCAAAGCGTGTGTGTCCGCCGGGGGCAGTTGCCCCAAGTCAGTTTATGCGCCGGAAGTGCCGGCGTGTGATGAATATTTTATTAAGCTAAACTGAAAAAATAACCGAAAAGGAGAGAGAGGCATCTGGGGGTGTCTTCTGGTACAGAAAGCGGGCGGAGAGCGGATATAGGAGGAAGAGAGGGCAGAAGCTCCCGCTTGCGGGCGGGTGAGACGCGGAAAAAACCGGGAGGGTTTGGCAAGATATGCAAAACGGCTCAAAAGAGAAGAGAAAAGTTGTGCAACATGACTCTTGAATATTTATTCATGAATATCGTATAATGCATACATCAACAAACAATTCAATTGGGAGGCATCCTGTTATGAAGAAGAATAAAGAAGATATCAAGAAAATCGTCCTCGCCTATTCCGGCGGTTTGGATACGTCCATCATCATTCCCTGGCTGAAGGAAAACTACAACGATCCCGAGATCATTGCCGTGGCCGGCGACGTGGGCCAGGTTGACGAGCTGGAGGGTCTGGAAGAGAAGGCCATCAAGACCGGCGCTTCCAAGTTCTACGCAGCCGACCTGACCGACAAGATGGTGGATGAGGTCATCATCCCCTCCATGATGATGGGTGCCACTTACGAGGGCTACCTGCTGGGTACCGCCTTCGCCCGTCCCGTCATCGCCAAGGCTCTGGTGGACATCGCCAAGGCCGAGAACGCCGACGAAATCTGCCTCGGCTGCACCGGTAAGGGCAACGATCAGATCCGTTTCGAGCTGACCTTCAAGCGCTTCGCTCCCGACATGACCATCATCGCCCCTTGGCGTGAGTGGGACATCAAGGGCCGTGACGAAGAGATCGACTACGCCGAAGCACATAACATCCCCCTGAAGATCTCCCGTGAGACCAACTACTCCAAGGATAAGAACCTGTGGCACCTGAGCCACGAGGGTCTGGATCTGGAAGACCCCGCCAACGAGCCCCAGTACAGCAAGCCCGGCTTCCTGGAAATGGGCGTGTCCCCCTTCGAGGCTCCCGACGAGCCCGAGATCGTCACCATCGACTTCGTCAAGGGCGTGCCCGTGGCCGTGGACGGCGTTGAGATGAAGGGCAGCGATATCATCCGCAAGCTGAACGAGCTGGGCGGCAAGCACGGCATCGGCCTGCTGGACATCGTCGAGAACCGTATGACCGGCATGAAGGACCGTGGTGTCTATGAGACTCCGGGCGGCACCATCCTGTACCGTGCCCATGAGATTCTGGAGCAGATCACCGTGGATAAGGACACCCTGCACATGAAGCGCAAGCTGGCCGTGGACTTCGCCGACCTGATTTACAACGGTAAGTGGTTCACCCCCCTGCGTGAGGCTCTGCAGGCTTTCGCCGTGGACACCCAGAAGCACGTCACCGGTCAGGTGAAGCTGAAGCTGTTCAAGGGCAACATGATCACCAACTCCGTGACCTCTCCCGAGAGCCTGTACTCCGAGAAGATCGTCACCTTCGAAGAGAGCGATTACGATCAGACCGACGCCACCGGCTTCATCATCCTGTGGGGTCTGCCCGATAAGGTTCTGGCTCTGCGCGATCAGGGTATGCTGTAAGAGACTTCCTTTAATATTTGAAACGAAAAACAGAGGCGGGACGGAGATTTTCTTCGCCCCGCGTCTGCCATTAAAAAGGACGGGCGGCCCCGGGCCGCATTTGGGAGAAACCTTCCCCCGTCGCCGTAAAAACACACAAGGAGAACGACTATGAAACTTTGGGCAGGACGGTTCCAGAAGGAAACCGACAGCGCTGTTAACGATTTTAACTCCTCCATCGCATTCGATGCCAGAATGTATCGGCA
>JAFYVA010000022.1 GCA_017549325.1 Oscillospiraceae bacterium
CGAACGTTGGCAACGTCGCCCACCTTGTAGGTGCTCATGAAGGTATCCCAGGGGTTGGAAGCGTGATCCTTGACGCCCAGGGAGATCTTGCGCTTCTCGGCGTCGAAGGAGATGACATAGACCTCCAGGGTATCGCCGACAGAGACGACCTCAGCGGGGTTCTTGATACGGCTCCAGCTCAGCTCGGAGATATGTACCATACCGTCCACGCCGCCGATGTCAACAAAGACACCGTAGGAAGTCATGGACTTGACGGTACCGGTGTAACGCTTACCCTCTTCGATGCTGTTCCAGATCTCAGCCTGAGCAGCGGCGCGGGCCTCGTAGGAAACGGCACGGATGGAACCGACCACGCGACGGCGGGCACGGTTGACCTCGGTGACGCGCAGGGAGACGGTCTGACCGATCATCTCGCTGAGCTCAGCACCGCGGGGCTGGCCGCTCTGGGAAGCGGGAACGAACACGCGAACGCCCTTGACGTTGACGACGATGCCGCCCTTGTTCTCCTCAGTGACCTTACCCTCCAGGGTGACCTTATTCTCGCAAGCCTCAGCGATGTCGTCCCAGATCTTGACGGCATCCAGACGCTTCTTGGACAGCTTAGCATAACCATCCACATCGTTGACGCGGATGACGAACAGCTCGATCTCGTCACCGACCTTAACCACATCCTCGGGCTTGACGGTGGGATCGGCAGACAGCTCTTCCAGGTCGATATAGCCGGCCTGCTTGGTGCCCAGATCCACCTGGATCTCGGTGGGACCGATTGCCGTGACAATACCGGTTACCTTATCTCCTGTATTTAAAGTCTTAAAAGATTTTTCCAGCAGTTCTTCGAAGCTCTCTTCCATAGCTTCCATGGTCTTGATTTCTTCGCTCATCGTTTTGTTTACCTCCTTAATGATGCTCGCCGGCGTAGAGGCTCCCGCTGTGAGTCCCGCCACGGAACATCCTTTAAGAAAGTTTGGCTCAAGTTCCTCGGCCCCTTCGATCTGATAGACCCGGGGGCATCTCTCGCTGCAAATCTCTGTCAAATGTTGTGTGTTGGCACTCTTACGGTCTCCTACTACCACCATCACGTCAACCATGGCGGCAATGTCTGCCGCTTCCGACTGGCGTTTTTGCGTAGCATTACATATTGTATCAAATATTTCTGCGTTTGTACACTCTTTTTTTAAAAATTTTACAGAACTTTCCCACAGGGCGCGGACGCAGGTGGTCTGCACCGCCACAGTGAGGGGCAAATGGCGGCGGGAGGGGTCTTCGACGAGCCACGCTTCCACCTCATTTTTGTTCTCCAAAATCACAGAATCGGGGGAAAAAGAGGCAACTCCCACCACTTCCGGATGATGTTTTTCACCGATAATCACAGGGACTCTCCCCTGCTCGTGGGCGCGCTCTACCAGCTTCTGGATCCGCAGAACATTGGGGCAGGTGGCATTGAGCACCTTTGCCCCGATTCTCTCGAGGTAGTCGAAGGTCTCCTTCTTCTCGCCGTGGGAGCGGATGATGACCGTCTCACCGGGACGCACATCCTCTTTTCTGTCCACATGACGGACACCGAGGGCCGCCAATTCCTCCACCACATGGGTGTTGTGGATGATGTAGCCCAGCATGACGCAGCCGGTCTGTTCCTTTGCGGCGGTGCGGGCCAGTTCCACAGCCCGCTCCACACCGTAGCAGAAACCGGCGCTTTTGGCCTGAAGCACCTTCATTTCGTCTCTCCCATCGCGTAGACGCGGTCCATCACTTCGTTGATGTTGCGCTGATATTCCTCCGCAGTACCCTTGCGGCCCGTATAGACAGGAGCGTAAGGCGCGCCGATGACGATACGCGTCTTGCGGAACAGGCGGTGATTGGCACTGATGTACACCGGCACCATATCCACGCCGGAGCGGATGGCGATCATGGCGGCGCCGGACTTGGGCTCAATGCGCCGGCCGTCCTTGATGCGGGTGCCCTCGGGGAAAATCATCAGGCTGCAGCCGTCGCGGATGGCACCGATGGAGTGCTTCACCGCGCCGATATCGTTGTGACCGCGATCCACGGGAAAGGCACCCAGCTTACGGATCAGCCAGTTCAGGCCGGGGATGACGAAAAGCTGCTTCTTGGCCATAATGCGGATGGGATAGGTGCGGGGCAGGGCAAAAGCCAGCACAACGGGGTCCACCGCATTGGTATGGTTGACGCACAGCACCACCGGTTTATCGGCGGGTAGATGCTCCACGCCCGTTACCGAGAAGGGGAAGATCACCTTGATGATGGGTTTGAGGATAAAGTGCAGGTTGATGTAGAAGGTATTCTTCACGCCTCCACCTTCTTTCGGATGATGTCGATGAGAGCCTCCAGACTCTCCTCGAAATTGAGATCACCCGTATCCAGCAGCACCGCATCCTCCGCCTGACGCAGCGGAGCGGCGGCGCGGTGGGAATCGTTATAGTCGCGCTGCTCCATATCGGCCAGAACATCTTCGTAGGCTCTGGGGGTACCGCGCTGTTCCAGTTCCAGGAAGCGGCGGCGGGCACGCTCTTCCAGCGGAGCGGTGAGGAACACCTTCACCTCCGCGTCGGGCAGCACCACCGTACCGATATCGCGGCCGTCCATAATCACGGAGGACTCGCGGGCAAACTGACGCTGCATCTCCAGCAGATGGGTACGCACTTCGGGGATGGCGGAGACATCGGAGGCGTAGCGGGAGATCTCATTCTGACGGATCTCGGTGGTCACATCACGGCCGTTGAGGAACATATGCTGCAGGCCGTCCGGGGCATAGCGCATCTCCACACGGATCTCCGGCAGGAGCGCGATCACAGCCTCGTTATCGCGGGGGTCGACACCCTTTTCCTTCACATAGCAGCCGATGGTACGGTAGATGGCACCGGTATCGACATAGAGAATATCCAGCTTTGCGGCTACCGCCTTGGCAAGGGTGCTCTTTCCTGCACCGCTGGGGCCATCCACCGCTACGGCGAAACGCTTGTTGTTCATAGCCATATCACCACTCCTCCTTCTCTGCGGCGGCGAGGCCGGCCAATCGGCCGCTCGCCCACGCGATCTGTAAGTTAAATCCGCCTGTATAGGCATCCACATCCAGTACCTCGCCTGCAAAATACAGGCCGGATACCAGTTTCGACTCCATGGTATTGGGGCTGACCTCCCCCACCTTCACGCCGCCGGCAGTGACGATGGCCTCCGACACGGGGCGCACACCGGTAACGGAGATGGGGAAATCCTTCAAAAGCTGCACCAGCGCCCGACGCTGCTCCTTGGTGATGGAATGGCTCTTCAGCCCCTTGGGCCAATCGAGGCGCTTCATCACCACAGCCACCATGCTGTGGGGAACCAGCCCGCCCAGCAGCTTCTCGCCGTCGCGGTTGGGGTTTTCGCTGATGTCGCGGAGAATGCGGCTCTCCAGCTTCTGCTCGTCCAATGCCGGCTTTAAGTCGATGCTGAGACGGTAGCCGCCCTTTTCCCAGTCACGCAGATGGGCACTGGCGGAGAGCACCAGCGGGCCGGAGATACCAAAATGGGTAAACAGCATCTCGCCCAGCTCGTGAAAGATCACCTTTTTCTTAGCGTTTGTCACCGTCAGCTCCACATTTTTCAGCGCAAGGCCCTGCATCTCGCGGCAGCAGCCGTCATCGCTGACAAGGGGCACCAGCGAGCCCTTGGGCTCGACGACGGTATGGCCCAGCGCCTCGGCAAGGCGGTAGCCGTCGCCCGTGGAGCCGGTGCCGGGGTAGGAACAGCCGCCGGTGGCGATGATGGCGCGATCGGCCTTATATGTATCCTTCTCGCCACGCACGGCCGTCACGGCGCCGTCCGTCACCTCGATGTCCACGGCGCGGTCACGCACCCATCGGACACCCGTCTCCTTCACACGGCGCTTGAGGGCGTCGGTGATGGTGAAGGCGCTGTCGGACTGGGGGAATACGCGGTTGCCGCGCTCCACCTTCAGGGCCGCACCGGCCTTCTCAAAAAAGGCCATGGTATCGCGGGAGGAGAAGCGGCTGAGGGCACTGTAGAGGAAGCGGCCGTTACGGGGGATATTGGCCATCAGGCCGTCCAGATCCGTATCGTTGGTGACATTGCACCGACCCTTGCCCGTAATATTGATTTTTTTGCCAAGGCGCTCGTTGGGCTCCAGAAGCACCACGCTTGCACCCTTTTCTGCGGCGGTAATGGCGGCCATCAGGCCTGCGGCACCGCCGCCGATCACAACAACATTATTCATCTTCCGACTTTCCAAAAATATCGTATTTCGACCACACCTGCTCCAGGCTGGAGAAGGTGTCGGACACTTCCTTACCTTTTCTGCGGCCAACTGCCAGCACCAGCGCATTCAACAGGCTCAAGGGCGCGGCCAGAGAGTCCACATAGGCCAGCGCCTCGCTGCGTACGAACAGCGACTCGGTGGCATAGGGTACCAGCGGTGACATACGGTTGTCGGTAATGGCGATGACCGCTGCACCGCGCTGGTAGGCCATATCCACCGCATGGATGACCATATTGGAATAACGGGGAAAGCTGATGGCCAGAATCACATCTTTCGGGCCGATATGCACCAGCTGCTCATAAATTTCGCCAGCGGCGGTGTTCTGCACCAGCGTCACATTGTTCATCAGCAGGTGCAGGTAAAAATTGAGATAGCCCGCCAGAAAGGCGCTGGAACGGACGCCGAGAATGTAGACGTGTTCTGCCTGCAGGATCTGCTCCACAACATTGGAAAAGGCGGCGCGATCCACCTGCTCAATGGTGGTGCTGATACTGTCCATATCGCGGTGCATGACACTGCTGAGAAGGTCCTGCTCCTCCATGTCGATCTCCGAGGCACTGAGGCGCTGCACGGAGGTCAGGCGGCCACGGATCAGTTCCTGCAGCGCCTTCTGCATGGCGGGATAGCCGCTGTAGCCCAGTTCGGCAGCAAAACGCACCACGGTGGATTCACTCACCTGTGCCGTTTTGCCCAGTCGGGAGGCTGTCATAAAGGCGGCCTTATCGTAGTTGTTCAAAATATAATCGGCGATACGCTTCTGTCCCTTGGAGAAGCCGTCCATGCAGGTGCGTATGGTATGCAATACACTACTCATATTGCGCTCCTTTCAGCGTATCGATCTCTTCCTTTGTCAAATGCCGCCATTTCCCCGCAGGCAAATCACCCAGAACAAGCGACTCCTCTGCCACGCGGCACAGCCGCTTGACCTGCAGACCCACTTGGGCACACATACGGCGGATCTGGCGGTTTTTACCCTGATGGATCACCACACGCAGCAGTGCTTGTCCGCCACAGCGATCCAGCTGCGTTACCTGTGCAGGGATGATCTCCTCCCCATCCAGGTCGGTCACGGCGGCAAGACGCTGCGCTGCACCATCCAGTTCACCCCTCACCGTCACTTCATAGACCTTGTCCACCTGATGCTTGGGGTGGGTCATGGTCTGCATAAAAGCGCCGTCATTGGTAAACAACAGAAGCCCCTCGCTGTCCATGTCAAGACGGCCCACGGGGTAGACCCGCACGCCGCAGTCAGCCACCAGATCTGCCGCCGTCCTGCGGCCCTTTTCATCGCTGAGGGTGGTCACATAGCCGCGGGGCTTGTGGAGCATCAGGTAGACCTTCTCCTCTTCAAAGACCAGCACCTTCCCGTCCACGGCGACGGTCTGTACGGCGGGATCGGCCTTGTCACCCAACGCGGCGACCAGACCATCCACCGTGACGCGGCCCGAGCTCAGCAGTTCCTCGGCTTTACGGCGGGAGCAGAGGCCCGATTGCGCTATCAACTTTTGCAGACGCTCTGCCATGCTTATCCCTCCGGGCCAAAGCCCCATTCGTATAATTTCTCGTGATCCGACCAGTCGTCGGCGGCGTTCAGCGTCACCGCCACGAGGCATCGGCCCTCACGCTCTGCGCAGCTGACCAGTGTGCGGCCCGCCGCCTTGGTATAGCCTGTTTTCATGCCGATGCAGCCCTCCACGCGCTTGAGCAGCTTGTTGTGGTTGCTCATGCTGCGTCCCGCCACCGATGCAGCGGTGGTGGAGCAGAGGCGCACGAAGGCGGGGTCCTCGGCGGCATAGGCCGCCAGACGCGCCATGTCCCGTGCGGTGGAGCGGTGGCCATCGGCATCAAGGCCGTTGGGATTACGGAACGAGGAGTTCTCCATGCCGATGCTTTGTGCAAGGGCATTCATCTTCTCCACAAACGCCGCTTCGCCGCCGCACACCTCGGTGAGGGCCAGCGCCGCATCGTTGCCGCTGCAGAGCAGCAAACCGTAGAGCAGTTCCTGCACCGTTACCTGCTCTCCCACCTCCAGATACATCGACGAGCCCTCCACCATGTGCTCCTGCGTCACGGTAATGACATCGCAGGGGGAGGCCTCCTCCAGTACCACCAGTGCCGTCAGGATCTTGGTGGTGCTGGCGATACGCATGGATCTGTCGGCATCTTTTTCATAGAGCACTTCACCGGTGTCGGCATCCATCAGGATGGCCGATCCGGCAGACAGGGACAACGCCTCCGTCCCCTCCACGCGGCAAAGGCACAGCAGCACACACAGCAGCACACAGATCACTCGACGCATACCATCACCTCACAGCTATGGTATGCACCTTCGGTTGTCCGATATTAAGACTTAGAAAACCTCTTTTTCTGCCTTTTCAGCCTTATGGCGCTCGATAAAGTTCTCCACGCGATCCAGCACCTGCGGCACCAGCTCGATGGCGCGATCCACCGTGGTGATCGCAGGAGCGGCCACGGGCATGACGCGGGTCACGCCGTCGCGCACCACCAGAAAGGCCACGGGCTCCACACGGACGCCGGCGGTGCTGGCGCCGCCGAACTTGGGGGCGGTCTTACCGTAGTCACCGCCGCCGCAGCCGAAGCCAAAGCTCATACGGGACACAGGGATGAGGGTCACACCGTCGGGGGTGGTGATGGGCTGACCGATGATGGTGTTGGAATCCACCATCTCACGAACCTTACCCATCGAGGTCTCCATCAGCTCACTGAGGGAGGATTTCTTGTTGTTATCCATACTCATTGATCCTTTCTGACATCTTACGGTTGCGTTGTTGGCTCTGCGGCCCGAACCGCAGGTTTCTGCCGCGCCTTACGGCGGCGGTTAAAGGGTATATACCATTTCAGCAGGGGAATCGCGGCGGCAAAGGCAACGGCGATCAGATCACCGACGCGTAGGCAGGCACCCACCTGCCCCTCCACATTGACGGCGGGCGCATTGAAATCCGCATCCAAATGGATATAGGGATCGCGGATGTAAATCAGCTGCTCCAAGCGGGGCATCACCGTCCACACGGCGGCGCTCAACTGTCCGTACAGCTCCGCCACCCGGTCGGGCTGGGAGCCGCCTGCGATAATGCTCACCCGGCAGGGATAGATGCGTATTCCCTTGCCGATGCGCCGCAGCACACGCTCCAGGGCGTTCCACGCGGCGCGGATGGCCTCGCGCACATCCTGTGCGGTAAGGTCAAGCCCGGGTTTCTTTTCCTCCTTAGAGGCAGCAGCCGCCGGAGCCGTTTTCTTCTTTTTCGCGGGCGCTTTTTTCGGCGGCGCGGGGTACAGCACAACGGTTTTCGGGCCGATGCGGGCCGTCACCGTCAGTGATTCGTGCATGGTAAGCGTTATGCCCACGCGCAGCGACAGCACGATCACGATCAGCAGCACCATCGCGCCCAGTATGCACCATAATACCGTCATGGCGATCCCCCCTTCCCATCAATTTTGCTCCCGCTTATTCCTCAACGGGGAGCGTCTCGCTGCCCAGCTCATCCAGACGCATCTGGCCGTCCTCTTCCAGACCTGTCATCTCAGGCAGATCGTCCAGCGAATTCAGGTGGAAGGCACGCAGGAACGTCTGGGTGGTGCGGTACAGACGGGGTCTGCCCGGCACCTGCAAACGGCCGCACTCTTCGATCAGGTGGCGATCCAGCAGCAGGCCCATGGTGTAAGAACTGTCCACGCCGCGGATCTGATCCACATAGGCGCGGGTGGTGGGCTGGTAGTAGGCGATGATGGTCAGCACCTCCAGCGCAGGCTGGCTCAGCTTGGCCGGACGGCGTACCTCAAATGCCTTGCGGATCAGCTCGCCGTATTCGGGAGCAGAGCACAGCTGATAGCTGTCCTCCATCTTCAAAAGGCGCATACCGCGGCGCTCATAGGCGTAATAATCCATCAGCTTCTGCAGCACCAGTTCCACGGTGGCGCGATCCATATTCATCGCAACGCAGATACGATCCACGCTGACCGGCTCACCGGAGGCGAACAAAATTCCCTCGATGGCGGCCTCTACTTCTCTCATTTCCAGTGTATCCATTCTATCTAACCTCAAACTTCCTCTTTCCAATCCTCACCCATTTCACCGGAGCAGGTGACGGTGCAGTCGCCCATGCCGCCTGCCAGGCGGATGATACGGCTGCGGCACAGCTCCAGCACCGCCATGAAGGTGGCTACCACCTCGCTGCGGCTGCGGCTGCCGCGGAAGAGCAGCAGAAAACGGGTAATGCCGCCGCTCTTAAGACGCTCAAAGATCTCGCGGGCCTTCTTCTCCACGGAGTACGGCTCACGGCGCACGATCTCGTCAAAGGGCTTGAGATCGGGCGCGGCATCCAGTTGTCCCCGTCGGTCGCTCATCTCAGCGATGGCGATCAGCAGATCGCCCGGCTCGTGGTCATACTCATAGATCTTGCCCCGCTCCATAGGCTCGGGAGGACGGGTCATGATATCGCGGCCGAACTCGCCCATAGGCGCCAGACGCTCAGCCAGCGTCTTGATGCGGGCGTAGGTCTCGCCACGCTTGCGCTCCTCCAGCGACTGGATCAGCGCCTCCATCTCGCTCTGTGCCTCTTCATCTTCAAGGCTGAGAAGCATACGGGTCTTGATATACATCAGGTGTGCGGCCATGGTGATGAACTCGCTGGCCACCTCCAGATCCATCTGCTTGCGCATCTCCAGATATTCCAGATACTGCTCCAGAATCAGCGCGATGGGGATGTCCTGAATCTCTATTTTGTTTTTACTCAGCAGGAACAGGATCAGGTCCAGCGGGCCCTCGAAGTCCTCCATGACCTCGCCGCCCTTGCCCTGCACCACCTTTTCCAGTTTAAAAATCGGATTATCCAAAGCAATACCTCTTACACCAAGCCGACGATGCGGCAGAATATTCTGAATATCTCACTGATGATGGGGCCGACCACGCCGCTGAGTGCGCCAAAGACCACCAGAAGCATAATGATGAGCATCCCGAAGCGCTCGTAACGCATCAGCCAGCGGTACTGCCGATCCGGCAGCAGGGCCGCCAGCACCTTCGACCCGTCCAGCGGCGGGATGGGGATCAAATTGAACACACCCAGACCGATGGAGAGAATGGCGGTGTCCATCAGGAACTGCGCCCAGATCAGGGAGCTCTCCATCGTGACACGGACGCCCAGCAGCAGCCACAGGGCCAGCAGCAGGTTGGACAGGGGGCCGGCAAGGGCCGTGATGGCCATGCCCAGCTTGGGGTGCTTGAAATAGTTGGGATTCACCGGCACGGGCTTGGCCCAGCCCACGCCCGTCAGCACCATGGCGGCAAGACCCAGCCAGTCGATATGCCGCAGGGGGTTGAGGGACAGGCGGTGATTCCGCTTGGCCGTGGGGTCGCCCAGAAAAAAGGCGGCCACACCGTGACAGGTTTCGTGGAGAATGAGGCAGATCAGCACCGAGGCCACGCGCAAAAGCGTCTCCTGCAGCGAGCCCAGATCCAGCGCATTCCATAGATTTTGCAGGTAATTCAACAGGGGTTCCTCCATAACAGCGCATACTGCACCAAGATAATTATTCACCGTACAGTATACCAAAAGGATGGCGTAAACACAAGAAAATTCTTTGTAACCAAATTGTTGCCATTCTTTTGCCAAAACGCAATCGATTCGTAAGGAAGTGTACCAAATTCGGGAGTATGATAACCACAGTAACATCCACAAACCGCCAGTTTACGAAAGGAGAACCGCTGATGAAGTCCCTGATTTATGTGATGGCCGGTGTCACGCTTTGCGTGCTGTTTGCCTTTGTGGGTATGCTGCTGCCCCAGATCGCAGCACTGTCCTATCTGACCGTTGCCCTGTCCTGCCTGACGGGTCTGCTGTGCATTGGCGGCATCCTCCGCTATATGCTGAGCGGCAATATCTAATTTGTGCAGGCATGAACAACAACCGCGTTCATCTGAAAAAGCACCCGCTGAACCATCGGTTCAACGGGTGCTTTTGCGTTGTCCCCGCCGAAGCGCTCACACGCCCTCCCGGAGGTGCGGGCGGAGAGAGTTTATCAAACGGGAACGGCCGCATAAAAGCAGTCGGAGCTCATAAAAAAGAAGGAAGTGCACCGAGGTGCACTTCCTTTTAAGTTGATATGCTTAATTACGCCTTGCGCTTCTTGCTGATAATCACAACGACCACGATGGCGACGATCACCACCACGACGATGATGATCCACAGCGCGGGACTGCCGCTGCTCTGGGCATCGTCCACGACGGGTGTATCGCTGACAGCACCGTCGTCGGTGGCACCGTCATCGGCAGCGGGAGCCTCGTAGGCAACCATGTACACGGACAGATGGTTGGTAACCCAGCTGACGCGACCGGTGGCAGCGTCATAGGTAGTCTCGCACTTCTCGCGGTTACCCTCGTCGTCCACGTAGTAGACCACGATACCCTCAGCGGTCTCACCCTCAGCCAGTGCGTAGGGGGCCGTGATGGTAATGTTGCCACCCATATCGGAGATGGCCACGCCACCGCTGGTGACGGTGATATCATAGGCCACGCTCTCGCCCACGGCGAAGAGCTGGGCACTGCTGAGGCGCTCGGACACGGCAGTGGTGGGCTTGATGGAGATCTCAATGCTCTCGCCACCAGCCTGCGCCACCTTCTCGGCCAGAGCAGCCGCGTCAAACTCGATGGAAGCGCCGTCGCCCAGCACGATCTCAAGGCTCTCGGTCTTGTTCTCGGGATCGGCCACGGCCTCGGCGATCTGTGCGATCACCTCGACGGGGATCTCCACGGTGTCAACAACGGCGTTCTCCTCGCCGCTCTCGGGTGCAGCGGCAACGGCAGAGAAGTCGATGGTCACCTTGCCGGTATCGGCTGCGCTGTCGATCGCGGTCTCCATCTGAGCGGTGTCGATCTTATCGATGGTAGCGGTGGTACCGGTAACGGTAGCCTCCACCTTAACAGCGCTCTCGCTGCCACCCACGGTCACCTCGGTAGAGGGAGCGGGCTGGGTGGGAGTCTGGGTGGGAGTTTCGGTAGGAGTCTCCACAGGCTTCTCGGTGGGAGTCTCGGGAGTCACAGTGGGATTGTAGACGGGAGGCTTAGGAGCGTTGGGGTCAACAAGACCGGAGAGCTTACCGTCAGCAGTAACAGCAGAATAATAGGTGGTTGCCGTAATCGTATTCGCCTTATCGGGCTTAGCGTTCACATAGTCAACGCCCTCAGCGGGAGCACTGCCATCACCCCAGTAGTTGGCATTCAGGTCAAGAGCGAAACCGTCACCCTTGCTCACAACCGTTGCCTCATACTTTGCAGAAGACAGCGTATTGTTGGAGAACACGTTCTCATTGACCTTGCCGCCATCTGCCACCACAACACCGGCGCGTTCACTGGTTGCCGTAACAGAGTTTTCGGTAAACGTATTTCCGGTAACCGTCATTACTTCACCGTAAACCACGGCTGCGTGGGAAGAAGTATTCACGACGTTTTTGGTAAACTCAGAGTTCTTGCAGACGAAGCCGCCTCCCTGAGAATAGTAAACCACACTTACGCCGGAAACCGTATTTTCAGTAAATACGCAGTTGTCAATGGTGTTGCTCTTTGTAAGGACGGTTGTTTTGGGAACACTGTAGTTCACATTAACAACCATTGCGCAGTTGTTATCGGTAAAGGTGCAGTTCTGCACAGTAGCTTCAGCATAGTTCAAGGTAACCACACCGAACGCAACATTGGCACTCGTGCAATTCTGGAAGGTGCAGTTGTCGATGGTGGCCTTGACGCCCTGCACGCGAACAACGTGATCAGTTTCCCAACTATCAAAGATAGCGTTCTTCAAGGTAATGCTGCAAGTGTCGACCTTGTCTTCGTGCCAAGTGCTGTCACCTAACATAAAAGCGGTATTGGTAGTTGTACCGGCATTGGTGATCTTGTGGCCGTTGCCATCAATGGTGACGGACTTGGTCACATTGACCGTAGAAGACAGGGCAATGTCGTCAAGCAGGGTCAGGGTATCGCCAGCCTTAAGATTGGCCACGGCCTCAGCGAGGGTCTTGTAAGTCTTGCCGTTAACGGAAGCAACACCATACTCCTCACCGTTTTCTCTGAAGTAAAGGGATTCGTTAAAGCCATAGCGCACAGGATAAGGCTTGCCAGTAATAAAGGTGTTCCCATTACCGTAGATATCGAAGTTCAGACGAGCTGCAACGGCTGCTTCGTCATAGGCCGCAGAAGCGCCGGAGTACACCTTGCCGCCAAAGTCCGCGCTGGCATAGTTATGAACCCAGAAAGAGTGATTGCCGCCATCCAACGTAGAGTTCTTAATGGTGACATTGTTCATATCCGGACCGGAGTTAAACACACGGACGGGCATGTAAGTAGCCTTCAGGTAGGAGTTCTGCACATTCAGGGTAACTTCGCCCCAGTTGTTCATGTGAACGGCGAAGTTCATGTCGGTGCTACCCAGATTCTCGACGGTAACACCGTTCAGATTCAGAACACCGCCTGCGGTGATGTCAAAGGTGTTCGTACAACCATTCCATCCCATATTGGCAGCAGCGTGAGTCTGGGTTATGGTGCCACCATTGACGGTCAGAGTACCCTTGACCAAGAACAGGTCATTGTGGGTATTCGTAGTGCTATTGGTGCCGGCAATGGTCTTGCCGTTCATATCCAGAACGACAGTTACACCGGAAGGCACGGTGATAGCTTCAGTCGGGTTCAAATCCGCAGTCAGCTTATATTCACCACTCTGAGCCAGAGCAGCCTTCAGACCGTCAACAGTAGAAATTTCTGTTGCTGTGCCTTCAGCACCCCAAGCAGGCGTACACAGGCTCAGAGCCATGACCAAGCTCAGAACCAAAGCAAAGAATCTTTTCATGTTTCTTTTCCCCTTTTTTAGATTTTCAAAACCCTCGCAGACGCTACAAAGACGCAAACAGCAGGTGTGACCGCACCAACATCGTTCACGCTGTATCGACAATACGGTTCCTGTTTGCAGAGCAAACAGGAAAACCCCAGGGTTTTGCAATTTATAGTGTCAGTATACTCCTATATATCCCGCTTTGCAAGGGAGAAATGTGCCATTTTTTGCTGATGTTTCGATATTTTTTTCGAAATTCCATCTGTTTCCAAAAAGCAAGTCGACAGGAGAGCAAAAAAGAGACCGCTTTCGCGGTCTCTTTCATCAGCAGTTATGCAAAATTACTTGCCCATGTTCATCTGAGCAGCGACCTCAGCAGCGAAGTCCTCCTGCTTCTTCTCGATGCCCTCGCCGGTCATGTAGCGGACGGCGTCCACGAACTTGACCTCGACGCCCAGCTTCTTGCCGGCGTCAGCGATGTACTTCTCCACGGAGCCGGTGAAGATGTCGGCGCGGACGAACTCCATCTGCAGCAGGCAGTTCTCCTCGTAGAACTTGTTCATCTTGCCCATGACGATCTTTTCCTTGACGGCGTCGGGCTTGGAAGCCATCTTGGGATCGGCATCCATCAGAGCCAGAGCAACCTTCTTCTCCTCGGCCAGGACCTCGTCGGTGACCTGAGCCTTGTCCCAGAAGCGGGGACTCAGAGCGGCGATCTGCATGGCGACGTTCTTACCGATCTCGGTAACATCGGCGTCACCGGAGACAGCCAGGTTCACCAGAACACCGATCTTACCACCGGCGTGGACGTAACCGACGCTGGAGTTGGTGTCGAAGCGGACGAAACGGCGGATCTGCAGGTTCTCACCGATGGACATGACCTTCTCGGGCATGGTCTCGGCGACGGTCAGCTCGGAACCGGGATACTTGGCGTTCATCAGAGCGTCCACATCGGCGGGGTTGGCATCGATGACAGCCTTGGCGATGTCCTTGACGAAAGCCACGAACAGATCGCTCTTAGCGCAGAAGTCGGTCTCGCAGTTGACCTCGACCAGAGCGCCCACGGTGCCCTCGACCAGAGCGTAGGACATACCCTCGGCGGCAATGCGGCCGGCCTTCTTGGCAGCCTTGGCCAGACCCTTCTCGCGCAGCCACTCAACGGCCTTGTCCATATCGCCGTCGCACTCGGTCAGAGCCTTCTTGCAATCCATCATACCCACGCTGGTCATCTCGCGCAGGGTCTTCACATCAGCAGCAGAAAATGCCATGATTATATCCTCCTGTATATTTTATATAGTGTAAGGGATGAAAAAACGGGGCAGGGACACTTCCCTGCCCCGTGGGTCTCGCAAAAGTCAGTTAGGCGATGAAATTACTCAGCGTCCTGAGCCTCGACGGCCTCTTCCATCTGCTCGCCCTGACGGCCCTCGATCATGGCGTTGGCCATGACGGAAGCGATCAGCTTGATGGCGCGGATGGCGTCGTCGTTGCCGGGGATGGCGTAATCGATCTCATCGGGATCGCAGTTGGTATCGGCGATGGCCACAACGGGGATGCCCAGACGGTGAGCCTCGGCGATGGCGTTGCGCTCCTTGCGGGTGTCAACGATGAACAGTGCGCCGGGCAGCTTCTTCATCTCCTTGACGCCGCCGAGATACTTCTCCAGCTTCTCGATCTCGCCCATGTGCTTGATGACTTCCTTCTTGGGCAGCATATCGAAGGTGCCGTCGGCCTGCATGGCCTTGAGCTGGTTCAGACGGTCCACGCGGGTACGCATGGTCTTGAAGTTGGTCATCATACCGCCCAGCCAACGAGCGTTGACATAGTACTGACCGCAGCGGGCAGCCTCGTCACGGATGGCGTCCTGAGCCTGCTTCTTGGTGCCGACGAACAGGATGCTCTGGCCGTTCTCGCTGAGCTGACGAACGAAGTTGTAGGCCTCCTCCAGCTTCTTCACGGTCTTCTGCAGATCGATGATGTAGATGCCGTTACGCTCGGTGTAGATGTAGGGAGCCATCTTGGGGTTCCAGCGACGGGTCTGGTGACCGAAGTGCACGCCTGCCTCCAGCAGGGCCTTCATGGATACGACGTTTGCCATAGTGTTTGTTTCTCCTTTTTTCGTTTAGTTTTGTACCTCCAGACACATCACTCCGCGGGCTAACCCCCTGACGGGAGCACCGACCCACAGTCCGTGCCTGTGCGGATTCACCGAAGTATAATACCATAAGTATAAACGGAATGCAAGCAAAACTTTCCTTATTTTTCTTAAAATCTTCGTCTTTTTTGCCCTTTTTGCCCGCCCTCCGGCCTGCGGAAGGGCTTGTCGACCAAAATGATGTCGTCGCCGAAGCGCTGGATGCAGTCCCAGGGGATGTAATAGTCCTCTCCTCTGCCAAACAGACCGAAGAATCGGCAGGGGCCATAGACGATGAGCGCCTTGACCGAACCCTCCGGCAGACACAGCTCGATATCCCCCACAAAGCCCAAACGGCATCCGTCGCAGAGGTTGATGACCTCCTTGCGGCGAAATTGCGAAAATTTTACCACCATAGTTCCCACCTCGCCCTATTGTATGACGGTGCTCCGTTGTCCCATTCCGTCGATTCACAGGTCTTTTCGCCTAAGAGAATAAGCCACCTTCGCCGCGGAGATACTTTCCTCAAACAAAGGATGGAGGCACGGACAATGCGGGGCAAGGTGGAGATCTGCGGCATCAATACAGCGGAGCTGAAGGTACTGAAAAACGACGAGATGGTAGCGCTTTTGCAGCGGCTGCGGCAGGACGACGAATCGGCGCGCGAGGAGCTGATCTGCGGAAACCTGCGCCTTGTGCTGGCGGTGATCCAGCGGTTTTCGGGGCGGGGCGAGAATGTGGACGACCTGTTTCAAGTGGGGTGCATCGGATTGATGAAGGCCATCGACAATTTCGACATCAGCCAGAACGTCCGATTCTCCACCTACGGCGTGCCCATGATTATGGGGGAGATCCGCCGCTATCTCCGCGACAACAGCGCCATCCGCGTCAGCCGCAGTCTGCGGGACACCGCCTATCGGGTGCTGCAGGCGCGGGAGACGCTGATGGCGGAGGATCAGCACGAGCCATCGGTGGAGCAGATCGCCCGATATCTGGGGCTTCCACGGGAGGAGGTGGTGGTCGCCATGGATGCGGTGGTGGATCCCATCAGCCTCTACGAACCCCTGTACGATCAGGCGGGCGACACCGTCTGCGTCATGGATCAGGTGAAGGATACCGCCAATACCGACGAGCACTGGCTGGATCGCCTATCGCTGAAGGAGGCCATCGGGAAACTGGACGCGCGGCAGCGGAAAATTTTGGCCATGCGGTTCTATCAGGGCAAGACCCAGATGGAGACGGCGGCGGAGATCGGCATTTCGCAGGCGCAGGTGAGCCGCTTGGAGAAGGGCGCCATCGCGTGTATCAAGCGGGAGATGTGAGCAAAAAAAGAAACGCCCTCGCGGGCGTTTCTTTTTTTGTGTATCTCTTAATAGTTCTCGGCGTGGATCTCGAAGTAAGCCTGAGGATGGTTGCAGGTGGGGCAGATCTGGGGGGCAGCGGTGCCCACCACGATGTGACCGCAGTTGCGGCACTCCCAAACCTTGACCTCGCTCTTGGCGAAGACCTCGGCCATCTCCACATTCTTCAGCAGGGCGCGATAGCGCTCTTCGTGATGCTTCTCAACGGCAGCCACCATGCGGAAACGGGCGGCCAGCTCGGGGAAACCCTCCTCCTCGGCGGTCTTGGCAAAGCCGTCGTACATATCGGTCCACTCGTAGTTCTCACCCTCGGCGGCGGAGAGCAGATTCTCGGCGGTGTCGCCCAGCAGGCCCAGCTCCTTGAACCACAGCTTGGCGTGCTCCTTCTCGTTATCGGCGGTCTTCAGAAACAGTGCAGAAATCTGCTCAAAGCCCTGCTTCTTGGCAACGGATGCAAAATAGGTATACTTGTTGCGAGCCTCGGACTCACCGGCAAAGGCGGTCATCAGGTTCTTCTCGGTCTGCGTACCGGCGTATTTGGACATATTCATTTCCTCCTGAAGTTAAGAATTGGTAAATGCTTTTGGATAGTTTTATTATATCCTTTTCCTCCAATTTCACAAGATGCTTTTGCAACATTTTTAAAAAATTTCAAAAACACTATTGACAATTTGAATAAATCTGCTAGAATAATTTCAGCAAATTTCCCAAAAATTGAATCCCCTTATCAAGAGTGGCGGAGGGATCGGCCCGATGAAACCACGGCAACCTGTTTTTCAAGGTGCCAAATCCGACGATGAATCGAAAGATGAGGAACAGCAAGAAAAATTGCAGCACTCTGTCGGTTCAGGCAGAGCGCTTTTTTATTGCATTCCGCAACCGTACCGCCCAAGGGCGGCAGAAGAAAAAGAAAAGGAGAACAACACTATGGCAAAGCATCTGTTTACTTCCGAGTCCGTTACCGAAGGACATCCCGATAAGATCTGCGACCAGATCAGCGACGCCGTTCTGGACGCCATCTTCGCTCAGGATCCCAATGGCCGCGTGGCCTGCGAGACCACCGCTACCACGGGTCTGATCCACATCATGGGTGAGATCACCACCTCCTGCTATGTGGACATCGCCAAGATCGCCCGCGATGTGGTGCGCGACATCGGCTATGACCGCGCCAAGTATGGCTTCGACTGCAATACCTGCGGCGTGATCCTGTCCATCGACGAGCAGTCCGGCGACATCGCCCTGGGCGTGGACAAGTCTCTGGAGGCCAAGGCCAACGGTGACGACGAGCTGGACAACGGTGCCGGCGATCAGGGCATGATGTTCGGCTACGCCTGCGATGAGACCCCCGAGCTGATGCCTCTGGCCATCTCCCTGTCCCACAAGATGGCCAAGCGCCTGACCGATGTGCGCAAGCAGGGTCTGCTGACCTATCTGCGTCCCGACGGCAAGACGCAGGTCACCGTGGAATATGATGGCAGCGGCAAGCCCGCCCGCGTGGATACCGTGGTGGTCTCCACCCAGCATGCCGCCGAGGTGGAGCTGGAGCAGATCCGCAAGGACATCATCGAGCTGGTCATCCGTCCCACCGTCCCCGCTGAGCTGCTGGACGAGAACACCAAGTTTTATGTCAACCCCACCGGCCGCTTCGTCATCGGCGGTCCTCAGGGTGACAGCGGTCTGACTGGCCGTAAGATCATCGTCGATACCTACGGCGGCAGCGCGCCTCACGGCGGCAGCGCTTTCTCCGGAAAGGATCCGACGAAGGTCGACCGCTCCGCTGCGTACGCCGCCCGCTGGGCCGCCAAGAACGTGGTCGCCGCCG
>JAFYVA010000023.1 GCA_017549325.1 Oscillospiraceae bacterium
CGCCAAGGCCGACGGCGTGGTGCGTTTCGAGCGTCTGGGCAAGGATCGTAAGCAGGTTTCTGTTTACCCCGCCGAGTAATTAAAACTCATCATAAGACCTCCCGACTGTGAAAGTCGGGGGGTCTTTTTTTATGGAAGGGTCTTTCCCCTCCGCTCCACCGTTTTTAGACACAATGTCTGCAAACTGTGGAAAAAAATTTTACCCATTTTCCCCCTGCGCCTTGCGCCAAAAAGGGAATTATGCTATAATTTCAAAGGTTATAGATAAGGTATATTTTACACGAATACAAGCGATAAGGAGAACGGATATGGCCAAGAACCTGCTCAAGCTCAGTGATCTGCATACCGATGAAATCATTGCCATTCTCGACAGAGCCCAGATGTTCTGCCAGGGGATCGATATTCCCAATTTCAGCGACAAAATCGCCTGCAATTTGTTTTTTGAACCGTCGACTCGCACCCAGTACAGCTTCAATGTGGCTGAAGAAAAACTGGGTATGCGGGTCGTTTCTTTTAATCCGGCGGCTTCCTCCCTCAACAAGAGTGAGAGTTTCTACGACACCGTGAAAACCTTCGACTCCTTCGGCGTGGACGCCATCGTCATCCGCCACAAAGTCAACGAGTATTATAACGAGCTCCTGGGCCACATCAACGCCGCCCTCCTCAACGGCGGCGACGGCACCGGCAACCACCCCACCCAGTCGCTGCTGGACCTCCTCACCATCCGGCAGGAGTTCGGCGGCTTTGAAGGGCTCAAGTGCGTCATCGCCGGCGACATCGTCCACTCCCGCGTGGCCCACACCAACTACGAGGTGATGCGCCGCCTGGGTATGGAAGTGGTCACCGCCGGACCTGCTGAGTTCCTGGAGGACAGCCTGGACAGCGAGGACTTCGACCAGGCCGTCAAGACTTCCGACATTGTGATGATGCTGCGCATCCAGCGCGAGCGCCACGCCGCCTCCATGTCCATGAGCGGCGAGGAGTTCCACCGGGCCTACGGCCTGACGGTGGAGCGGGAGCGCACCATGAAGGACCGGGCCATCATCATGCACCCCGCCCCCGTGAACCGGGATGTGGAGCTGGCCGACTGCCTGATGGAGTGTGACCGCGCCCGCATCTTCAAGCAGATGCAAAACGGCGTGTTCGTCCGCATGGCCGTGCTGGAACGGGCGGTGAAGGCATGAGTATCTTACTGAAAAACGGCGCGGTCTACACCGGCGGGGCTTTTCGCACCTGCGATGTGCTGATTGAAAACGACACCGTCGCCGCCGTGGGCGAAAATCTCGCCTGCGAAGGGGCACAGGTCATCGACTGCACCGGCAAGACGGTGCTGCCCGGCCTCGTGGACCTGCATGTCCACCTGCGCGAGCCCGGCTTTACCTATAAAGAGACGGTACAAAGCGGCACCGCCGCTGCCGCCGCCGGTGGCTACACCACCGTGTGCTCCATGCCCAACCTGAACCCGGTGCCCGACACGATGGAGCATCTGCAGCTGCAGCTGGATGCCATCGAGCGCGACGCCTGCATCCGCGTGTTCCCCTTCGGCGCTATCACCGTGGGGGAAAAGGGACAGGTCATTGCCGATCTGGAAGCCATGGCCCCCCACTGCATCGGCTTTTCCGACGACGGACGGGGCGTACAGAGCAAGGACATGATGCGCGAGGTCATGGAGCGTGTGAAGGCCTGCGGCGGCCTGATCTCCGCCCACTGCGAGGATGAGAGCCTGCTGGAAGGCGGCGCCATCCACAAGGGCGAATACGCCGCCCTCCACGGCATGAAGGGAATTTCTTCCGCTTCCGAGTATGTGCCCATTGAGCGGGACATCGCTCTGGTGGCCGAGACGGGGGTACAGTACCACGTCTGCCACATTTCCGCCAAAGAGTCCATCGCGGCGGTGCGCCGGGGGAAGGCCGCGGGCCTTCCCGTCACCTGCGAGGTGACGCCCCACCACATCGCCCTTTGTGACATGGACATCACCGAGGACGACGGACGGTTCAAGATGAACCCCCCGCTGCGCAGCCGCGAGGACCGGGAGGCCATCTGGGCGGGCTTGCAGGACGGCACCATCGACTGCATCGCCACCGACCACGCCCCCCACTCCGCCGAGGAGAAGGGCCGGGGTCTGGAGGGCAGCGCCTTCGGCACCGTGGGCAGCGAGACGGCCTTCGCCGTGTGCTACACCCATCTGGTGCGCAGCGGCGCACTGACGCTGGAAGCGCTCGCCGAGCGGATGAGCGTCAAGCCCGCCGCCATCATCGGCCGCCGCGCCGCCATCGCCGTGGGTGAGGCCGCCGACATCGCCGTGTTCGACCTTCAGGAGAAGTTCACGGTGGATCCCGACCAATTCGTATCCAAAGGCAAGAGCTCGCCTTTCACCGGCATGGAGCTCTGGGGCGTCACCGAGCTGACGGTGTGCGCCGGAAATATCGTATACAGGAGGAGATAAGGGTGAACAAGAAACTCGTGTTTGAAAACGGACGCAGCTTCCCCGGCTACGGCTTCGGCGCCGACGTGGAAACGGTGCAGGAAGTGGTGTTCGACACGCAGGTGGTGGGCTATCAGGAGATCCTCTCCGACCCCGCCTACTGCGGCCAGTTGGTCTGCATGACCTATCCCATCATCGGCAGCTACGGTCTGGCCGACGAGGACTACGAGTCCAAGTCCGTCAGCATCGGCGGCTTTATCGTCAAGGAGTACAACGACGCCCCCTCCAACTTCCGCTATACCAAGACCCTGGCCCAGGAGATGGAGGAGAACGGCGTGCCCGGTATCGCCGGCGTGGACACCCGCGCCATCACCCGGATGCTGCGCAGCGAGGGCTCGATGCGGGCCATCATCACCGACGCCGAGGTCAGCGACGAGGAGGCACTGCGCCGCATCGCCGCCACCCCCGCCGCCACCAATCAGGTGGAGCGCGTGGGCTGCCGCAAGGTGTGGTACAGCCGTACCCCCAACCACAAGTACACCGTGGTGGCTGTGGACTGCGGCATCAAGAACAGCACCATCCGCAGCCTCAACGAGTGCGGCTGCAATGTGATCATCGTGCCCCACACCACCTCCGCCGAGGCGGTGCTGGCCATGCGGCCCGACGGCGTGGTGATCTCCAACGGCCCCGGCGATCCCCGCCATGTCAAGTGCGTGCCGGAGCTGATCGGCGCGCTGAAGGGCCGCCTGCCCCTGCTGGGCATCGGCCTGGGCTGCCAGCTCATGGCCCTGGCCTGCGGCGCCCAAGTTGACCGCATGAAGGCCGCCCACCGCGGCAGCAACCACGGCGTGCGGTGCCTCGCCACCGGCGGCATCGAGTTCGCCCTGCAGAACCACGCCTTCGCCGTCTGCGCCGGGAGCCTGGCCGGCACCGGCCTGACCGTGACCCACACCAACCTCAACGACGGCACGGTGGAGGGTATCGCCGACGAGAGCGCCATGATGCTGGGCGTGCAGTTCCAGCCCGGCAGCGTCTCCGGCAGCCGCGGCGTGAGCTACCTGTACGAAGCGTTCGTGGACATGATGAAAAAGGGAAAGGACGGTGCGGCAAATGCCTAAGAGAACCGATTTGAAGAAGATCCTGGTCATCGGCTCGGGCCCCATCGTGATCGGCCAGGCCGCCGAGTTTGACTATTCCGGCACCCAGGCCTGCCTCGCCCTGAAGGAACAGGGCTACGAGGTCATTCTGGTGAACTCCAACCCCGCCACCATCATGACCGACACCAATATCGCCCACAAGGTGTATATGGAGCCGCTGACCCTGGAATATATCGCCAAGATCATCCGTATGGAGCGTCCCGACGCTCTGCTGCCCACCCTGGGCGGCCAGACGGGTCTGAACATGGCCATGCAGCTGGCCAAGAAGGGCGTGCTGCGCGAGTGCTCCTGCGAGCTGCTGGGCACCTCCTTCGACTCCATCGAGCAGGCCGAGGACCGCGAGCTGTTCCGCGACCTGTGCGAGGCCATCGGCGAGCCTGTCATCCAGTCCGTCATCGCCCACAGCGTGGACGAGATCAAGTCTGCCGCCGAGAGCATCGGCTATCCCGTAGTGCTGCGTCCCGCCTTTACCCTGGGCGGTACCGGCGGCGGCTTTGCCGACAACGATGAAGAGCTGCTGGAGCTGGCTGAGAACGCCCTGCGCATGTCCCCCGTGAGCCAGGTCCTGGTGGAAAAGTCCGTCAAGGGCTATAAGGAAATCGAGTTTGAGGTCATGCGCGACCGTAACGGCACCGCCATCGCCATCTGCTCCATGGAGAACATCGACCCCGTGGGCATCCACACCGGCGACTCCATGGTGGTGGCTCCCGCCCAGACGCTGACGCGCAAAGAGTACGGCATGCTCCACGACGCAGCCCTGCGTCTCATCACCGCCCTGAAGATCGAGGGCGGCTGCAATGTCCAGTTCGCCCTGGACCCCTATTCCTTCAACTACTACGTCATCGAGGTCAACCCCCGCGTGTCCCGCTCCTCCGCTCTTGCCTCCAAGGCCAGCGGCTATCCCATCGCCCGCGTCAGCGCCCTGGTGGCCCTGGGCTTCCATCTCGACGAGATTCAGCTGGCCACCACCTCCGCCGCCTTTGAGCCCTCCATCGACTATGTGGTCAGCAAGGTGGCCCGCTTCCCCTTCGACAAGTTCTCCAGCGCCAGCAAGATGCTCTCCACCCAGATGAAGGCCACCGGCGAAGTCATGGCCGTGGGCCGCACCATGGAAGAGAGCCTGCTGAAGGCCATCCGCGGCCTGGAGCAGGGCGTCATCCACCTGCACATGGCCAAGTTCGACGATATGACCGAGGCTGAGCTGATGGACGCCATCCGCCACGCCACCGACGAGCGCATCTACGCCATGGCCGAGCTCCTGCGCCGGGGCCTTGACCCCATGCTCCTGTCCTCTGTGACCAAGATCGACTACTTCTTCGTGGAGAAGATCGGCAACGTGGTGCGCTACGAGAAGGTGCTGGCCGAGAACATCGGCGATCTGAGCGTGCTGCGCGGCGCCAAGAAGATGGGCATCTCCGACCGCTATATCGCCAAGCTCTGGAACATGACCGAGCAGGATCTGTTCCGCCTGCGCCGCGACAACGGCATCCTGCCCGTTTATAAGATGATCGACAGCTGCGGCGCCGAGTTTGAGGCCTATGTGCCCTACTTCTACTCCACCTACGAGGACGAGAACGAGTCCATCGTCACCGACCGCAAAAAGGTCATCGTCCTGGGCGCCGGCCCCATCCGCATCGGCCAGGGCGTGGAGTTCGACTTCTCCACCGTCCACGCCATCTGGGCCATCAAGGAGGCCGGCTACGAGGCCATCATCATCAACAATAACCCCGAGACTGTCTCCACTGACTACACCATCTCCGATAAGCTGTACTTCGAGCCGCTGACCATCGAGGATGTGATGAATGTCATCGAGCTGGAGAAGCCCTGGGGCGTGATCGTCACCCTGGGCGGCCAGACGGCCATCAACCTGGCCGAGCGTCTGGAGAGCCTGGGTGTGCCCATCATCGGTACCTCCGTGGCCGCCATCGAGCGGGCCGAGAACCGCGACAGCTTTGAAAAGCTGATGAGCGAGCTGGGCATCCCCCAGCCCATCGGCCAGGCCGTCACCAATGTGGAGGACGGCGTGAAGGTGGCCGAGAAGATCGGCTATCCCGTGCTGGTGCGTCCCTCCTACGTACTGGGCGGCCGTGCCATGCAGATCGTCAACCGCGAGAGCGAGCTGCGGCTGTACTTCAAGGAGGCCATCGTGGCAAGCGAGGAAACTCCCGTGCTGGTGGATAAGTATATCTCCGGTAAGGAGCTGGAGATCGACGGCGTGTGCGACGGCAAGGACGTCTATATCCCCGGCATTATGGAGCATGTGGAGCGCACCGGCGTCCACAGCGGCGACTCCATCTCCGTCTACCCCACCTTCTCCGTCAGCGAAAAGGTGAAGGAGACCATCATCGACTACTCCATCCGCCTGGGTGTGGGCATCGGCATCGAAGGCCCCTTCAACATCCAGTTCATCGTGGACAAGGACGACAATGTCTATGTCATCGAGGTCAACCCCCGCTCCTCCCGCACCGTGCCCTTTATCTCCAAGGTCACCGGCGTGAAGATGGCCAACATCGCCACCCGCGTGGCCCTGGGCCAGACGCTGCGTGATCAGGGTCTGGGCACCGGCGTGGCCCCGGAGAAGCAGAACCGCTGGTATGTCAAGGCCCCCGTCTTCTCCTTCTCCAAGATCGCCGGCGTGGACACCTACCTCTCCCCCGAGATGAAGTCCACCGGCGAGGCCATCGGCTACGACAGCACCCTCACCCGCGCCCTCTACAAGGCGCTGAAGGCCTCCGGCAACCGGGTGGAGAACTACGTCACCGTGTTCGCCACCATCGCCAACGAGGATAAGGCGGCCGCCCTGCCCCTGATCCGCCGGTTCTACAACCTGGGCTTCAACATCGAGGC
>JAFYVA010000024.1 GCA_017549325.1 Oscillospiraceae bacterium
ATTTATGAAAAAGTATGGTATAATAACTTAATATGTTAAAAACGAGGTGAACCCTTATGCAGATAGAGAATTTAAGCTGGTTTCCCGGTCATATGACCAAGACCAAGCGCATGATCGTGGCAGAGATCAAGAATATGGACGCGGTGTGCGAGATCATCGATGCCCGTATCCCCATCTCCAGCCGTAATCCCGACGTGGACGAGATGACGGAGGGCAAGCCCCGTCTCATCGTCCTCAACCGTGTCGATCAGGCCGATCCCAAGGAGACAAAGCGCTGGAGCGCCCATTTTCGCAGCAAGGGATATGCCGTGCTGGAGGCCAACGCCAAGGGCGGCATGGGCACCAATCAGTTTGCCGCCACCGTGCGGGAACTGCTGAAGGAGAAGCTGGCCGCCTACGCCGAAAAGGGGCAGGTGGGCCGTACCATCCGCGTGATGGTGCTGGGCATCCCCAATGTGGGCAAGTCCACCTTCATCAACAAGGTGGCGCACCGCAAGACGGCCAAGGCCGAGGATCGCCCCGGCGTCACCCGTACCAAGCAGTGGGTGCCCGTCGACCGTACGCTGGAGCTGCTGGACACCCCCGGCATCCTCTGGCCCAAGTTCGACGATACGAATGTCGGACTTCACCTGGCCTTCACCGGTGCCATCAAGGACGATGTGATGGACTTGGAAGAGCTGGCCTCTCTGCTGATGGAGTATCTTGGCAAGCACTATGCCGAGGCCATCACCACCCGCTATAAGATCGAAATCGACGAAGAGGACAGCGGCTACGATCTGCTGACCAAGGCAGGCCGCAAGCGCGGATTCCTGATGCGCGGCGGCGAGGTGGATACCGAGCGTATGTCGCGTATCCTGTTGGATGAGTACCGCGAGGCAAAGCTGGGCCGCTTCACACTGGAGACGGTGGAGGATATCAAGGCATGAGCGAACTGTGGACATACGAGCGTGAAGCGTGGGCCGAGGGCTATGAAACCGTCTGCGGTGTGGACGAGGCGGGCGCAGGGCCTCTGATGGGGCCTGTGTACGCCGCTGCCGTCATCCTGCCCCGTGAGTGCCACATCGAGGGTCTGAACGACTCGAAAAAGCTGACGGAGAAAAAGCGCGAGGAACTCTACGATGTGATTGTCCAAAACGCCGTCGCTTACGGCATCGCCCGCATCGAGGCCGCAGAGATCGACGCAACGGACATCTTAAGTGCCCGCATGAAGGCCATGCACCTGGCGATGGAAGCGCTGAATGCGCCCATCGACATGGCGCTGATCGACGGAAACCGCGACAAGGGAAAATCCTTTATCATCACGGAACCGCACCGCCTTTTGGTGAGGGGTGACAGTAAGAGTGCCTCTATTGCCGCCGCCTCCATTCTGGCAAAGGTGAGCCGTGATCGGTATGTGACGGAGGTGTTGGATCAGCGCTATCCCCAGTATCAATTTGCCAAGCATAAGGGCTACGGGACGGCGCTGCACAAGGAGATGTACCTTCGATACGGCCCTTGTCCCGAGCATCGCAAGACCTTTTTGAAGAATTGGGAGGCGGAGCGATGAGCCGGCAGGAGGGCTTGCAGGGCGAGGCGCTGGTGGCCAATTACCTGCGAAAGAACGGATTCAAACTGGAGGCGCACGGCTATTTCTGCCGCTTCGGCGAGATCGACCTCATTGCGTGGGAGGGGAACACCCTCTGCTTTATCGAGGTCAAGACCCGCACCAATTTTGAGATGGGCTTGCCCCGCGAGTATGTGACCTATTCCAAGCAGAAAAAACTGCGGAAAACGGCGCTGTTTTATCTGTCTGAAAAGAAGCTGGACTGCATCTGCCGTTTTGATGTGGCGGAGGTCTATGCAGAAAACGGGTTTGACAAGGCCCGTATCGTCTACTTACGAGATGCGTTCCAATAAGGAGAAATCGCATGATTTCCTATTTCGATGCACATTGTGATACGCTCTTCCGCTGTCTGGAGACGGGGATGCATTCCCCGCTGGAATACGGCCAGAGCAGGGAAGAGCAGATGGCGTATTTCGCCCGCTGCGAGGGACTGCGGCAAAACGGAGGCCATGTGGATCTGCAGCGGGGAACGGGCTTTTCCCGCTTCGGACAGGTCTTTGCTCTGTTTCATGATGCCGCAGAAGCGCCTGACGATGGCATGTGGGCCCAGTGTAACCGCCTCCACGAGTTCTTTCTGCGCGAGATGGCGGCCAACGGCGATCTTGTGGCCCATTGCCGTAATGGCGGGGAGATCGACGCTGCAGTAGCCTCCGGTAAATGTGCGGCGCTCCTCAGTGTGGAGGGTGCCGACCTGATCGAATGTGATGCCGCCAGGATCGAGACGGCGGCAAACTGGGGCGTGCGGCTTATGAATCCCGTGTGGAACCGCGCCAATGTGCTCAGCGGCACCAATCTGGAAGAATCCGACCGCGGATTGAGCGAGCAGGGGCGCGAATTCATCTGTGAACTCTACCGCCATAGCATCTATCCCGATGTGTCCCATCTCTCTGACCGTGGCTTTTGGGACTTGATTGAGATGGCAGAGGGGCCTGTTGTAGCGTCTCATTCCAACTCCCGTATGCTGTGTCCCCATCGCCGCAACCTGACGGACGATCAGTTCCGCGCCATCCGCGACAGCGGCGGCGTGGTGGGCTTGAATTTTTACCTGAGTTTCGTCGGTGAGAATACGATGGATGCCCTGGTGGCACATCTGGAGCATTTCTTAGCCCTCGGCGGTGAGAAAACGCTGTGCCTCGGCGGCGATCTGGATGGCTGCGAGGTGTTGGCATCCGATATGCAGGGCATACAGGATGTGCCGCGGCTTTACGAAGCGTTGGCAGTGCGCGGGTATGGACAAGCGCTGCTTGATGACCTGTTCTGGAACAATCTGCGGAGACTGTTCTGAAATTCTGTTGAAAGGAGGGCACCTATGGCTCTCTATGCGATCGGCGACCTCCATCTGTCGCTGAGCTCCGATAAGCCCATGGAGATTTTCGGCCCGGGCTGGCAAAATTATGTGGAGCGCATCCGTGAGGGTTTTTCTGACCTCACCGATGAGGATGTGACCGTCCTGTGCGGTGATCTCAGTTGGGGGATGAGTCTGGAGGAGTCTTTGGAGGACTTCCGTTTTATCGACTCGTTGCCGGGAAAAAAGATACTGATGAAGGGCAACCACGACTACTGGTGGAACACCGCTGCCAAGATGACGCGGTTCTTTGAAGAGCGTGAGCTGAAAACGCTGTCCATTCTCCACAACAACTGCTTTTTCTATGGGGATAAGGCGATCTGCGGTACCCGCGGCTGGTTCTACGAACTGGACAATCAGGGAACCCATAACGAGAAGATGCTGCTGCGGGAAGTGGGCCGTCTGGAGACTTCGCTGAAGGCGGCGGGGGAGAAGGAGAAACTCTGCTTCCTCCACTATCCGCCCATATATCAGGGCTACCGCTGCCCGGAACTTTTGCGCCTGCTGGTGCAGTACGAAGTGAAACATTGTTATTACGGACACCTCCACGGCGCTTCTCACCGCCGCGCCATCGAGGGTACCCGTGAAGGAACGGCATTTTGGCTGGTCAGCGGCGATTTTTTGGGCTTTAAACCTAAAAAAATTTGCGATTAATGTAAATAGGGTATGGTAATTTTAAGCAATATCTGTTATTATATATTCTTGGCTTGACTAAATACATTTTGTAACGCCATAAAATTAAGTTTATATACTGGAGGAAATCAACAATGAGTGTCAAATCCTGCGAGAAACTGGAAATGAGCAAGGTGGCTCTGACCATCGAAGTGGGCGCCGAGGCCTTCGAGGCAGCCGTTAACAAGGCTTACCTGAAGATGCGCAACAAGCTGAACATCCCCGGCTTCCGTCCCGGCAAGGCTCCCCGCAAGATGATCGAGAGCATGTACGGTGCCGAGGTCTTCTATGAGGAGGCTGTCAACGCCATTCTGCCCGAGGTCTATGAAGAGGCCGTGAAGGAGCAGGGTCTTGAGGTCGTGGGTTATCCTGAGGTCGAGATCGAGTCCGTCGGTAAGGACGGTGTGGTCTTTAAGTGCACCGTGGCCGTGTATCCCGAGGTGGAGCTGGGCCAGTATAAGGGCCTCGAGGCCGTTCGCGCCGAGGTGAAGGTCATGGCCGCTGATGTCAACGCCCGTCTCAAGGAGATGGCCGAGCGCAACAGCCGTCTGGTGAGCGTTGAGCGCGCCGTGAAGAAGGGCGACACCGCCAACATCGACTTCGAGGGCTTCGATAACGGCGTTGCTTTCGACGGCGGCAAGGGTGATTCCGTGGATCTGGAGATCGGTTCCGGCACCTTCGTTCCCGGCTTTGAGGATCAGCTGATCGGCATGAAGGCCGGTCAGGAGAAGGAGATCAACATCACCTTCCCCGAGAACTATACTCCCGAGCTGGCCGGTAAGCCCGTGGTCTTCAAGGTGAAGGTCAACGAGGTCAAGGTCAAGGAGCTGCCCGCTATCGACGATGAGTTCGCCAAGGACGTTTCCGAGTTCGACACGCTGAAGGATCTGAAGGCTGACATCAAGAAGAAGATGACCGAGGATCGCAAGGCTGCCGCTCAGCGCGCTTTCGAGGATGTGCTGATGACCAAGGTTGCCGAGGGCATCAAGGCCGACATCCCCAATGAGATGGTGGAGTTCCAGGCTGAGAAGATGGTCGATGGCTTCAAGCAGCAGCTGGCCTCTCAGGGCATCCCCTTCGATCAGTATGTGAAGATGACCGGCATGAGCGTTGAGGCGATCAAGGCCGACGCTATGGAGCCCGCCCGTCAGCAGGTCCGCATGGATCTGGCTGTTGAGGCCATCATCAAGGCCGAGGGTCTGGAAGTGTCCGATGACGAGGTCGAGGCCGAGTTCAAGAAGCTCTCCGAGACTTACAGCATGGACATCGAGATGGTCAAGAAGTATCTGCCTGTCGAGCAGGTGAAGGAGCAGGTCATGCGTGAGAAGGTCATCAAGGTCGTGGCCGACAGCGCCAAGGCTCTGGCTCCTGCCAAGGAAGAGAAGACCGAGGAAGAGAAGTAATCGACTAGCATTTTTTCGGGATGGGTATACTTAACTATCTTTCGTAACGGAGGTACAGTACAATGAGTTTAGTCCCCTATGTTGTGGAGCAGACCAATCGCGGCGAGCGTTCTTATGACATTTTCTCCCGCCTGCTCAATGACCGTATCATCTTCCTGGGCGAAGAAGTGAACGATACCACCGCCTCTCTTGTCGTGGCGCAGCTTCTGTATCTGGAGGCACAGGACCCCGACAAGGATATCCAGATGTATATCAATAGCCCCGGCGGTTCTGTGACGGCCGGTATGGCCATCTACGATACCATGCAGTACATCAAGTGTGATGTGTCCACCATCTGCATCGGTATGGCCGCCTCCATGGGCGCATTTCTGCTCTCCAGCGGCACCAAGGGCAAGCGCATTGCGCTGCCCAATGCCGAGGTGATGATCCATCAGCCCTCCGCCGGTACCCGCGGTAAGGTTACCGACATGGAGATCGATGTGGAGCACTTCCTGAAGATCAAGCAGCGCCTGAACAAGATCTTGTCCGAGAATACCGGCAAGGACGAGGAGCAGGTGAAGCAGGACTCCGAGCGCGATCGTTGGATGAGCGCCGAGGAGGCCAAGGACTACGGTCTGGTGGACAAAGTCATCTACAAGCGCTAAGTGAGGTAAGCTATGGCGGATAACACCAAGGCAACGAAATCTCTGCGCTGCTCGTTCTGCGGCAAGGAGGAGCATCAGGTCCACCGTATGGTGCAGGGCCCCGGCGTACGCATCTGTGATGAGTGCGTTGACCTCTGCATGGCCATTCTGGAGGAGGACTATGTCAGTGCCGCACCCGTGGAATCTGTGGCCCAGCTTCCCACGCCCCGCGAGATCAAAGAAGTGCTGGATCAGTATGTCATCGGACAGGAGGAGGCCAAGGTCGCCCTCTCCGTGTCGGTGTACAACCACTATAAGCGCGTGTATTTCGGCGGCGGCGACGATGTGGAACTGCAGAAGAGCAACATCCTCATGATCGGGCCTACCGGCTGCGGTAAGACGCTGTTTGCTCAAACGCTGGCCCGCGTGCTGAAAGTGCCCTTTGCCATTGCCGATGCCACCACGCTGACGGAGGCCGGCTATGTGGGCGATGATGTGGAGAACATCCTCCTGCGTCTGCTGCAGGCTGCCGATTTCGATGTGGAACTGGCTGAGCACGGCATCATTTATGTAGATGAGATCGACAAGATCGCCCGCAAGAGCGAAAACACTTCGATTACCCGCGATGTGTCCGGCGAGGGTGTGCAGCAGGCACTGCTGAAGATCCTCGAGGGCACCGTGGCCAATGTGCCGCCTCAGGGTGGACGCAAGCATCCCCATCAGGAATTCATTCAGATCGATACTCGCAACATCCTCTTCATCTGCGGCGGTGCATTCGACGGCCTTGAGAAGATCATTGAGCGCCGTACCGACCGCAAGGGCATCGGCTTTGATGCCGTCGTGGAGAGCAAGGCACAGCGCGCCGAGGGTGCACTTCTCAAGGAAGTACAGCCCCATGACCTCTTGAAGTTCGGCATTATCCCCGAACTGGTGGGCCGCCTGCCCGTGATTGCGCCTCTGGGCGGCCTGAACCGCGACGATCTGGTGGCGATCCTGACCCAGCCGAAGAACGCGCTGGTGAAGCAGTATCAGAAACTGATGGGCTACGACGATGTAGAGTTGAATTTCACACCCGAGGCACTGGAAGCCGTGGCTGACAAGGCCATCGAGCGTCGCATCGGTGCCCGCGGCCTCCGCGCCGTGCTGGAGGGTGTGCTGACGAAGCTGATGTTTGACATCCCCTCTGATCCTACCATCGTGGGTGTCACCATTACTGCGGAGTGTGTCCGCGATGGCGCCGAGCCGGAGATCGTCCGTGATCCCCAGCGTGAAGAGCGCTCCGTCAAGATCAAGACCGGAAGCAAGGGCAAAAAGTCCGGAGCTTCGGCCTCTTAACAACCGTAACAACAGGGGAGAGGCATTAGCCTCTCCCCGTGTTTTTACAGTGAACTCCCCTTAGAAAAGGAGACCCGTTATGGAACGCACAACATTGAATTCTCCCGTTATTGCCCTGCGTGGCTTGACGGTTTTCCCGGATCTGTCCATGAGTTTCGATGTCGAGCGCGAGATTTCCATCTACGCGCTGGACAATGCCATGGATGCAGACCGTATGATTTTCCTTGTCACTCAGCGTGACATTGCCACTGCCTTCCCCGAGGAGAAGGATATCCACGAGATCGGCACCCTTTGCCGTATTCTGCAGATCATCAAGACCTCGGAGACTACCGTCCGTGTGATCGTGGAGGGCAAGCAGCGCGGCCGTATCCTGCGCCTGTGGCAGACCAAGCCCTTCCTGCAGGCGCATGTGGAACTGCTGGAGGATGATTTCCCCGGAAAATATACCGCCCGCACCGAAGCACTGGTGCGTCAGACCTACGCCATTTTCGGTGCGTATAAGGATCTAGTCAACAATCTCAGCGACGATTTCGTCTCCGCGGTGCTGGATTGTCACGAGCCCGGCCGTCTGGCCGACTTTGTGGCACAGAACATTACCCTGCGTCACGGTGACCGCCAGCGCGTGCTGGAGGAACTCCACCCCGTCAAGCGACTGAAGGTTCTCAACGAGATCCTGACCCACGAAGTGGAAGTGATCTCCCTTGAGGTGGAGATGGAGCAGAAGGTGCGCGCCCGCGTGGCCCGCGTGCAGAAGGACATGATCCTGCGCGAGCAGGTGAAGGTGCTGCAGCACGAGCTGGGTGAGGATGGAGACGAGGAGATCCAGGAGTACGCCGATAAGATCGATGCTGCCAAGCTCTCCGACGAGGTGCGTAAGAAGCTGTGCAAGGAGCTGGATCGCCTCAGCAAGCAGCCCTTTGGCAGTGCCGAAGCCTCTGTGATCCGCAATTATCTCGACACCTGCCTGGATATGCCCTGGAACACCTATACCAAGGATCGCGCCGATGTGGCCAAGGCCCGTGCCGTGCTGGAGAAGGATCACTTCGGTCTGGAGAAGGTGAAAGAGCGTATTCTGGAGTTCATTGCCGTTCACCAGATCAACCCCGAGGCGAAGGGTAAGATCCTCTGTCTCGTTGGCCCTCCCGGTGTTGGTAAGACCTCTATTGCTATCTCTGTGGCTAAGGCCATGAACCGAAAGCTCTCTCGTCTCTCTCTTGGCGGCGTCCGTGACGAGGCGGATATCCGCGGCCATCGCAAAACCTATATCGGTGCCATGCCCGGCCGTATCATTGATGCTTTGATCCGTGCCGGTTCTATGAATCCGTTGCTGGTGCTGGACGAAATCGATAAGCTGGCCAACGACTCCCGCGGTGATCCGGCATCCGCCCTGCTGGAAGTGCTGGATGCCGAGCAGAACGGCTCCTTCCGCGACCATTTTATGGAGCTGCCTGTTGATCTCAGCCGCGTGATGTTCATCACAACCGCGAACACATTGGATACCATTCCCCGTCCTCTCCTTGACCGTATGGAGGTCATTGAACTGAGCAGCTATACCGATGAGGAAAAGCTGGAAATTGCCAAGCGCCACCTGCTGCCCAAACAGCTCAAAGAGCACGGTTTGAAGAAATCTCAGCTTCGTATCAGTGAAAATGCCCTGCGTCACACCATCACCGACTACACCCGCGAGAGCGGTGTCCGTGTGCTGGAGCGCCAGTTGGGCAAACTGTGCCGTAAGGCGGCAATGTCGCTGGTAGAGAACGGTGTAAAGTCTGTGTCCATTACAGATAAAAACCTCGGCGATTTCCTTGGCACCGTCCGTTATACTCCCGGCGTACATATTACCCGCGATGAAGTCGGCGTGGTCAACGGCCTTGCCTGGACGGAAGTGAGCGGCGAGATTCTTGAGGTGGAAGTCAATGTGATGGATGGCACCGGAAAGCTGGAACTGACGGGTAATCTGGGCACTGTCATGCAGGAATCTGCTAAGGCAGCCCTCAGTTGTATCCGCAGCCGCAGCGAGGCCCTCCGTCTGGAGAAGGATTTCTACAAGACCAAGGATATTCACATCCATTTCCCCGAGGCGGCAACGCCGAAGGATGGCCCCAGCGCCGGCATTGCCATTACCACGGCGATGCTCTCCGCCCTCACCGGCCGTCTGGTGCGGGGTGATGTGGCCATGACCGGTGAGGTGACGCTCCGCGGCCGTGTGCTGCCCATCGGCGGTCTGAAGGAAAAGACCATGGCCGCCCTGCGCAACGGTATCAAGACCGTACTGATCCCCGCGGAGAATAAGAAGGATCTGCAGGATATCGATCCCGTGGTGCGTAAGGCGCTGCACTTCATCCCCGTGGAGACGGTGGATGCTGTGTTTGCCGCCGCCCTTGTGCCGGAATCTCAGGCCGACGCCGTTGAACATCTGACCCTTACCGCTGACACTGCGTATACGGAGGTGCGCCATGGCAATCAATTTTAATCGCGCTGAGTTTGTGCTCTCCGCTGTCAATGCGGCCAATTTTGTCCGTGACGGCCGCCCTCAGGTGACTTTCGCCGGTCGCTCCAATGTGGGTAAGTCCTCTGTCATCAACCGTATTTTGAACCGCAAGAACTTTGCCCGCGTGGGCGCCACCCCCGGCAAGACCACGCAGATCAACTATTTTCGTATTGATGACAAGATCTATTTCACCGACCTGCCCGGTTACGGCTACGCCAAGGTCTCCAAGGGTGAGCGTGACCGCTGGGGTATGCTGATGGAGCGGTATTTTGCCGAGCCCGGTCTGGTGACGGTGGGTGTGCTGATCGTGGACTCCCGCCATAAGCCTACGGCAGATGATGTGACGATGTGTGACTATTTCAAGTCCACCGGCTGTCCCCTCATCGTGGTGGCCAATAAGCTGGACAAGCTCAAAAAGAGCGAGATCGAGCTCAATATCGCCCGTGTCCGCGAGACGCTGGAACTGGATGATTCCGTAACGGTAATTCCTTTCTCCGCAGAGAAGGGTACCGGAAAGACGGAACTGATCTCCGCTATTGAGCAGCTTTGCAGCTAACAAGAGATGAGTCGAGGAGAAATCCTCGGCTCTTTTTTCTTTTTTTGACGCGCTATTCACAAAAAAGTACAACGAATGTGACGAGTTTCTATTGCGAAAACCAAATAAAAGTTGTATAATGATAAAAAATTTTTAGGTAAGTTGAACAATACTGACCACAGCGGCAATTCCAAATAAGAAGGAGATAGGTAAGATGGCAACTTTCATCGTCAACGGCAAGAGTGTTACCGTAGAGAAAAACCAGAAGCTGATCCGCTTTCTGCGTGATGAGCTGCATCTGACCTCCGTAAAGGATGGCTGCAGTGAGGGCGCCTGCGGCACTTGTCATGTGCTCATTGACGGCAAGCCCACCAAGGCCTGTATTCCCCAGACCGACAAGCTGGAAGGGAAGTCCATCGTGACAGTAGAGGGCCTGAGCGATTGGGAGAAGGAGGTCTATACCTTTGCCTTTGGTGAGGCAGGTGCCGTCCAGTGCGGTTTTTGCATCCCCGGCATGGTGATCTCTGCCAAGGCTTTGCTGGATGTGAACAACGACCCCACCCGTGAAGAGGCCGCCTTTGCTATCCGCAACAACATTTGCCGCTGCACCGGCTATGTGAAGATCATCGATGCCATTTTACTGGCGGGTAAGATCTTCCGTGAGGGGAAACTGCCTGCTGCTACCGCTGATGATTGGGAGATGGGCAGCCGTGTCCATCGCCTCGATGTGGAGGAGAAGGTACTGGGCTACGGACAGTATCCCGATGATGTGTATGTGGACGGTATGTGCTACGGTGTGGCCGTGCGTTCCAAATTCCCCCGCGCCCGTGTGCTGTCCATCGATACCTCCGAGGCTGAGGCGTTGGAGGGCGTGGTGGCCGTGCTGACGCAGAAGGACATTCCCGGCAAGGTGAATGTAGGCCATATCAAGAAAGATCAGCCCACCCTGATCGGTGTGGGTGAGATCACCCATTATCTCGGTGACAGCGTGGCCCTCGTATGCGCTGTGGATCAGGAGACGGCCAACCGTGCCCGCGATCTGGTGAAGGTGGAGTATGAAGAGCTTCCCGCCGTTCACGGTATTGAAGAGGCTAAGGCTGAGAATGCACCCCTCGTGTTCGAAGAGGACGAGAACAATGTGCAGGCCCACAAATATGTCAGCCGCGGTGATGCCGCCGCTGCCATTGCCGAGTCAAAGTATGTAATCACCGAGCATTTCTCTACGCCCTGGACGGAGCACGCCTTCTTAGAGCCTGAGTGCTGTGTGGCGGTGCCGATGGAAAATGGCGGCGTGAAGCTGCTGACCACCGACCAGAGTGCCCACACGACCCTTCACGAGTGCGCCGGTATGCTGGGTGTCGATTACGACCACTGCCATGTGCAGAATATGCTGGTGGGCGGCGGCTTTGGCGGTAAGGAGGATATGTCGGTGCAGCATCATGCCGCGCTGCTGTGCTATGTGACGCGCCGTCCCGTGAAGATGAAGCTGACGCGCGCCGAGTCTATCCTCGTCCATCCCAAGCGCCATCCCATGGAGATCGACATGACGATGGGATGCGATGAAAACGGTGTGATTCAGGGTGTGAAAGCCTATGTTGAGTCTGATACGGGCGCTTTTGCCTCTCTGGGCGGGCCCGTGCTGGAGCGAGCCTGCACCCATGCTGCCGGCCCCTATGCCTACGAGAATTTTGAGATCGAGGGCCGTGCCTACTATACCAATAATCCTCCCGCCGGTGCCTTCCGCGGCTTCGGCGTGACGCAGACCTGCTTTGCCACGGAAACGCTGCTGAATATGATGGCCGAGAAGATCGGTATCTCCCCGTGGGAGATTCGTATGCGCAATGCCATCCGTCCCGGCGGTGTGCTGCCCAACGGACAGATCGTGGATGAGGCCACCGGCCTTGTCGAGACGCTGGAGGCCATCAAACCCATGTATGATGCCGCCGTGGCAGCCGGTGAACCTGTTGGACTTGCCTGTGCCATGAAGAATGCCGGCGTTGGCGTCGGATTGCCCGACTGGGGCCGCTGCAAGCTGATCGTGGAGGACGATGGCAAGGTGCATATCTATGCCGGTGCTTCCTGTATTGGTCAGGGGCTCGGCACGGTGCTGGTGCAGTTGACCGTTTCCTACACGGGTCTTAAGCGTGAGGACATTGTCTACGAGCGCAGCAATACCTGGATCGCACCCGATTCCGGTGATACCTCCGGCAGCCGCCAGACTCTTGTCACCGGTGAGGCGCTGCGCCGCGCAGCCGAAGGTCTGCGCAATGAATTGAATAGCGGCAAAACGCTGCATGATCTGAAGGGGCAGGAGTTCTACGGCGAGTATCTGGCCAAGACCGATCCGCTGGGTGCCGATGTGCCCAATCCCGTCAGCCATGTAGCCTACGGCTATGCCACACAAATGTGTATCCTGGATAAGGAAACCGGACGCGTGAAGAAGATGGTGGCGGCGCATGATGTGGGCAAGGCGGTCAATCCCCTAAGCGTGGAGGGACAGATCGACGGCGGCGTGGTCATGTCCATGGGTTATGCCCTCACGGAGAAGTTCCCCTTCGACGAAAACTGCAAGCCTACCGCCAAGTACGGTATGCTGGGTTTGTTCCGTGCCAACCAGATCCCGCCGGAAATTTGCGCCATCGTGGTGGAGAAACCCGGTCTTGATGTGGCCGGCGGCGCCAAGGGTATCGGTGAGATCACCTCGATCCCCACAGCTCCCGCCATTGCCGAGGCATACTATCGGCTCAACGGTGAGCGTCAGTTTGCCCTGCCGCTGAAGAATACTCCCTACGCTAAGTAAGAAAAAACGGGGGTCACGAGTCCCTCGTGACCTCCGTTTTCGTCAAATTGTAAGCTGCTTCAGATCAGCAAGCGTATCGATATCCCGCAGTTCCTCCTCCGGCACTTCCAGCGTGACTACGCAAGCTTCGTGTGCTTGGCGAACGACCCGCCCGCCGCGATCGCCTTCCAACGCCATCAACTCGGAAAAGAAGCGGGCGGGGAAGAGGCAGGGATTACCTTTTATCCCGTCATGGCTCAGGCATACAATAGAGTTCGGGTGCTGCTGATAGAGCGCAATGAGCTGCATGACCGTCTCCTGCTTCAAAAGAGGCTGATCGGCTACCTGGAACAGCACAGCATCGCAATGCTCCAGTGCCGTAAGGCCAAGTCTGATGGAGTAGCTCTGTCCCCATTCGGGATGCGTGTTTATAACTGATGTAAAGCAATACTCCTTTGCAAGTGCGGCGATATCGGGATACTGCGTAACCACAACGGTGGTTTTCAGGTGCTCGGCAGGAACGGATTCCAGTGCGCGGCGGATCAAACTTTTACCGTTGAGCTCACGCAACAGTTTATTTTCCCCAAAGCGTTTGGCATCACCTGCAGCAAGGACAACGCAGCCAATATGCATATCCGCACCACCTTTCCGAAATTTCTGCTGTCGTTAGTATACCCGTTTCATTGCAAAACTGTCAATAAAAAGGGAAGTTCATTAGAAAAGATTATCCCGAAAAGTCTTTTCAGAAAAGTTTCTTTGTGATATAATTATTATTAAAGCTAGAAATAAGTAAAATTTATAATAGATGACAAAAGTTAGGAGGAATACCTTATGGGTGAAGTTGGTAAGAAACATGTTCGTGTTGATGCCTATGATAAAGCAACGGGACGGACGAAGTACTATGAAGATCTGATGCCCAAAGATGCGCTCTATGTCCGTATCAAGCATTCCGAGATCGCCCACGGTTTTGTCAAGTCTGTCGACACCGCTGCAGCCGAAGCCATTGACGGCGTGGTGAAGGTATTGACCTGCTTTGATGTTCCCGATATTCCTTTCCCCACGGCAGGTCATCCCTGGTCCATGGACCCGGGCCATCAGGATGTAGCAGACCGGCTGCTGCTGAACCGTCATGTGCGCTACTATGGCGACGATGTGGCGCTGGTCATTGCAGAAACGGAAGTGGCCGCCATGCAGGGCGTCCGTGCTCTGAAGGTGGAGTATGAAGAGCTTCCCTTCGTGCTGGATGTGCAGAAGGCCATGGAGGAGGGCGCACCGCAGCTCCATGACGCCTATCCCAACAATGTGCTCAAACACACCGATATGCGCAAGGGTGATTATGCTGCCGCCATCACGGAACCCGGCCTAGTCAAGGTAGAAGGCTGGTACGATACGCCCACCGTGCAGCACTGCCATATTGAGAACTTCGGATGCTTCGCCTACGAGGAGAATGGACGCGTCGTAGTGGTCTCCTCTACACAGATCCCCCACATCATTCGCCGTGTGGTAGGTCAGGCGCTGGGCCGTCCATGGGCAGATATTCGTATCGTCAAGCCCTATATCGGCGGCGGATTTGGCAACAAGCAGGATGCCCTCTATGAGCCGCTGTGTGCATGGTGCACCACGCAGGTGGGCGGCCGTCCTGTCCGTATGGATTGCTCCCGCGAGGAGACCTTCGTCTCCAACCGTGTCCGTCACGCGATCCGCTTCCATATCGTCTCGTGGATGCGTCCCGATGGCACCATGGCTGCCCGTAAGGTAGAGTGCTTCTCCAATCAGGGAAGCTATGCATCTCACGGTCACTCCATCGTGGCCAAGGCAATGGGTTCCTTCGCTCAGATCTACCCCTGCGACAATATGGAGTGCGATGCCTGGACGGTATTTACCAACCGTCCTACGGCGGGCGCCATGCGCGGATACGGCATGCCCCAGGCCTCCTTTGCCAACGAGGCGAACATTGATGATTGCGCCAAAGTTCTGGGCATTGACCCGCTGGTTCTGCGTGACAAGATCATCATGCCCAAGGGATTCCGCGATGCCTTCTCCCAGAACGAGAACTATGAGGACAGCTATCGCCAGTGTCTGGAAAAGGGCAAGGCCTACATCGATTACGAGCGCAAGGTAGCTGAGTTTGCCAAGGATACGGGTCCCATTCGCCGCGGTATCGGCGTTGCGGCCTTCTGGTACAACACGGGCGTGTATCCCATCTCGCTGGAGACCAGTTCCAACCGTATGCTCCTCAACCTCGACGGCACGGTGACCATGCAGTGCGGCGAGACGGAGATCGGTCAGGGTGCCGATACCGCATACGCCCAGATGACTGCCGATGCGGTGGGCCTGAAGAGCTACCGCGATGTACGCGTGGTGTCCTGTCAGGATACGGATATCACACCCACAGGCCTCGGCGCTTACGCCAGCCGCCAGACCTACATGGCAGGATTCTCTATCCGCCAGACGGCACAGCTGCTGAAAAAGAAGATTTTGGAGTACGCCTGCGAGGTGACCCGCCAGACGGTGGGCAATCTGGATATCGTGGATGGTGACATTATCCGTGTTCCCGATGGCCGTGTACTGATGAGCCTGTCGGAGCTGGCGATGACGGCGCAGTATAACCCCGTGCACAGCGAGCACATCACCGCTGAGAGTACATACACCATTCGCAACAATGCCTACTCCTTCGGCTGCACCTTTGCCGAGGTGGAGGTGGATATCCCCATGTGCAAGGTGACGCTGAAGGAGATCGTTAACGTCCATGACTGCGGCCAGCTCATTAACCCCGCGCTGGCTGAGGCACAGGTGCACGGCGGTATGTCGATGGCCATCGGTTACGGTATGGGCGAGCAGCTGCTGTTCGATGAAAAGACGGGTAAGCCCCTGAACAACAACCTGCTGGACTACAAGCTCTCCACCATCATGGATCACCCCCATCTGGAGGCACAGTTCGTGGAGAACTTTGAACCCACCAGCCCCTTTGGCACCAAGGCTTTGGGCGAGCCGCCGGCCTGTTCCGGCGCACCGGCCATCCGCAACGCCATTCTCAACGCCACCGGCGTTTCGATCAATCAGAACCCCGTGAACCCCCACATCCTCTTCAAGCGTTTCAGCGAAGAGGGATTGCTGGCAGACTGAAGAAAGGGAGGGAACTCAGATTATGTATGATATGTTAGCTCTGTATGAGGCCAGTTCCGTAGCCGATGCCATTGCCCTCCGCCTGGAGCATCCCGAGGCACAGATCATTGCCGGCGGCACCGATGTACTGGTGCAGATGCGGGAAGGCAAGCGGGCAGGGAAGGCCCTTATCAGCATCCAGAAGCTCAATGAGATGCGCGGCGTCTCCCTTGACGAGGAGGAAAATCTCCGTATCGGCAGCCTGACCAGTTTTACCCACATTACAAACGATCCGCTGATCCAGCAGTATATCAATGTGCTGGGCGAGGCGGTCGACATGGTGGGCGGTCCCCAGATCCGCAACGCCGGTACCATCGGCGGCAACACCTGTAACGGCGTGACCTCCGCCGACTCGGCCTCTACCCTCCACGCATGGGAGGCCATCGTGGAGATCACCGGTAAGAACGGCGTGCGCCGTATTCCTATCCGTGATTTCTACATCAAGGCCGGACAGGTGGACCTGAAGGTGGAGGAGGGCGAGATCCAGACGGCCATCCTCATCCCCAAGGCGTCCTATGACCGCACTTACGGTCACTACATTAAGTATGCAATGCGCAACGCTATGGATATCGCCACGCTGGGCACCTCTGTCAATGCTCGTCTCAGCCCCGACGGAAAGACCTTCGAGCGTGTTCGTATCGCCTTCGGTGTGGCAGGCCCTGTGCCCATGCGCGCCACCAATGCCGAGGCATTTATCAACGGCAAGGAAGTTACCCTCGCCAACATTGAGGAGTTCGGCCGCAAGGTGCTGGAGGACATCAATCCCCGCGACTCGTGGCGTGCATCCAAGGCTTTCCGCTCCCACATCGCAGTGGAGAGCGCCAAGCGCTGCCTCATTGAGAGCGTAAAACTGGCAGGAGGTGAGCTGTAATGGCAAAGAATCAGTATCAACTGGTGACCTGCACCATTAACGGCAGGGAAGTGGAGAAGATGGTGGATGTCCGCGCCTCTCTCACCGATATGCTCCGCAATGACTACAGTTTGACCTCCGTAAAGAAGGGCTGCGAAGTCGGTGAGTGCGGTGCCTGCAATGTGCTTATTGATGGCGAGTGCTTCAACTCGTGTCTCTATCTGGCTGTGTGGGCCGAAGGCAAGCATATTACCACGCTGGAGGGCCTTACCGGTCCCAACGGTGAGCTCAGTGATATTCAGCAGGCCTTTATTGACGAGACGGCCATCCAGTGCGGCTTCTGCACACCGGGCTTTATTATGACGGCGGTGGAGATCCTTGACCGCGGCGTGGAGTATAACGACGAGGAACTGCGTAAGCTTCTCTCGGGCCATCTGTGCCGCTGCACCGGCTATGAGAACATCTTCCGTGCCGTGAAAAAGACGATGCTGCGCCGCCTTGGTAAGCTGGACGATCCGTATTTGAACAGCTGATATAAAAACATCCCACCCTCGCGGGTGGGATTTTTTGTGTTTGAAATTATTTCTCAATTAGCACATCACGATATACCTGTGCCGAGTGATAAAGAACGAACAACTCATAGATTGAGACAATGACACCAAAAATCGCGGCAGCGATGGCGAGCAACGCACCTAAAATCGGGAGGATCAATACCAAGATGAGACTGGCAATCAGTGCCACGACAACATAGATTTTCCATTTCCAGAGCTTTACCCACTTTTCACCCACCTCACGATTTGCTTCGCCGATAATCTGGTGATTTGCATAGTAGAGGTTATAGGTCATGAAAAGGCCAATGATTGCGGCAATGATATTGAGAAAGGTAACCCAGCCATTAGCTCCATTTGGTGTCAGAATAAGCGTAATCAGGCCCGTAATTACTGCGTTAATAAAACCAAGAATTGCTCCGGTCTGGTAACGCGTGTCCTCACCTCTGAAGAGGAAATAGATAATGCAGACGACAAAAGAGATGATTGTCGTAATAACCGCCACGGGCTTAGCCAAAGAAGGTACAAACTCCAACAGGCCAATAACATTTGATGCGATCATTACCCAAAAGATAATCCACAACCATTTTGCCATCAACGGCGCGCGCTTGATGACAGCATTGCTGTACTGCTGCATTGGTTCTTCGGCATCGGATAAGGTAACAACAGGTTCCATTCTGTTCAGTTCGTCCATTGTATAGCCCCCTTTTTATAAATTATTTCTCCAGCCAGCCGAACTGCTTGTCGAACAAACTGTCTCCATAGGTGCGCAGGGAGGAGCAGAAGGCATCATAAGACTCCAGCAGCTTTACCGCTTCTTCTGTGAGGCAGGCACCGCCGCCGCCTTTGCCGCCCACGGAGGAGAGCAGCAGCTTGAAGCCCAGGGAGTCCTCGGAGTTGCGGATGATATTCCACGCCTTGGAGTATGCCATCTCCATCTCCGCTGCCGCAGCGCGCAGTGAATGAAGCCGATCCACCGTGTGGAGCAGCTGGGCAATGCCGGGGCCGAAACACTTGGTATCGGTAAACAAGCGGCATGTGAAGTTGTATGTCATCTTTTTCATGTTTTTATTGTAGCAGTTTACTTCTGCTCCGTCAACCGCCGGAAAATTAAATTTTTCACGAATTCTACTTTAAAGAAACTTATTACGGTCAATTCGCCAGTTTTAGGAAAAAATACACCTAAAAAATTGTAGATTACCCTATTCCATTATTGTAATATTTATGCTATAATAACGCAAAATCATAATGGGGGACAATCGGAATGTTTGGGACATTTCAACCGCATTTTGATAAAGAAGTCGAAACTCTCAATAGAATTTGGAGGTAATAATATGAACACTTACGGACTGGAAAAGATGGGCATTATCAATGCCAGCGCTGTCTACCGCAACCTGACTCCGGCCCAGCTCACTGAGCATGCTCTGCGCCGCGGCGAGGGTCTGCTGAGCAACACCGGCGCTCTGGTGGTGAAGACCGGTAAGTACACCGGCCGCAGCGCCAACGATAAGTTCATCGTCGATACCCCCGCTGTCCATGACGAGATCGCCTGGGGTAAGGTGAACCGCCCCATCGAGAAGGAGAAGTACGATGCCATCCGCAGCAAGGTCATCGCCTATCTGCAGGGCAAGGAGATCTTCATCTTCGACGGCTTTGCCGGCGCCGATCCCAAGTATATGAAGGGCTTCCGCATCATCAACGAGCTGGCAAGCCAGAACCTGTTCATCCATCAGCTGCTGCGCCGTCCTACCGCTGAGCAGCTGGAGAACTTCGTGGAGGATTACACCATCATTGCCGCGCCCGGCTTCAAGTGCATTCCCGAGATCGACGGTGTCCGTTCCGAGGCTGCCATTCTGGTGAACTACGAGGCCAAGGAAGTCATCATCTGCGGCAGCCAGTATGCCGGTGAGATCAAGAAGTCCGTCTTCTCCGTGATGAACTATGTCCTGCCCAAGATGGGCGTGTTCCCCATGCACTGCTCCGCCAACATCGGTGTGGATGGCGACAGCGCCGTGTTCTTCGGCCTGTCCGGCACCGGCAAGACCACTCTGTCTGCCGATCCCAACCGCCAGCTGATCGGCGATGACGAGCACGGCTGGGCTGACGACAGCGTCTTCAACTTCGAGGGTGGCTGCTATGCCAAGTGCATCAACCTCTCCGAGGAGAAGGAGCCCGATATCTACCGCGCCATCAAGTTCGGCGCTCTGGTGGAGAATGTGGTGATGGACGAGGAGACCCGCGAGTTCGACTTCGATGACGATTCTCTGGCCGAGAACTCCCGCGTGGGCTATCCCGTTGAGTATATCAACAACGCCAAGCTGGACGGCGTGGGCACTACTCCCAAGACCGTCATCTTCCTGACTGCCGATGCTTACGGCGTGCTGCCTCCCATCTCCAAGCTGGATAAGAACCAGGCGATGTACTATTTCGTCTCCGGCTTCACTTCCAAGCTGGCCGGCACCGAGATCGGTATCACCTCTCCCGTGCCTACCTTCTCTACCTGCTTCGGCGAGCCCTTCCTGCCCCTGGATCCCTCCGTGTACGCCGCCATGCTGGCTGACAAGGTGGAGAAGTCCGGCGCTAAGGTCTATCTGGTCAACACCGGCTGGAACGGCACCGGCGAGCGTACCAAGCTCAGCTATACCCGCGCTATGGTCACCGCCGCACTGAACGGCTCTCTGGAGAAGGCTGAGTTCGTCACCGATCCTTACTTCGGTGTTGCCGTGCCTACCTCCTGCGAGGGCGTGCCTTCCGATCTGCTGATCCCCGCCAACACCTGGGCTGACAAGGCTGCTTACGAGGCCAAGGCTCACGAGCTGGCCAAGAGCTTCGTGGAGAACTTCAAGAAGTACACCCACATGAGCGACGAGGTCGTGGCTGCCGGTCCCAAGGCCTAAAGTATGCTGGAGATCCGTCTGCTGGTCTCCGATGTAGACTATGATGCCGCCTGCGAAAAGCTTGCACCTCTTCTGGCCGAAAAGGTACAGGAAAAGGGCGGTATTGTGGGCGCTGCCGTCGGTAAGCGCGAGCGCCTTACGGCGTTTCTGCACCGCGTACTGCGGAAGAAGAATCAAGTGGAGCGTGATCGCTTTGTGGCGGAACTTGCCACAAAACACCGTGATACCTTGATGAAAAAAGCCGGAGAGTTGGCCGAAGAGCACGGCGTGGAAGTTCGCGTCTGCGATATTTCCGTGCGACAGCTATAAAAATGATAAAAAGAACGCCAAAGGGTGAAACCTTTGGCGTTCTTTTTTCGTCTAATAATCGGAATTACTTCCTCAGTGCGTTGACAGCCTCGCGCAGAGCGTCAACCTGCTCCTGAGTAGTGGCCCAGCTGCCACAGAAACGGACACCGGAATGGGTCTCGTCCACACGCTCCCAATACTCATAGCCAAAATTCTTACCCAGAATGGCCAGTTCATCATCCGGGATGATGGGGTACTGCTGGTTGGTAGGGGAGTCGAACAGAAGGGGATAGCCGTTGGAGACAAAGATCTCACGGATCTGATAGGCCATATCGTTGGCGTTGCGTGCGATCTTGGTATAGAGGTCATCGGTAAACAGCACATCGAACTGGATGCCCAGCAGACGGCCCTTAGCCAGCATACCGCCGCGCTGCTTGATCATGAAACGGAAGTTCTTCTTCAGTGCAGGATTCATGATGACCACGGCCTCACCGAACAGCGCACCCACCTTGGTGCCGCCGATGTAGAAGATGTCGCACAGGTGTGCCATCTCAGGGAGCGTGATGTCGCTGCCGTCGGCGGTAAGACCGTAACCGAGGCGGGCACCGTCGATATAGAGGGGAAGGCCGTACTCGCGGCAGACATCGTAGATCGCGCTCAGCTCAGCCTTGGAGTAGAGCATACCGGTCTCGGTGGGGTGGGAGATGTACACCATACCGGGCTGAACGATGTGTTCCTCGGACTCGTCGTTCTTCTGCCACTCTACATAGTCCTTCACCTGCTTGGCGGTGATCTTACCGTCAGGTGTAGGAAGGGCGATGACCTTGTGTCCGGTGGACTCAATAGCGCCGGTCTCGTGGCAGTTGATATGGCCGGAAACGGCGGAGATGACACCCTGCCAGGGGCGCAGCAGCGCACCGATCACAGTGGTGTTGGTCTGCGTTCCGCCAACCAGGAAATGCACATCGGCATCAGGCGCTTCACAGGCAAGACGAATCTTCGCCCGGGCGCTGTCGCAAATTTCATCGCAGCTGTAACCCACGGTCTGCATCATATTTGTTTCCATCATGCGCTCCATAATCGCGCTGTGGGCACCCTCCAGATAGTCGCTGTTAAAATAGATCATACTGTCTCCTCCGTATGTCAAAGATCATGTTTTCATTTTACTGTACGAATCCTGTTAAGTAAAGAGAAATTTTTAATATGTATTGCAAATCAAAAGGCAATCTGCTAAAATAACTAAGATAGCAAGGAGGCTTGTTAAATGAAAAATAATGCGAAAGAAAATACCCGTTCTGCAAATGCAGGCGGCAAGAAAAAACAGAGCAAAGTTGTCTATTATGTGATCCTGGTTGTGCTGCTGGCCGTTCTGGTGTTCTCCGTGGTAAAGATTATCAGCTACTTCAAGCAGCAGGCTGATGCAGATAGTATGCAGGCCGGCATTGAGAATGAGTTCGTTACTCCTGACAATAGCCAGCAGCCTGACTCCATCGTTCCCAACGAGGGTGATGACGAGGGCGATGAAAAGCAGCCTGAGAAGGAGCCTGAACCTGTGGTGCCCGATCCCGAGACCATCACCGTTGATTTTGCAGGTCTGACCGCCAAGTATCCCGATGTCATCGGTTATATCTACGCTGCAAACACGAAGATCAAGTATCCTATCGTGCAGTCCAGCAGCAATGATTACTATCTCAACCACGATCTGGATGGCAATACCAACAACAATGGCAGCATCTTTATGGAGCATCTGTGCTCTTCCGACTTCTCCGACCAGAACTCCATCATCTACGGTCACAACATGAAGTCCGGTCTGATGTTTGCCGGCCTGACCAATTACAAGAATCAGTCCTACTACAACGCACACCCCTATATGTACATCTACACTCCCAGCCAGACCTACAAGCTGAACCTGTATGCCGGTTTTGTCTGCGAGAATGATGACGAGGTGTATGCGCTGTCCCTGAGCCAGTCTCAGCTGGAGGCTATGGCCGCCAAGTCCACCTTTAAGTCCAACATCGGCGTTCCTACCGGCAATGTTGTGACGTTGTCCACCTGCTCCTATGAGTTCAACCAGGCCCGCTATGTCGTGGTGGGTGAACTGGTTCCCGTGAACAACGAGGGCTAAACAACCAAAAAGAGGAAAGACCTTCTTGCGAAGGTCTTTCTTTTTTTCTTGACATACCTAGTGATTCTATGTATATTATACCTAGATATACTATGTATAGGAGGTCAACATGAAAAAGCAGAGTATTGAGCATACGCAATTATTGGTATTGAGCTTGTTGGCAGGGGAGGATATGTACGGATATCAGATGATTATGGAGCTGGCGCGCCGTTCGCAGAACGTATTCTCCATGAAGGAGGGCACCCTCTATCCCGTGCTTCACGGACTTGAAAAACAAGGATATGTGGAGGCGTATCAGCAGGCCGCTGAGAACGGCAGAATGCGGAAATATTACCGTATCACCCGCAGTGGACAGAACTGTCTTGCGGAGGAAAAACAATCGTGGGAGGTCTACGAGGGCGCGGTGAACGCCGTGCTGCGCTTCAGCGCAGGGTTGGCCTGATGGATCGGCGGGAGTATTGCCGTCAGCTGACGCAGGAACTGCGCCATCTGACGCCGAACGAGGTCGCCGCCGTGCGACAGGAACTGTGGGATCACATGGAAGATCACGCCGAGATGCTCCGCGAGGCGGGCTATGACGAGGCAGAGGCCGATGCCCGCGCTGTGGAGGCTATGGGTGATCCCGTGGAAACAGGCCGCGAGATCGACAAGCAGTATCCTGTCATTTGGCTGTGGATAAGCCGCATCGCCGTGGCGGTGATCGTGGTGGTGTGTATATCCTTCACCATTAACCTGTTTGGCCTCTATACCGCATTTGATTCCCTTGCCACCCGCATAAATCCATACAGGGAGACCGAGATCCCCATGGAGGCGCGGATCGACTACAAAATGGAGATCGGCAGCGACATCGTCCATTTCATCGGCTTGCAGGACTATGTTCACGGAGAAGGTGGACAGGTACGGCTGTATATGAATATCTACGATAAGAGCATTTTCCGTCCTGTTGACCAGAATCTGGAGCATAAACTCACCTATTTGACCAACAGCGGTGAGTTTTCTGCCATCTCCGGAGGTGGCAGCAGCAACGAGCGGGTCAGCCGCTATCGCAGAACGCTGGAACTCACTGCGCAGGATACATTCCTGACAGTGGTCTACGATCATTATGGGCGGTATGTGGAATGTACCATCGATCTGACGGAGGTGGGACAATGAAACAAAAGAAGATGATTACACGCCGTCAGCGTGCGATACGGAATATTATAATTACGCTTGTTGTCATTGTGCTGCATACGAGCATTTCCGGCTATTCGCTGAGTCCACACATTGCTTTGGAATACGCCAAAGATCGCAATGGAATTTATGATCCTACCGAAGTGGTGACAAGCTGTTTGGTACCGCAAATGCACCGCATCCATCGCTTATATATGATTGAAAATGAGAACGCGGTGGCGCTCAGCTCCGCCGTGCTCCGCGCGATTGGTTGGGAGGGCAGCTTTGTCTGGGCGGTGGACTGTTCCGAGGAGCGCCCCGTCCATTGCGGTTATGTCTCCATGAGCAAACGGGGAGAGCCTGATGACGAGCGACAGGTCTTTTGCTACGGGCGCATTGATAACGCAGAGATTGCACGGCTGGAAATCGTGGATGTCTCTCTTGACGAGGGGCCTGTTGATCCTGAAAATGAATTTGAATATGTGGATCGGGTGATTGAAGTTCCCAGAGAAGAATGGATGACACAAAATGGTCGCACTTACTTCTTAAAAGCGTTTCCTGAGCCGCAGAATGTAGCAAAGCGGCGATATATCTTCGCCTACGACAGTGCAGGTGAGATCATCTACCAGACGCATATTGAAATCTACTCAGGAGTAACCTGGGGGTAAAACGAAGAGCGTGACGCATTGCGTCACGCTCTTATGCTATGGTTACTGTTTCCGCAAAGCTGCGCGGACAGAGATCAACTCGCCTGTAATGCTGATTGCAATCTCCTCGGGAGTGACGGCGCCGATGGCCAAACCAATGGGGGTATGGACACGGTCGGTAGCCTCTTTTGGAATACCTGCCGCCCACAGCCGCTTATTGACGGCCTGTGTCTTGGTGGCCGAGCCGATGACACCCACATAGGGGAAATCATGGCGCAGTACCTGATGGAGTACCTCGAAATCGAAATGATGGCCGCTGGTAAGCACCACGATAAAATCATCGGGATACAGGGGGAGGGTATCATCGATGGACTCATAGCTGCCGCAGAGGACACTCTCAGCGTGAGGAAACGCCTCACTTACGGCAAACTCGGGACGGTCATCATAGACGGTGACGGAGAAGTCCACCATCCGCAGCAGGGGGACAAGGGCACGGGAGATATGTCCTGCACCAAACACCACCACCCGCTGCACAGACGGCATCTCCACAGGAAAATACCCGTCGTGGGGCGTTGCCGCGCCGCTGTCGGTGATGAAAGGGGCAGCGCTGCCGGATAGAGCCATCCAAACGATGCCGCCCTGACGGGCCTCTAAACGCGCGATGATCGGCTCAACTGCCGTTTGCCATTGGGGATCGGCGCAGGGGACGGGGGACAGGAGCAGCGTCATATCACCGCCGCAGACCATGCCGATATCGTCCTTCAGAGAGGGATGAAGGGGATAGGACTGACTCTCGGTACTGCCGCCCTCACGAAGGAGGCGCACGGCTTCCTCAATGGCGCGCCCTTCCACTGCACCGCCGCCCACGGTGCCGGCCAACAGGCCGCAAGGACCCACCAGCATCTGCGCGCCTGTACCACGGGGGGCAGACCCTGTGCTGGACAGAACGGTCACCAGGACGGTATCTACTTGTTCAGTGATGGCGCGGCGCAGTGCCGAGAATACAGTTTTCATTTTGTCAGCTCCAGTTTGTACTCGCCGTCCATTTCCGTGACGGTGACGGAATAGCCCTGAGAGGCGGCGTAGCGCTTCACGTTTTCCACGCAGACCATGGCATCGACCATGACGGTCAGGTGGTCGGGATTGCCTTTCTTTACTTCATTCTGCACCATCACAACGGGCATGGGGCAGCTCAAACCGCGTGCATCGACCATGTTAGTTACGCTCCTTTTTCGAAATGTTCATCAAAGAGATCACCAGCAGGACAACAGCGGCGATCACAACAGCAATCTTACCGGAATTGGCGATACCGCCGGCGGAGTAGACACCATCGGTAAGGCTGGCGGCAGAACCGGCCAACTTGAAGTTATGAGCCACGGCAGCGCCCACCACCATGCCAAAGACGGTCACGGCGCTGTCGCCGTTACCCTCGCCGGCGAGGATCAGCTGGCGCAGGGGGCAGCCACCCAGCAGCACGCTGCCCCAACCGACCAGCACCATACCCAGCAGATTCCACAGCTGGCTGGCGTGTGCAATAGGCTGCAGGTAAGCGGAGAAGCCGGCGAACTTGCCCAGGATGATGTTGCCCAACAGTACCACCACGAAGATGGCGGCAAAGCCGGACAGGAGATTAAAGTCGCGGAACATGATGGCGTCGCGCATACCGCCCACCATGCACAGGCGGGACTTCTGGGCCAGTGCGCCCACCACGAGGGCGATCAAAAGGGCTGCCAGCACAGGTGCGTGCTTGGAGCCGGGACCGGACTCGGAGAAGACAAAGATGGAGGGCACGATCAGCACCAGGGCCAGAAGTGCCACCATCACGAAGGGCAGGGCAAAGCCCTCAGTCTTGGTGACGGTATAGCTGCGCTTGAGGGAGAAACCGCGCTTGAGGAAGAAGATACCGATGAGAATACCGATGGCAAAACCTACCAGACCGACAAAAGCGTTCAAATCGCCGCCGCCCATACGGATGACCATACGGAGGGGGCAGCCAAGGAACACCAGTGCGCCGATCATCACAATGGCACCGAGGATGAAGCGGACAGCGGGGGAGGAGCCGGCACGAGGCTTAAATTCGCCGGTAGCCAGTGCAATGATGGTAGAGCCCAGCACAAGGCCGATGATCTCAGGACGGATGTACTGCACCACTGCGGCGCTATGGAGCTTTGTGGCACCGGCAATGTCGCGAAGGAAGCAGGCGATGCAGAAGCCCATGTTGGCGGGGTTACCCAGAGCCGTCAGCAGCACTGCGGCGATACCTACCACAGCACCGGCGATGAGCACCCAAATGTTGATTTTCTTGCTCATAGTCGTATATCTCCTTTTCTAATTTAATGCAAATAAATATACTTCCCACCTGTGTAGACAGAGACTTCACCGATTTTCTGCGCCGCAGGGACACAGGTTTGCAGCTCTGTGAACAGCGCCTCAGCATCATCGGGGTGAACGGCAATCAGCAGGCCGCCCGCCGTCTGGGGATCGAAAAGCAGATCCTGCAAGTGGAGTGGGATATCGCCGATGTCCACATGGTCTTCGGCGAAGGTGCGGTTGCGGTACATACCCTCCGGCAGAATACCGCTGCGGGCCAGCTCTGCTGCTTCGTCAAGAAAGCGGAAATCGTCCACATGGAGATGTAGCTCCACATCACTGCCCTGTGCCATCTCCGTGCCGTGACCTAAAAGGCCGAAGCCCGTCACATCGGTGCAGGCGTGGACACGATATTTCACCATGGCATCTCTTGCTGACTTGTTCAGTGTGGTCATAAGGCTGAAGGCGTAGTCCAGCGTTTCCTTCGAGACAAGATCGGCCTTTGCGGCCGTGGTGACAACGCCAATCCCCAGAGGCTTGGTCAGCAGCAGTACGTCACCGGGCTGTGCGCCGCTGTTGGTGAGCATCCTGTCGGGATGGACAAATCCGGTGACAGCCATGCCGTATTTCGGTTCGGGATCGAGAATGCTGTGGCCGCCGGTAATCAGCGCACCTGCTTCGTAAACCTTGTCGTAGCCGCCGCGAAGCATCTCGTGTACCGCTTCTTTCGGCATATCGGCAGGCACGGCCATAATATTCAGCGCCAGCTTCGGCTCGCCGCCCATGGCGTAGACATCGGACAGGGCATTGGTGGCGGCAATAGCGCCGAAGGTGTAGGGATCGTCGGCAATAGGGGGGAAGAAGTCCACCGTCTGCACCAGTGCCAACTCGTCGCTGATGCGGTACACGCTGGCATCGTCGCTTTTATCAAAGCCCACCAGCAAATTGGGGTCGCTGCGGACGCGGATTCCCTCCAAAAGCTGTGCCAATACACCGGCACCTACCTTTGCGCCGCATCCGGCGCAGGAGGCCAGTTTTGTCAGCTTCACCTCATTTTCCATGGCGCACACCTCCCAAAGCATTGCTAAGATGCAAAATGGCTTCCAGTACGCCGCCGCCGATGGCCAGCGCCTTATCGGAGGCGGTTTTGCAGTAGCTTATCTCGCCGCGGGGATCCACATCGCCGGACTTCATACCCGTATGTACCGTTGTACCGTCGGCGATCAAACCGCGCAGCACACCGGAGATGGTACATTTCATAGGCACTCCGGCGACAAAGCCAACCGTATCTCCCTCAGACACTGCATCGCCAATAGCCGCAGCGGCGCGAAAGATTCCGTCAGCGGGGGCGCGGAGAACCCGTTCACCGGCAAAGCCGCCGATCAAACCGGGGACATTGGTGTTGGGAAGAGCGCTGCCCGTATGGATCACGCGCCCTAAAGTGTGGCCGCGCATGGTTTCCACCACTGCGTGGCAGTCGATACCTGCTGTAAATCCCGGCCCGACACCGACAACAATGGGGGCATCCGAAATGCTTGTACCCAAATTGCGTTTGGCAAGGATGGCATCTACCAGCACATCCGGCTTCAATTCGGTGCGACAGCGGCACTCGGCATCTGCCAGTACGGGAATGATGCCTTTTTTCAGCGTTTCCAGCGCCTCTGCCGCCGTTGCGACGCGGTGGGCTACCACACCTTCTACTTCCGTCTTGCCGTGCACAATGGCCTCAGAGAAGGCTACCGTGCGGCGAATAGCGGTGGGGTGAGGAAGATCGGTCAAGATTACGGAAATACCGCTGCGAAAGAGGCGTAAAGCAATACCACTTGCCAGATCACCGGCGCCTCGGATCAATGCCAGCACAAGAACACCTCCTCACACATACAGCATCAGTTCATGGATGCCGTCAATTTCCAGATTGTTTTCTTCGATGACGGCACGGAGCGTATCGGTTGATTCGATCGGTGCACACCATGCAATGCCGCAATCGGCGCTCAGTTGCCGCGGCGCAGAGATCAGCCGACCATCGATACCCTTTTTTTTGCACAGCTGCTCCAGTGCCATAGCCTCGGCGGTGGTATGGAACGTCACCACCGTACGCAGTTGTTTCTCTCTCATAGCGCCACACTCCTGAGTGCTGCAATGGCCGCATCCACATCTTCCACGGTATTGAAGTAGCCAAAGCTGAAGCGGACCGCACCCTGTTCCACGGTGCCAAGGGCCTGATGAAGGCGCGGTGCGCAGTGCGCTCCGGCGCGAGTGGCAATGGAAAATTCACCGCTTAAAATATCGGCCAGCTCGCCGGAGGGCATATCGCCGATATTCAGCGTCACAATCGGTGCGCGGTCACAGGTAAAATCGCCGTATACCGTCACGCCGTCCAGATCCTTTACCCCTTCGTAGAATCGATGCATCAGCATCATCTCATGCTCGTGGATGGCGGAAATTCCGACGGCGTTGATAAACTCCAGTGCGGCGCCGAGTCCGGCAATACCGTGTCCGTTCAATGTGCCGGCCTCCAGGTGCGCGGGCATTTCCGCCGGCTGATGGGGAAGATAGGTCTGAACGCCGGTGCCGCCCGTTTTCAAAGGACGCAGCTCCAACCCTTCGGCCAGACAAAGACCACCCGTGCCCTGAGGCCCCATCAGGGACTTATGTCCCGTAAAGCAGAGGATATCAATGTGCATTGCTGCCATGTCGATGGGGAGCGCGCCGGCTGTCTGAGAGGCATCTACGATAAACAGCAGACCGTGTTCGTGGGCGAAGCGGCCAATACGGGCGATATCCAGCACATCACCCGTGAGGTTGGATGCGTGGGTACAGACAATGGCGCGGGTATTGCTGCGCAAGAGCTTGTCGAAATCGTCGTAGTTTATGCGGCCCTGCGTATCGGCAGGTACGAAATCGACCTCGACGCCCTGTTGCTGCACGGCATATAGGGGACGGAGAACGGAGTTATGCTCCCAATCAGTGGAAATCACATGGTCGCCAGCTTGAAACAGGCCAAAAATGGCAGTGTTCAGCGCTTCGGTAGAGTTGGAGGTGAACGCCACGCGGGCAGGGGAGGGCGCGTTAAACAGTGCCGCCAACGCTGCACGGGTATCATAAATCACACGGGATGCAGACAAAGAATTACCGTGTACACCACGACCGCTGTTGCCCATGCTGCTTAGCGCATTGATGACAGCTTCTGCCACACAATCGGGCTTTATCAGTGTCGTGGCCGCGTTATCCAGATAGATCATGTTCTCACCCCTTTTTGAGAGCGCTATACTAATAAAAGTATTACGGTTATTATAAAACTTGCCTGCAAAATTGTCAAGGTTGCAGACAAAAAATAAGGGGGCGTATGGTAAAAAACAAAAGCCCCGATACCTTGCGGTATCGAGGCTTTTGGCACGCCGTAAGAGATTCGAACTCCTGACCTTCTGGTCCGTAGCCAGACGCTCTATCCAGCTGAGCTAACGGCGCATGTCTTCAAGCGACTTGCATATAATAGCACACCTTTATTGAAAATGCAAGAGGAAATTTCAAAATATTTCTTCTTTTTTTTCGCTTGTCATTCTTTGTCTTTTATGGTATCGTAAGTTAAGATAGATATTTGTGTGCAGTGGGAGGATATTGTGATGACCACGAATTTTAAGACCTGTATGTTTGGCGGCTTTGACCGCGAGGATGTCATTAAATTCATTGAGCAGTTCTCTAAGGAGTCCCGCGAAAAAATTGAACAGCTGGAGCAGGAGAATGCTGCGCTGAAGTCCGGCAACGAGGAGATGGAGAGCGCCCTTCGTACACTGCATGCACAGGTAAAGGAGCAGCAGGCAGAGAACTCTCTGGTGGAAGAGCTTCGCAATCAGATCGCCGGTCTGAACGAGCGCATGGAGGTCCTGCAGCAGGAGCGCGACGAACTGAAGGCCAACGCTGATGAGTATGCCTATCTCAAGAAGCACATTGCAGAGATTGAGATCAATGCCCACCGCCGTAGTGAGTAATTCCGCGCCGAGGCCATGTCTCAGCTGCGTAAGTGTGTGGCACAGCAGCGTACCTGGTGTCAGGAGCAGCGCCGTCAGATGGCCGCCATGCATGAGGACGCTCTTGGTAAACTGCGTCAGGCTGAACAGGCCGTGATCGACGCCGACTATGCCGGATTCGATGAGATGATGGATTCCCTGCAAGCTATCGAGGATACATTGCAGTAAATAAAAAGACAAAGGAAAACACACCTGAGAAATCTTCTCAGGTGTGTTTTTTGATTGCCTTACTCCTCCAAGCGCTTCTTTGCCGTCGAGAGCATCAGTTTGATGCGGTTGAGCTGATTGACCTCCGATGCGCCGGGATCATAGTCGACCGCGACCACATTCGACTGCGGATATGCTTTCCGCAGTGCCTTGATGACGCCTTTGCCCACCACGTGATTGGGCAGGCAGGCGAAAGGCTGGATGCACACGATGTTAGGAGCCCCTGTCAGGATCAGCTCCACCATTTCACCGGTCAAGAACCAGCCCTCACCGTACTGGTTGCCGATGGAGAGGAAGGGTTTTGCCAGCTCGGCAACCTCCTCGATCCGCATAGGCGGCTCAAAACGACGGCTCTTTTCCAACGCTTTCAAGGCAGGACGGCGAATTAGGCGGATCGCCTCCACACCGATTTTAGCAATAAGGGAGGACTTCCAGCTTTCGCCGAGATAGCGATGCTTATAGTCGAGATTGTAGACCGAATAGTTCATAAAGTCCAGAAGATCGGGTACAATGGCCTCGGCTCCCTCGCGCTCTAAAAGATCCACCAGATGGTTGTTGGCAAGCGGCATATACTTCACCAGAATTTCGCCCACCACACCGACACGGGGTTTACGGAGTGCCTCGTCGATGGGGAAACGGTCAAAGGCCTCGACAATACCACGGCACACCTTGCGATATGTCCAGCGGCTCTTCGGGTTAATCAGAGAATCCACGGCGATCTTCTGCCAGTGGGCATGGAGTGCGTTGGCAGCACCCTTCTCCAGCTCGTAGGGCCGCACGCGGTAGAGACAGCGCATAAACAGATCGCCATAGACCACCGCTTTGGCAGCGTCCATAATGAGCTTGGGGCTGAGCTTGAAGCCCTCGTTTTTCTCCATTCCGTTTGCATTGAGGGAGATCACGGGAATGTGACTGTAGCCAGCCTTATCCAGTGCACGGCGAATGAAGCCAACATAGTTACTGGCACGGCAGCAACCGCCGGTTTGTGTCATGATCACCGCCAGATGATCGGTATCGTATTTGCCGGAGAGCACCGCATCCATGATCTGACCCACCACGGTGATGGAGGGGAAGCAGGCATCGTTGTTGACGAATTTCAGACCCATCTCAATGGCGTTGCGGTTATCGTTGTCCAATACTGCGATGCGATATCCGTGTTTGGTGAATATCGGCTCAAGGATATCGAAATGGATGGGGCTCATCTGCGGGGCGAGGATGGTATAGCCGGAGGCAAACATCTCTGCGGTAAACTCTTTGCGGTGATAGGCAGCGGGAGCCGGCTTTGCTTCAATGCCGTTTTCCTGCCGCTGCTTCATAGCCGCCAGCAGACTGCGCAGACGAATACGAGCAGCGCCAAGATTGTTGACCTCGTCGATTTTCAGCACCGTATAGAGTTTGTTGCTGCCCTCCAAAATTTCGCAGACCTGATCGGTGGTAACAGCATCCAGACCGCAGCCAAAGGAATTGAGTTGGATCAATTCCAGATCATTACGGTTACGGACAAATTCTGCCGCCGTATAGAGCCGGGAGTGGTAGACCCACTGATCGTTGGCACGAAGCGGCCGCTCCGGTTCGAAATCGACAGGCAGACTGTCCTCCGTCAGGACCGCAAGACCGTAAGAGGTAATCATCTCGGGAATGCCGTGATTGATCTCCGGGTCGATATGATAGGGGCGGCCTGCCAATACGATGCCGTGAGCTTGCTCTGTACGCATCCAGTCCAGAGCTTTTTCGCCCTCTGCACGGATATCGGCCTTGGCGCGCAGTTGTTCTGTCCACGCCGCTGTCACGGCATCACGCACTTCGGCGGCGGGAATGTGCCATTCCTTATCGCACACCTCGACCAGACGCTGTGTGACTGCATGGATATCGGTAAACGCAATAAAGGGTCGGATATAGCGCACATCACCGTCAGCCACAGCCTCCACATTGTTCTTCAGGTTCTCAGGGTAAGAAACTACAATGGGACAGTTGTAGTGGTTTTGTGCAGATGCGGTTTCCTGACGCTCGAAGAAGATACAGGGATGGAAGATGGTTGTTGCGCCATGATCGATCAACCACTGCACATGACCGTGAGCAAGCTTAGCGGGATAACATTCCGACTCGGAGGGAATGGACTCCATACCCAATTCATAAATGCGACGGTTGGAAAGGGGAGAGAGCAGGAGATTGAAACCCAGCTTATGGAAGAATGTTGCCCAGAAAGGATAGTTTTCGTAAATGTTCAGTACGCGGGGGATTCCCAGCACACCGCGGGAAGCCGTCTCGGGCTCCGGGTAGTCAAACAGCCGCTGTTGCTTATAGGCTACCAGATTAGGGGCGGATGCCTGTCCCGTTCCGCCTGCACCGCGCTCACAGCGGTTACCGGTGATGTGCTGTCTGCCATCGGGGAAGCGGTTGACGGTCAACATACAGTTGTTGGTGCAGCCGCCGCAGCGCCGTGTGACAGTGGAGAAGGTAAGATGCAGAATGTCGTCCAGCGGCAGCATCGAGGAGTCCTGTCCGTGGTAGCGCTCCTTGGCGATCAGAGCGGCGCCAAAGGCACCCATGATGCCGGAAATGTCGGGGCATACGGCCTCTGCACCGGCAATTTTTTCAAAGGCGCGGAGGACAGCGTGGTTATAGAAGGTACCGCCCTGCACCACGATATGCTGTCCCAGCTCAGAAGCGTCGGCCAGCTTGATGACCTTGTAAAGGGCATTTTTGATAACGGAATAGGCGAGACCTGCCGAGATATCCGACACAGAAGCGCCCTCTTTCTGTGCCTGCTTTACATTGGAGTTCATAAAGACCGTGCAGCGCGTACCCAAATCGATAGGATTGGGTGCAAACAGTGCCTCGCGGGCGAACTCTGCAGCGGTGTAGCTGAGGGAATTGGCAAAGTTTTCGATAAAACTGCCGCAGCCGGAGGAGCAGGCCTCATTCAGCAAAATGGTGTCCACAAAACCGCCGCGCAGCTTGATGCATTTCATATCCTGGCCGCCAATATCCAGCACGCAGTCTACCATTGGGTCAAAGAAGGCCGCAGCAGTACAGTGTGCAATGGTCTCGACTTCGCCTTCGTCAAGGCAGAAAGCCGTTTTCAGCAGCGCCTCACCGTAACCGGTAGAGCAGGAGCGGAGAATTGAGACGTTGGCGGGAAGCTTTTCTTTCAGTTGCCCAATGGCATCAATGGCGGTCTGGATGGGATTTCCCTGATTATTGGCGTAGAAGGACCACAGCAGCTCGCCCTTTTCACCGATCAAGGCCAGCTTAGTCGTTGTGGAGCCGGCGTCAATTCCGAGATAGCAGCCGCCCGTATAAGCGGCGAGGTCACCCTTTGTAACGGATGCCTTTGTATGTCGGGCGAGGAACGAGGCATATTCCGACTCGTTTTCGAACAGAGGCTCCATGCGATTGAGCTCGAAAGGCATCTCGACGCCCTTATCCAGCATGTCGATCAGGCTGTCGATATCGACGGCATCGTGATTCTCCGATTCCAGAGCAGCGCCCATGGCGGCGAAGAGATGGGAATTTTCGGGATCAACAGTGGTCTGCGGCGTGAGCTTCAGTGTACGGATAAATGCCTGCTTCAGCTCCGGAAGGAAGTGAAGAGGGCCGCCCAAAAAGGCCACACAGCCGCGAATCGGTTTGCCGCAGGCAAGACCGGAAATCGTCTGATTGACCACAGCCTGAAAAATTGAGGCGGCAAGATCGGCTTTTGTTGCACCTTCATTGATGAGAGGCTGGATATCGGTTTTGGCAAAGACACCGCAGCGGGCGGCAATCGGATAGATTTGCTGATACGATTTTGCGGCCTCGTTGAGTCCTGCGGCATCTGTCTGCAAAAGTGCCGCCATTTGGTCGATAAAGGAGCCGGTACCGCCGGCACACACGCCATTCATGCGCTCTTCCAGGCCGCCTTTAAAATAAATGATCTTGGCATCTTCACCGCCCAGTTCGATGGCGACATCCGTTTGAGGAGCGCTGTGCTGCAGAGCGGTGGCAACGGCCACAACTTCCTGCACAAAATGAATGTCCATGGCCTTTCCCAGATTGATGGAGCCGGAGCCGGTGATTCCGGCGCGAAGGGAACAGGCACCGACACTGGCGCGCGCGTGCTTCAGAAGCTGCTTGAGCGTGTTTTGCGTATGCGCGTGATGACGGCTGTATTCACCGAAAACGATTTGATCGTGCTCATCAAGCAGCACCAATTTTACGGTTGTGGATCCGACATCAATACCGGCACGATAAGTTTTCATAGAGATTCTCGCTTTCTTGGGGATTAAAAGAAGGGTAAAAGCAGCAATGCCCACTCGAACAATTTAGTTGTTCGGATGGGCAATCACTTTGCTGATAAAGCGTGTTATGCAATTTTACTTTACAGGAGCATGATGCCGTTCTCGGCGCAGATGCGCTCGGTTTCAGCATCCCACAGGCTTGCCTGCACCTCGCCGATGTGGCAGGTGCCGATCATAATCATGCAAAGACGGGACTGGCCGATACCGCCGCCGATAGCCAGAGGCAGTTCGCCGTTAAGCAGCATCTTATGGAAGGGGAGCTCACGGCGATCGTTGCAGCCGCGCTTGTTCAGCTGATACTCCATGGCGGCCTCGTCCACGCGGATGCCCATGGAGGAGATCTCGAAGCTGCGGTCGAGCAGCTCGTTGTACAGCAGAATATCACCGTTCAAAGACCAATCGTCGTAGTCGGGAGCGCGACCGTCATGGGGCTTGCCGGAGCCCTTCAGGTTGTCGCCGATCTGCATCAGGAACACGGTGTGGTGTTCGCGGCAAATCGCATCCTCGCGCTGCTTGGGGGTATAATCGGGCCAGCGATCCTCCAGCTCCTGCGTGGTGACGAAGTACACATTGCGCTCGAGCTTGGTACGGAGGCTGGGGAATGCAATCTGCAGAGCCTCGTTGGTCTCCACGATCGCACCGACAATGGCGCGGACAGTCTGACGCAGATAGGCCTCGTTGCGATCCTCGCGGTCAATGACCTTCTCCCAGTCCCACTGGTCCACATAGATAGAGTGGAGGTTATCCACTTCCTCGTCGCGGCGGATGGCGTTCATATCGGTAAACAGGCCCTTGCCCACGTTGAATTCGTAGCGCTTGAGGGCCAGACGCTTCCACTTAGCCAGAGAATGCACGACCTGTGCGTTGCTGCCCACATCGGGAATATCAAACGCTACGGGACGCTCAAAGCCGTTGAGGTTATCATTCAGACCGGAGTTCTCATCTACAAACAGGGGAGCAGAGACACGGCGCAGATTCAGTGCCTGACCCAGATTCACCTGAAAATTGCTCTTGATGAACTCAATAGCCCGCTGCATCTCATAAACAGACAGGGGAGTTTTGTAACCTTCGGGAATGAACACTTTGCCCATAACGAACACCTCACTTAAAATTAAATAATCTTGCTCATTATATCGGATTCGTTTTCTATTGACAAGAGGCAAATGCAACAATTTCAAAACAAAAAAACAGGCCGCACGGATATCCGTGCGGCCTGTAAAACGATAGCTTACTTGTAGGACTCGATCATTGCCTTGAAGGCGGGCAGGGAGCGACGGATCATGTCGTTGGACACGCAGTAGCTGCAGCGGAAGAAACCGGGGCAGCCAAAGCCGTCAGCGGGGACAACCAGCAGATTGTGCTCCAGCTTGGCCTTCTCAGAGAAGGTGTTGGCGTCGCCGTTGGGAGCCTTGACAAACAGATAGAAGGCACCGTCGGGCTTGGCGCACTCATAGCCCATCTCGATGAGGTTGTTGTACAGCAGCTCGCGGTTCTCGTCGTATGCCACCAGATCGGGAGCCTCGGATGCGCAGAGCTCGATGACCTTCTGCATCAGAGTGGGGGGGCAGACATGACCCATGATACGGGCTGCGCCGGCAATAGCGGCATAGACTGCTGCACTGTCCTCGGCGAAGCCGGGAACGTAAACATAGCCGATACGCTCACCGGGCAGAGACAGGGACTTGGAGTAGGAATAGCAGACGATGGTGTTCTTATAGATGCAGGGGATGAAGGGAACCTTCACGCCGCCGTAGACCAGCTCACGGTAGGGCTCGTCAGCGATGATGTAGATGGGATGGCCATACTCAGCACCCTTGCGCTCCAGCAGAGCGGCAAGGCCCTTCAGCGTCTCTTCGGTGTACACAACACCGGAGGGGTTGTTGGGGGAGTTGACAATGATGGCCTGAGTGTTCTTGGTGATCAGGGCCTCAACAGCGTCCAGCTTGATCTGGAAAGCCTCGGTATCGGGGGGAACTACCACGAACTTAGCGCCGTTGGCGGTGATAAAGGGACGGTACTCGGGGAAGAAGGGGGCGATGGCCATGATCTCGCTGTCGGAGTTCACGGTCAGTGCCTTGATGATGGAGATCAGAGCGGGGGCAGCACCGCAGGTGAAGAACAGCTCGGAGGACTTGACATCCAGACCGAAACGGGCAGAGAGGTCGTCGGCCACAGCCTTGCGGGCAGGCTCGAAACCGGCGGCCATGGAATAGCCGTGCAGAGCGATAGAATCAACCTCGTTGACGATCTTCACGATGGACTCGTTGACCTTCTTGGGAGCGGGAATGCTGGGGTTACCGATGGAGTAGTCATAGACCTTATCTGCACCGACCTTGGCAGCCTGCTCCAGGCCGTAGGCGAACAGTGCGCGAATGACGGAAGGGGCCGTGCCCAGATTGTAATATTCCTGATTAACCATAATACTTGCTCCTCATGCTCACAAAATTATAAATTCAGGTGATGTACCATGCGATACATCGATTCTACAAAAAATACTATACTGCCAAAAGAAAAGTTTGTCAATCCTTTATCAAAGAAAGAACGCTACGGAAAAGTTTTTTATGCAAATAAAACAACTCAGCTCAAATCCATGCGGGCGGAGAGGACGCTGCCCAATGCAATGGAGGCCAGCTTGGAGTCGGCGCTGTCGGCACGGGAAACCAGAACGATGGGAACCTTGGCGCCAAGGATGATGCCGGCGTTGCGGGCGTTGGCGAACATGGTCAGTGCCTTGCCGATGCCGTTGCCAACCTCGTAGTTGGGAACCATCAGGATATCGGCTTCGCCGGCACCGGGGGCGGTGAAGTGCTTGTGATGGCAGGCCTCCTTGCTGACGGCCAGATCGAGGGCAGCGGGGCCGTAGACATTCATGTTGTACTTCTGCCAACGATCCATCTTGCTGAGGGCATCGGCATCCACAGTGGACTGGATCTTGGGATTGACCTGCTCGGCACCGCAGATGCAGGCAGCGTTGATGGTCTCGTAACCCAGAGCCTGCAGCACCATGGCGGCATTTTCGAGAATCTCAACCTTCTTGTCAAAATCGGGGAAGGTATTCACACCGCCGTCGGTTAGCACCAGCATCTTCTCATAGGCGTCACACTCATAGAACATGCAGTGAGTGGTAAGATGATTGGTGCGAAGACCGCCTTCCTTATTGAACACAGCGCGCATCAGATCGGCAGTACCGAGGATGCCCTTCATCAGGAAATTGGCCTTGCCCTCGGCGCAAAGCGCCACGGCCTTGGCAGCGCAATCGGCATCAGTATCACCGGCAATGATCTCGTAATCGGCGGGATTCTCACCCTCGTCGCGGATCATGGCCTCGATCTCATCCACATGGCCCACCAGCAGAGGAATGGCAATGCCTTCCTTGCGAGCGGCCACAACGGCCTCGATTACGGGCTGGTCATGGGCAGCGGCCACGGCGATCACGCCGGTAGTACCGCCCTTGGCGGCCTGCAGAATACCATCAATGCTGTTGATCATATACAATTCCTCCTATTTTTGTGTAGGTGTTTTCTGTAATTTCACTCTGATTTGTATTATACAATGCCCATTTCATAGCGTCAATGCAAAAACCGAATAATTCGGTGAAATCCTTTTTGTGCAATTTGGCAAGGCGGAGAAAACAGTTGAATACAGACGATAAATATGCTATGATACGAGGCGGAAATACAGTGAATTTTACAGAAATGAGTATCGATATGAAGACACAGGATTTTTATTTTGATTTGCCGCCGGAACTGATCGCACAGACGCCCATTTTGAAGCGCGATTCTTCTCGTCTTTTGGTGCTGCCGAAGGAAGAAGGGGCGTTGGCGCACCGCCATTTTTATGATCTGACGGACTATCTGCGTCCCGGTGACTGCCTCATTCTCAATGACTCCCGCGTATTGCCCGCCCGACTGTTGGGCCAGCGTTTGCCCGGTGGCGGTGCCTGCGAGGTGCTGTTGCTGATTGACCGCGGCGATAATGTGTGGGAGTGCCTTGTGCGCCCCGGTAAGCGTCTGCGCCGCGGTGCCCGCGTATCTTTCGGCGACGGTAAGCTCAAAGGTGAGATCGTGGATGAGCTGCCTGACGGAAACCGCCTTGTAAAATTTGAATATGAGGGCATTTTCCTCGAGGTGCTGGATGCGCTGGGCAAGATGCCGCTGCCTCCTTATATCAAGGCGGAATTGCAGGACCGAGAGCGCTATCAGACGGTGTACTCCCGTGTGGTCGGCAGTGCAGCGGCTCCCACGGCCGGTCTTCACTTCACGCCTGAACTGCTGGAGAAGGTGCAGGAGATGGGCGTCAATCTCGGATATGTGACGCTCCATGTGGGCTTGGGCACCTTCCGTCCCGTGAAAGAGGAGAACATTCTCGATCACGATATGCACAGCGAATACTGCGTTATCCCGCCAGAGACCGCTGAGCTCATTAACCGTACCAAGGCAAACGGCGGCCGCGTGATTTGCGTAGGTACCACTTCCTGCCGTACCATCGAATCGTGGGCAGGGGAGGACGGCCATATGGAGCCCTCTGCCGGATGGACGAAGATCTTCATCTATCCCGGATACCGGTTTAAGGTGCTGGATGGCCTTATCACCAATTTCCATCTGCCGGAGTCTACATTGCTGATGCTGGTTTCGGCATTGGCCGGCCGTGAGCGTGTGCTTGCAGCTTACAAGGAAGCCGTTGAAGAACAGTACCGCTTCTTCTCCTTCGGCGATGCCATGCTGATCGTATAAGTGAGGTAGTGATATGTTTAAAGTAATCAAGCAGGAGGGAAGAGCGCGCCGCGGCGTTTTCAAATGCGCCCATGGCGGCGAGGTACAGACCCCTGTATTTATGAATGTTGGTACACAGGCCGCTATCAAAGGCGGCGTGGATGCCTTTGATCTGAAAGAACAGCTTGGCTGCCAGATCGAACTGAGCAATACCTACCATCTGCATCTGCGTCCCGGTGACGATGTGGTGCGGGCCATGGGCGGTCTGCATAAGTTTATGAACTGGGACGGCCC
>JAFYVA010000025.1 GCA_017549325.1 Oscillospiraceae bacterium
ATCGGTGTTGTCCACACCAAGGAGCCCTATGCCAAGCGCACCAGCCACGGCATGATCCTGGGTAAGAACCCCCACTATATCGGCATTGTGGAGACCGAGGAGGAGAAGCAGGCTCTCATCGAGAAGTTTGGCTCCATGGCTACCCGTCCCGCCGTCAAGATGTCCAAGTCGCTGGGCAACGTGGTCAATCCCGACGATGTCATCAAGGCCTACGGTGCCGACACCATGCGCCTGTATATCATGTTCATCGGTGACTTTGAGAAGACTGCCGGTTGGTCTGACGAGGCCGTGAAGGGTTCCAAGCGCTTCCTGGATCGCTGCTTCAACCTGCAGGATATGGTCACCGATGAGGAGGGCATCTCCGCTGCCAACATGGCTTCCATCCACAAGACCATCAAGAAGGTCACCTCCGATATCGACGAGCTGAAGATGAATACCGCCATCGCCGCCCTCATGACGCTGGTCAACGAGTTCTACTCCAAGGGTGTCAGCCGCGGTGATATGGAGATCCTCATCCAGCTGCTGAGCCCCTTCGTGCCTCATATCGCTGAGGAGATGTGGGAGAATCTGGGCTTCGCCGCCAAGTACGGCAAGATGGCCATGCAGATGCCCTGGCCCCAGTATGACGAGAGCAAGACCATCGACGCTCAGGTGGAGATGGCCGTGCAGATCAACGGTAAGCTCCGCGGCACCGTCGTCGTGCCCACCAACAGCGACGAGGCCACCGTGGTCGCCGCTGCCATGGAGATCGAGAAGGTGAAGAAGGCTACGGAGGGTATGGCCGTGGTCAAGACCATTCTGGTGAAGAACAAACTGGTCAACCTGATCGTCAAGCCTGCAAAGTAATCGAAAAAACGCAGAATTAAAATAAAAAAGTCTTGACAATACACTGTGACATCAGTATAATACCATTTGTTAAGTCATAATTTAGATGGCTCTTAAAGAGTGCCCTGGAAATAGCCGGGTACATCGGAGGGAGGGAAAGAATAGATGTCCGAAGTTCATGTCAAGGAAGGCGAGAGCCTGGATAGCGCCCTGAAGCGTTTCAAGAGAAGCTGCGCCAAGGCCGGTATCGTGGCTGAAGTGCGTCGTCGCGAGTGCTATGAGAGCCCCAGCGTCAAGCGTCGCAAGAAGTCCGAGGCTGCCCGCAAGAACCGCAACAAGCGTTATTATTAATGCGTAAAGAAATCCCGTCCGAAAGGACGGGATTTTTTTGTTTGGATTGGGAAGAGGTTTCCTAAAAATCGATAATTTTGTCGGTTTTGTCCTTGAAATATGGAGAGTAGAAGCGTATAGTAGTGTCAAGACATCGCAAAACCCCATGGGGTTTTCATATTTTCCGCTGGAAAATATGATTTTATTTGTCGCCCCGGGGTTTACCGAAGAAAAAGAAAAATTCGGAGGAACGATTATGAAGAAGATCACAGCATTAGTCTTGGCGCTCATTATGACGCTGAGCCTGTTGCCCATGAATGTCTGGGCGGAGGTCCCCGTGCTTACTAGCACCAATAATAGCGGACAAGCGGGCGTGTTTTTGTTTACTAACTTAAAAGACACAACCCTAAGTTGTGTTGAAAACGTCATGCAAGAGCAGGGAAAAACAACCATTCCGTGCGCCACTAATGCACCGGAGTATGTCTATTTAGCTGTGGGCACGCATGAGGGGTTGAAAATTGGGGACGAACTGCAGGGGACCCCGATTGGTACTTGGTATAACGAACGAGACGCCTTCAATTGTAACGTATATCGGATGGCTGTTCCCGCGAGTACAACCGAGTACACCGTTGCCCGTACCAGAAGTGATGGGACCGAAGTGTATGAATATTTCACCCTCGTATTTGATTTCACAAAGGACTTCACTGGAAGCCAAGCCTGTGGTGTAAACGGTGTGTTTTTCTTCAGTGCGTGTGATTTTGAAAATAATCAACTCGTTGCTGGCAACAACATCATCTACGAGGATGGAAAAGTGGTTGTCTCTTGTGCAGGACAGACGAGCAAGACCATCTTTTTAGCTGCAAGCCAATGGGAAGGGCTTAATGTGAGCACAAAAACCCTTTCAGAGCAGAGTGGCACGTGGACTTTCAACGCACCGGAAGGCTTTGATATAGTTTGCAAAGTCTATGCGCTAACTGTAGATAAACCTGAGAATGGTTCCGTTGCCTATATTGTCACTCGCTCTTGGGAAGATCAAAGTGGTAACTCTAACAGTAGTTCTTTTACTCTAGTTTTTGACTTTAATCGTGAACCCAGTAACGGTGGGGGCGGTGACCAAGGCGGCAATGGCAGCCGGTGGATTGAGTATTTCACCACCAGCGGCAATTCGAAAATCACGGTAGAGGTGTTCCCCGGAGTTGATGAGGTCATCGACTTCCCCGCTCCTGGAGTACTGGAGAATGACAAACTTGTCCTGACGGTGAAGAGTGCAGATCCTGATGATTGGCTGCCGTTGCTGAACCGAGGAGACGACGCTTTCTGGATTCCCTATACCATCGAGGCAATCAACGGACCTGAGGGATTCCCCGGAAAACCGATGATCGCGTTTGCCGATGATGGAGAAGGCAACCTTTCCAATGCGTATACGAATTTGCAAAACAAACTCAGTGCCGAGAACAGCAATCCGTTCTATGACTACAGCGCGTTCCCCCCTGCACGCAATAATTCTGTCCAATATGCGTGGAGTTCTTCTTCTGGTGGCGGTGTAATTACCATCATTCCCCAGACTGCAAAAGATGCCCGTGCTTGGTGTTGGCGCTATAACGTGCCGGGTTTCCCTGACAAGATTGATGGATTTGCCGCAGAGGTGGTAATTTCTGAAGATAGTGGTATTGAGGAAGTCATCACGGTTGTTAAGGAAACGGCTCCTGCTGTGGATGCAAGTCGTATCAGCCTTATCCCGCATAAGAAGCTCGACACGGTGTTGGCTTTCGACGAATACGACGGTGATTCCTTTAGCTATAAGGAAGGACAGGACGGTGTGCTGACCTATACTTATATCGGCACAGATACGACGAAAACTGTTCCGGAAGCAATTTATGCAGCAGCAAAGGCAGAGAATGACGAGGATGTTGTGCTGGATGACAGTAATGTGCTTCATTATAGTCTGCTGAAGGTTGCGGCACCTGAGGGTTATGTTGCAAAGGAAGTTAAGTGTTCTTATTATACGGAAAGCGGAGGCTTTAGCAACAGTGGCAGAGAAGTTGTACTTCGTTACCATTGGCGCGGTGCATATGAAGACTTGACGTTCGTCCTGACATGGAAGGATGCAAATCCCGATGACGCGACGGATCTTTCTGAAAAAGTAGAGCAAGTGACCATCTCCATGCCGAATACGAGCAATCCGGCCCCCTGGATGGCATATCCTACGTTCAAAGAGACGGTTGGCGGCGAAACTGTCACTAACACCTATCAGGCGTTCCCTGTTGTTGCAGACCGCCTTTCGTTTGATTCTCTTGACGGTGTGAAGGGTGTGGTGGCGCATGAATATGACGAAGAAACAGGTGTGCTGTTCACCACTTACGACAATAACACGATTGTAGATACAGATCCTATTTTAAGTGCGAAGTTCTATCTTGTAGCGCCTGATGGAGCGGTCTCGTTCAACGCGATGGTAGGCAGAGATGGTACGAATGATCCTACATACAATAGCCTCAACGCATGGAAATCCGAATTCTTTTGGGGGAATGCAATAAAAGGAAACGCAAACCCTGTCTATGACGGTATAACAGGGAGTGCCTCCATTGAAGCGCTGCTGAAGCAAACCTACGGAGAGGACGGTGAGATCGAATACTATTACAGCGCTGACGAGGCAACTCGTTATTGGTTGATTAGATGGAATTTCGAAGATAAAGCCCCTCTCTACGAATATATTCAGCTTGATACCTCTTCCTACTATTGTGAGTGGGAGGAAGAAGTGAAGGCGAACGGCGATGTTGACGGTGCGGTAGATGTGCCGACGGCAATCCATCCTGATCTGGTAGGAGCGGGCATCAACCTGGTGTCCAGTGCGCCTCCTCAGAACAAGTCCGGTCACTTCTTCTTCTATCTGGAAGTGGTAGGAGCGGATGAAGCGAGCAATGCTCTGCTTGAGGAGAGAGAAGGAGACTTTGTCATCATCCTTCCGTATTCTTTCATAGGAATTGACCCCGAGAAGTGGGAAGAGGAAACCGCTAAGCTGAAGACACCCATGATTAAGCACTTCGACGATGACTTCACGTTGAAGGAGAACCAGGGAACACTTCATGGCACCTTCACCGAGCGCGGTATCGAGTTCACGGTTGATTCTTTCTCTCCCTTCATGATTGTTACGGAGGATGCGGAAGATGATAATACCGGCACTGGCGGTTATCCTGGCGGCTACTATCCCAGCGTGACGCCCACCACTCCCGATGTGAGTGTGGATATCGACAACAGTTCCCTCAATAACGCGGCACAGGCTGTGGGCGGCGCGATCGCCGGCGGTAATGCGGATGTGAAGCCCGCTGTCGGCTACACCAAGGCAGACATTGCCAAGCTGCAGCAGGACGGCAAGCTGGAGATGGTCATTGAAAAGACGACTGACTGCGATGCTGCTGACAAGAATCTTGTCGATGCGGCTATCACCAAGGCGGGCGGCGTGTCTGCCGGTACGAAGGCGCAGTACTTCGACATCACGGTGTTGCTGAAGCACGAGGATACGGGTGCGACCGTTGGTACAGTGAGCGATACGAAGAAGCCCATCTCTATCACGGTGGATCTGAGCAGCGAACTGCAGAAGGCTGCCAAGGATGGTAAGCACATCTATGTGGTGCGCTGCCACGAGGATAAGACCGATTTCCTGGAGGCAACACTGAACGCAGCCAAGACGAAGGTGACCTTCGATACCGCACACTTCTCGACCTATGCTGTGGTGGCTCTGGATAAGGCAGTAGAGACCGTTTCGGCCGAGATGCCCGCTGAGAAGCCGGCCACTACAACGCCTGAGGTAGAGGAGCCTGCTGTGACTCCCGAGCCTGAGGACACCACGCCTGTGGTGCCTGATCAGCCTCCCGTCATTGATGACGGCGCAGTGGACGAAGCTCCCGCAGATGATGCAACCGAGAGCAGCAACGCAGGTTTGTGGATCGGCGTTGGCATCGTGGCGCTGGCAGCCATTGTTGTGGTGCTTGGCATCATGGTGGCCCGCAAGAAGCGCAAATAACAACTGAATATTATAAAAAAGAGAGCCGGAAGGCTCTCTTTTTTGCGTTTTTTTCGTTGTCGACAGAGCGGGGATCCTGTGGTAGAATACTGACAATGAGTCAAACTCCAACGAAACAACAGGCCCCTTCGGTTGGCTGCAAGGAGGACAAGATGAAGGAACAGTATAAGATTCTATTTGACAAAGTGAAGATCGGCAATGTGGAGATGAAGAATCGCTTTTTGATGGCACCTATGGGCCCATTGGGCCTTGGTGATGCGGATGGTGCCTTCAATCAGCGGGGCATTGACTACTACACCGAGCGCGCCAAAGGCGGCACCGGTCTTATCGTAACGGGTGTGACCTTCTCTGATTACACAGTGGAGGAGCATAGCTGCCCCGGTGTGCCCGTTCCCACCCGCAATCCCCACCAGTTCATCCGTACCGGTAAGGAGATGACCGAGCGCATCCACGCCTACGGCAGCAAGATCTTCCTCATGATGTCCGGAGGTTTTGGCCGCGTGTCGATTCCCGAGGATCAGGGGGCAGACCATCCCGTAGCGCCGTCTCCCATTCAGCACCGCTGGCTGGACAAGACCTGCCGCGAACTGACGGTGGAGGAGATCCACCATATTGTGGAGACCTTTGGCGAGGGTGCCAAAATTGCCAAGCGCGCGGGTTTTGACGGCATTATGATCCATGCCGTCCATGAGGGTTATCTCATCGATCAGTTTGCCATTGAGATGTTCAACCACCGCACCGACGAATACGGCGGCAGTTTGGAGAATCGCCTGCGCTTTGCACGCGAGATCCGCGAGGCTATCGCCGCTACCTGTGGCTGGGATTTCCCTGTGGTCATGCGCTACAGCCCTAAGAGTTTCATCAAGGATTGGCGTGTGGGCGCCCTGCCCGGCGAGGAATTTGAGGAGAAAGGCCGCGATATGCCCGAGGGTCTGGAGGCTGCCAAGCTCTTGGTGCAGTACGGTTACGATGCCCTCGATGTGGATGTGGGTTCTTATGACTCCTGGTGGTGGTCTCATCCCCCTATGTATCAGAAGAAAGGCCTGTATCTGGAGTATGCCAAGGCGGTAAAGGAAGTGGTGGATGTGCCCATCCTCTGCGCCGGCCGTCTTGACGATCCGGAACTGTCCTCTATGGCCGTCCGTGAAGGATGGATCGATATGGTTTCCCTTGGCCGTCCGTTGCTGGCTGATCCCGACTATGTCAACAAGCTCCGTGCCGATAAGGTGGCAGATATCCGCCCCTGTATCAGCTGTCAGGAGGGCTGCATGGGCCGTATTCAGAACTACTCCCTTATCAACTGCGCTGTCAATCCCCAGTGCGCCCGTGAGCGTGACTACGCCTATAATCCCATCCTGCAGAAGAAGCGTGTGATCATTGTAGGTGGCGGTGTGGCAGGCATGGAGGCCGCTCGCGTGCTGGCGATCCGCGGTCACGAGCCCGTCATCTACGAGAAGGCCGACCATCTGGGCGGTGCATTGGGCGAGGCGGGCGTTCCCTCTTTTAAGGAGGACGATCTGGCGCTGATCGCATGGTATGTTCATATGATGGACAAGCTGGGCGTTGAGGTGCATCTGAATTCCGCTGTGACACGCGCCGATTTGGAGAAGATGACTTACGATGCCTTGATCGTAGCCACAGGCGCAGCACCCAAGATGTTTGATTTGGGTGCGGGTATCCCCGTGACGGATGCCAAGACCATGCTCCGCAGCAAGGGAGAGGGAATTGGCGATACCGTCGTTGTAGTGGGCAGCGGCATGGTGGGCTGTGAGCTTGCCCTGTGGCTGCGGAAAGACCTTGGCAAGCAGGTGGTGCTGGTAGAGCAGCTGGACAAGATCCTGTCAGTGAATGCGCCGCTGTGTTCGGCGAACCGCGATATGCTGGCCGGGCTTGTGATCTTCACAGGCTGCGATGTCCGAGTAAATACCACCGTAGTGGGTGTTACGGCTACAGGTGCTGTCCTCAAGGATATGGCAACGGGTGAGGAGACGGAAATCAAAGCTGACGCTGTGGCACTGGCTGTGGGCTTCACCTCTGAGCAGAGCCTCTTTGAGGAGATGCAGGATGCCGACGAGATCTACGCTGTGGGCGACTGCCGCCAGTTCAAGAATGTCCATCAGGCCATCTGGGATGCCTACGAAGTGGCGAACCATATCTGAAATTGAATTTCAGCAAACGCAAAAAAGAGAGCCGGAAGGCTCTCTTTTTGTGCTTTATACAGCTGCCAAAATGTGCATATTGCGCAGTTGGCTGTCGGCGATACGGTCGTTGACAGAATAGGCGTGCTTTTCCAAATCGCCGCAAATGGCCTCGGTGAGCTGCTGATTCTGCAAAAGGGAGATGACCTGCCCAGCCAGCTCCTCCATCAGCTGCTGTTTCTCCTGCGCCGTATCCTCATCATTGGGGGTGCAGAGGAGATATTCCAGTACACGCGCGCTGTCCGATAGCAGAGGAAGCTCCCGCAATGCGCGGAAACGCCATTTGTAGAAGGGGAGATAGCGCTCGTTCAGCAGAAAGATGACTGCCAAAGCGGCGTTGACAAACTCATTTATAGCCAGTTGTGCCGCAGCTGTTTCGCCGTGGGCAAGGCAGCGGGAATAGTTGTATTGTCCCGCCTGCGCCATCAGCAGCAGATTTCCGGCCAGCTTTTTGCACCGCACATCGTGGGGATAGGATGCCAAACGCTGACGAATGGCGCTGACCTCACCGCAGTTATCAAGGAACAGAGCGCCGTTGGTGCATTCTGCCAGCGTATATTCCGGGACACGCAGCCAATCGTAGAGGCTCAGTTCACCGCAGGAATTACCGATTTTCTCGGAGAAGAATTCACTTGTACGCAGTACGCCTTGCCGTGCGCCGCCCACAGGGGTAACAAGGCTGCGGCGCAGACCCATGAATTCACGGGGCAGCTTGGCATAAGCCCGCTCCAACAGGAAGGCGGTACGGCGGTCGACGACATCCTCACCGGGAAGGAAGATACAGAATCCCGGCTCAAAATCATGGTCACGGGAAATTTCGTCATCGTAACCGAAACACTCCGAGCCACTGCCGAACCGTCCAACGGCCAGATAGGGAAGGAGGGCGGGAAACTGCTGTTCCAACATGGGACGGCCGTACGCTTCAAAGAATGCGCGGCTCAGTTCAAGACCTTTCATAAATCGTCCTCGCTCTTTCCTTTAAATCATTGGCAATGAAGAAATAGCCGTAGTAGTCAAAGGTAGGGGCACACTTCTCGCAGACAAAGGCGTAGTAGCCGTTGTGAGGCAGGGAAGGGGTATTCAGCAGGTCGGCGGCAATGTCGATATACTGTGCAATCTTGTGCTCCGCCTTTTCCAGACCGTGTTCTGCTTCCACCGCGTTGGCCATATTCAAATAGGTAATGGCCTGCTCCAGTGCGCCGTTTTCGGCGTTGCCCATGATGGTAAGCGCCCGCTTATATAACTCGTGCGCTTCGCCATAGCGCCCCAGGCTCACCAGCGTCAGTGCCATGTTGTTATACAGGCCGCCCACGCGGGCATCCGTGTGGGACAGCTCACGGTGATAGATGGCCTGTGCCCGCTCGAAGAGGGGGAGGGCTGCCTCCGGCTGAGAGAAGGCCTGATATACCGTAGCGGCATTGATGCACACGGTAGCGGCGGCGATGGATTCCTCGCCCACCTCGTGGAGGAGAGACAGTGCGGCCTTTGCGTGGGCGATGGCTTCGTCGCCTTCGCCCATCTTGCGGGAAAAGCCCATCCATTCGCTGTGGACACCGAAGGCGCCACGCAGATCGCCGTTGCTCTCCGCTTCGGCCAGCCAGAAGGTGAGATGACGGCGGGCGGCGGCAAAATCCTGCTGCCCCATGTATTCGTCCAGCTTTTCAGCCACGCGCTCCAGGGGGATACACTTGACGGCGTTTCGGTTCATGCAGAGGGGGCAGGCGGGTTCGAGATAGTCCTCGGGAGAGAGAATGCGTCTATTTTCCATGGGCAAACCTCCGTGTGAAATTTGTTTTTTTCATATTACCACAATATTTTGCGGTTTGCTTGTGGCATATATCACACATTCTGTAAAATGCAGTGTTTTTATTGACATTGTTGCTGTCGTTTTGTAAAATAGACGGGCGAGGTGTTCAGACAGTCGCGGCGGCAAAGGCGAAAGCCTGCCGATGAGGAAAGTCCGGGCTCCACAGGGCGAGGATAACGGGTAACGCCCGCCGAAGGCGACTTCAGGAAAAGTGCAACAGAGATATACCGCCTCACAGCCCGATATGGGGTCCCCGCAAAAACAGCGTTTTTGTGGGGAGAGGAGGTGCAACGGAATGAGTTCGGCCTGCTGCTTGCAGCGGGACGAATGATATGAAGTTTGCACCGACGAGGTAAGGGTGGAAAGGTGAGGTAAGAGCTCACCCGATGGCTCGAGAGTGCCCATCGCTGTAAACTCTATCCGGAGCAACACCGCTATGGGGACACATGGTTGGCCCGACCGTCTCCGAGGTGGCTTGATCGCCGCGGCAACGCGGCGGCTAGATAGATGACTGTCAACGACAGAACCCGGCTTACAGAGCAGCTCGCAGATATGGAAAAGACGGCGCAAATCGCCGTCCTTTTCTTTTTTTGGTTGACTTATTGTGAAAAACATACAAAACGGACGGGATTATTTTTGGATTTTTGTGGATATTAAGGGTTTACATTAGCGTGCTAAAGTGGTAGAGTGATAGCACAACAGAAATGCCGCTGCGGTAGGAACGCAGCAGGCAAAAAAGGAGAAAGCTATGAAAAAGTTTTTTGCAATGATGCTGGCACTGGTTATGGTGCTGTCTCTGGCCGCTTGCGGCGCCAAGGCTCCCGCTGATGACGCTGCCACCCCCGATGACGGTGCTGTTGAAGATACCAAGATCGTCTACGCCGTTGAGGCCGGCTCCGCCGGTGAGGCTGCTGCTCAGGACAACGGTTTCGAGTTCGTTTCCGTTGAGACTCAGGCTACCGCTCTGATGGAAGTTCAGGCCGGTACTTCCGATGCTGCTATTATCGACTCCCTGATGGCTGCTGCCATGGTGGGTGAGGGTACCAGCTATCCCGATCTGGTCATCACCGATCAGAAGCTGACCGAGGAGCTGTACGGCGCCGGCTGCCGCAAGGACAGCGACCTGACCTCCTTCATCAACGAGGTGTTCTACGAGACCTATCAGTCCGGCAAGCTGCAGGAGATCGCCGCTACTTACGGTGTTGAGGCTGCTCTGATTGAGATGCCCGAGGCCGCTTATGAGCCCGCCGCTGAGAACAGCGATGTGGAGTACATCAAGGCCAATGGCAAGCTGGTGGTTGGTATCACCGACTTCGCCCCCATGGATTACAAGGATGAGAACGGCGAGTGGATCGGCTTTGACGCTGACATGGCCAAGATCGTGGCTGATAAGCTGGGTGTCGAGTGCGTGTTCGTCGAGATCGACTGGGGCAGCAAGATCATGGAGCTGGATGCCAAGAACATCGATGTGGTGTGGAACGGCATGACTCTGACCGACGCTGTTGTGGCTGCAATGAACTGCACCAACCCCTACTGCAACAACGCTCAGGTGGTCATCACCAAGTAACAACAAAGATAACAATTTCATCCGAAGGCAGAGAGCGTCGGCTCCCTGCCTTCGGGGCTGTTTTTGAGTACTGTATTTGAGGAGAAATCCCGTATGTTTCTAACTGTAACGCTGAGCGTTTTGGGCGGTGTGTTGGAGCTGTTGAAGCTCTTTGCGCTGACGCTGCTGTTCTCGCTGCCTCTGGGTCTTGTGATCGCCTTTGGCCTCATGAGCCGTGTTAAGTTCATCCGCGCCGTGTGCGATGTTTTCGTGTGGATCATCCGCTCCACGCCGCTGATGCTGCAGTTGATGATCGTTTTCTACGGCCCCGGTATGTGGTTTAACTTCAATCCCTGGAGCGCCATGGGCGACGGACGCATGACTGCCTGTGTGGTGGCCTTCGTCATCAACTATGCCTGCTATTTTGCCGTGATTTATCGCGGTGGTATCGAGGGCGTCCCCGTTGGTCAGCGCGAGGCCGGCGAGGTGCTGGGCATGACCAACAGCCAGATCTTCTTCAAGGTTACCCTGCTGCAGATGGTCAAGCGCATCGTACCCCCTATGTCCAACGAGATCATCACGCTGGTGAAGGATACCTCTCTTGCCCGTATTATCGGCGTTATCGAGGTCATTAAGGCCGGTGAGTCTTTCATGAAGTCTGCCGGTATCATCTGGCCGTTGTTCTACACCATGATCTACTACCTCATTCTGGTGGGTATCCTGACCATCCTCTTCAACTACATCGAGCGTAAGCTCAGCTACTTCAGATAACGGGAGGTGAAGCTGTAATGACGATTTTGGACGTGCAGAACATCGAAAAGAGCTTCGGCAGTACCCGTGTGCTGGAGAACATCAGCTTCACGTTGGAAGAGGGACAGGCTCTGAGCATTATCGGCTCTTCCGGCAGCGGTAAGACGACACTGCTGCGCTGCCTGAACTTCCTGGAAACACCCGACAGCGGCAAGATCTATGTGGGCGGCAAGAAGCTGTTCGATTCCGATGATCCCGCTACCCGCAGTGAGTCGGAGATCCGGAAAAAGCGCCTGCACTTTGGCCTTGTGTTCCAGAACTTCAACCTTTTCCCGCAGTATACGGCGCTGGAAAATGTGACGCTGGCCCGTAAGCTGATGGCCAAGAGTGAAAAAAGCGGTGAGCGCGAGGAGGACATCCTCCGCGAGGGTAAGGCTTTGCTGGAGATGATGGGTCTTTCCGACCGTATGGAGAATTATCCCCATCAGCTCTCCGGCGGTCAGCAGCAGCGCGTGGCCATTGCCCGTGCGCTGGCGATGAAGCCCGATATTCTCTGCTTTGATGAGCCCACTTCCGCCCTCGACCCGGAGCTGACGGGCGAAGTGCTGAAGGTGATCCGCTCCCTTGCCGAGCAGCACACCACCATGATCATCGTGACTCATGAGATGGCCTTTGCCCGTGATGTGGCCGATCAGGTGATCTTTATGGATGGCGGTGTCATCGTGGAGCAGGGCGATGCCAAGCAGGTCATCGACCATCCCGTGCAGGAGCGTACCCGCCAGTTCCTCTCTCGTTACTCTCAGGAATAACGCCAATAAAATCCACCTGAAAGGGTGGATTTTTTTCGTCTTGTCTGTGTTGAATATCGCGCCGTATTGCAGTATAATATACAAGAGAAATTATGCGTATCAGGGAGGGTATCCCATGAAATTACAGGACTATATGGAGTCTCTGCGCGGCCGCAGCGTGGCGGTCATTGGCATCGGCGTCAGCAATACGCCCCTCATTCGCCGTCTGTGCCAATTCGGTATTGATGTGACCGCCTGTGATAAGACAAGCGCGGAGCAGCTGGGTGAGCTGGCCGAAGAACTGACGGCGCTGGGTGCTAAGCTGCAGCTTGGTGCGGATTATCTGGATCATCTGACTCAGGACGTGATTTTCCGTACGCCCGGTCTGAGGCACGATGTACCGCAGCTGAAGGCAGCTGTGGAGCGCGGTGCTACCCTCACCTCCGAGATGGAGGTGTTCTTTGAGGTCTGCCCCTGTCCCATCATCGCTGTCACCGGCTCTGATGGCAAGACGACGACCACCACCATTATCGCCAAGCTGCTGGAGAAGGCGGGGTATACCGTCCACCTGGGCGGCAACATCGGCAATCCCTTACTGTGTGAAGCCGACACCATGCGCGTCACCGACATCGCGGTGCTGGAACTGTCCAGCTTCCAGCTGATGACCATGACCCACAGTGCCCATGTGGCTGTCATCACCAATCTCGCCCCCAACCATCTGGATGTCCATACCGACATGGAGGAGTATGTAGCCTCCAAGGAGAATATCTTCCTGCACCAGTGGGCAGGCGACAGCGTGATTTTGAACTATGACAACGCTCTGACCCGTGCCGAGGCGGAAAAAGCCGTGGGCGGCGTGCAGTTCTTCAGCCGTCTGGAGCAGGTGGAGGAGGGCACCTTCCTCCGTGGTGATGTGATTTTCCGCCGCAGTGGGGGACAGGTGCAGCGCATCATGTCCGTGGAGGATATCAAGCTCCCCGGTGTTCATAACGTGGAGAACTATCTGGCGGCGATCGCCGCCGTGGGCGATCTGGTACCCGCTGAGGTGATCCGTGAGTTTGCCCGGGAATTCGGCGGCGTGGAGCACCGCATTGAGCTGGTGCGTACCTACCGCGGTGTGCGGTATTATAATGACTCCATCGCCTCCAGCCCCAGCCGTACTACGGCAGGCCTGCGCTCTTTTAAGGAGAAGGTGATCCTCATCGCCGGCGGATACGATAAGCATATCCCCTTCGACGATTTGGGAAAAGAGATCGCAGAGCATGTGAAGCTTCTTGTCCTTTGCGGCGACACGGCTGAGAAGATCCGCGATGCCGTCATCAAAGCGCCCAACTATCAAGAGGGATGCCCTGAGATTGTAATGGTAACTCCCTTTACAGCGGCGGTGGAAACGGCCCGTGACCGCGCGGTGGAGGGGGATGTGGTGACGCTGTCTCCCGCCTGTGCCGCCTTCGACCAGTTCAAGAACTTCATGGTGCGAGGCAAGACCTTCAAGGCCATTGTCAACAGCTGGGAGGAATAAGGAAAAGCCCTGCTGCCATACCCTTATCTGAAGGGGTGAGCGTATGGGTCATCTGCGGTATCTGCGTTTCAATCGCCGTCAGCGGCGGATCATCTGGACAACACTGGTATGCCTTGTGCTGCTGGCGCTGACGGTTCTGGTGATCTCCCATCTGCGGCCTGTATTGACCAGCATGGCCTCGGCCAGAGTATCCAACAGTGTCAACCGCATCGTGGCCTCCGCCGTTGACGAGGCCATCCGAAACGGTGAGATCGACTACGATAACTTCATCAGCTTTGAGAAAGACGATACCGGCCGTGTGACGGCTCTTCGCAGCAATGTGGCCGAGGTCAATCGCATGCAGAGCAGCATCGCTGAGAAAATATTGCAGCGCCTGTCGGAGGTATCGGTCACGGAACTGCGGATCCCCGTGGGTACGCTGACCGGCTCGGCACTGTTGGCGGGCCGCGGGCCGTACATCACCGTGCGGATGCAGTCGGTGGGCAGTGCCAGCGCCGTGTTCCGCAATGCCTTCTCCGCCGCAGGGATCAACCAGACCCGCCACCAGATACTGCTGGAGGTGGATGTATATATGAGCATCCTCCTGCCGGGAATCCGTACCTCCACCACGGTATCCAATGAAATCGTGGTGGCTGAGACGGTGATCGTGGGGAATGTGCCGGAGAGCTATACATACTTTTCTGCATCGCCGGAGGACACCGTGGACTACGGTGCCAATGTGTTAGATTGAAAAAGAGGATTTACTATGGATTATCGTCGTGAAATCGAACAACTGCGTGCAACGCTGAATGAGGCAGGCCATCTGTACTATGTGCTGGATGCTCCCACCATGTCCGATTTTGAATATGACCGCCTGTTGCGCCGTCTGGAGGAACTGGAGGCAGAGCATCCCGAGGAAGTGACGCCCGATTCTCCCACCCAGCGTATCGGCGGCAAGATTTTGAGCCAGTTTGAAGAGGTGCGTCACGATGTACCGCTGGAGAGCTTGCAGGATGTGTTCGACGCCGACGAGGTGCAGGCCTTTTTGACCCGCGTCCGTCAGGAACTGCCCCATGCTGCCTTCAGCGTAGAGCCCAAGGTGGACGGCCTCAGTGTGGCCGTGGAGTACCGCGACGGCGTGTTCTATCGCGGCGCTACCCGCGGTGATGGCCGCGTGGGTGAGGATGTGACGGAAAATCTCCGTAC
>JAFYVA010000026.1 GCA_017549325.1 Oscillospiraceae bacterium
AACTTGTCAGCATAGGGCTTGCAGTGCATGGGATCCTTGGCGCGCATCTCGAGGATGAAGTTCAGCTTCTCGTCGGTGACAACGCCATCGGTATCGTGGATGTAGCCATCGGGACCGGCGAAGTAGGTAACAGCAGCACCCAGCTGAGCAGCCTTCTTCATGATACCCCAACCCACGTTGCCGTAGCCGGAGATGGCAATGCGCTTGCCCTCGATGGAGTCATTCTCGTGAGCGAGAACTTCCTGCAGATAGTACACAGCACCGTAACCGGTAGCCTCGGGACGGATCAGGGAGCCGCCGTAGGTCAGGCCCTTACCGGTGAGAACGCCGTTCTCCCAGACGCCCTTGAGGCGACGATACTGACCGTACAGGTAGCCGATCTCACGGCCGCCAACGCCCATGTCACCGGCGGGAACGTCGATGTCGGGTCCGATGTAGCGGTACAGAGCGGTCATATAGCTCTGGCAGAAACGCATGACCTCGGCGTCGGACTTGCCGGCGGGATCGAAGTCGGAACCGCCCTTGGCGCCGCCCAGAGGCAGGCCGGTCAGGCTGTTCTTGAAGGTCTGCTCAAAGCCCAGGAACTTGATGATGCCTTCGTAAACGTTCTTCTGGAAGCGCAGGCCGCCCTTGTAGGGGCCGATAGCGCCGTTGAACTGGCAGCGCCAGCCGCGGTTGGTGTGCCACTGACCATTGTCGTCGCACCACACAACACGGAAGGTGAACATACGCTCAGGCTCGACCATACGGCCCAGCAGGTCGACCTTCTCATACTCGGGATGAGCATCGATCACAGGCTCCAGAGAGGACAGCACTTCCTCGACGGTCTGGACGAACTCGGGCTCATTGCCGTGCTTGGTCTTCACATTCTCCAGCACGCTAGCCAGATAAGCATTCATAATAATTTCCTCCTCAAATTTTTGTTCTTTGTTGAGAATTATCTAACGACGGACGCTATGTTTCCATCATCTTGATGATAGCACCATTCCCCCCGTTTCTCAACCCCATTCTTTGGAATTCCCGCCGCTTTCCTGTAAAAAAAACGACTTGTTTTTTGTGCATTTTGTTGTTTCGTCATTTAAAGTGCAATATCGTTTTTCACATTTTCTACGATTTTTTCTCCGTTTCACCGCGTGTTTGTCTTGACTTTTCCCGCTGTCATTCTATAATGGAAAAGGGGTGATTTTCCGCCCCTTTTTCAATGTGATCAACCGCTTTTTGCAAAAAGGAGTACTACCATGACCTATTCTCTCAATGTGGCGGGTCTCCAGCGTGAGCTGCCCATCTGCAAGGTGACCGACGACCTCTACATCGGCGCATTTATCGTCTTTGGCGATGCCGAGCTCACCGTGGCCTGCGCCCGCGAGATGCTCAAGCTGGTGCCGCAGGAGGAGTATGACTACCTCTTCACCGCCGAGGCCAAGTCCATCCCCCTCATCCACGAGATGGCACGCCAGAGCGGCGCGAAGAAGTATTTTCTGGCCCGTAAGGGTCCCAAGGTCTATATGCCCGATCCCATCTGCGTGGAGGATCACTCCATCACCACCGCCCATGCCCAGGAGCTGTACTTAGGCAGCGACGATGCTGCGCTGATCCGCGGCAAGCGCATCCTCATTATGGACGATGTGATCTCCACCGGCGGCTCTTTGCTGGCCATGGAGGCCCTCATCAAGGAGGCCGGCGGCATCGTGGCCGGCAAGATCGCCGTGCTGGCTGAGGGCGACGCCGCCAAGCGCGATGACATCAAGTTCCTCGCCCCCCTGCCCCTGTTCAATGCCGACAGTACGGTGAAGGGCTAAATTTCCCCATAAACGACAACTCCCCGCTGTGTGTCCACGCAGCGGGGATGTTTTTTGTCTGAATTGTAAACTTTTCCGCAAAATATTGCATTATATCGAAAACTTTGTATACTGGTCGTAGAAGAAGCATTTACACCGCGGGAAAGGAGCGACGATGAAAAAGGCAGTTTTATCCCTCTCCCCGCTGCTGTTGCTCACCGTTGCCTATGCCAACAGTTCGTGGGTCTGGATCTCGGAAACACGCCCGTGGGACGTGCTCCCATGGGTGATCGTTGGTACGCTTGTAATAGAGATTTTCGCTATCCGCCTCTTCGGCGGTGACAAACGCACAGGGCGTATCGCCCTCTTCGTCACGCTGGGCAATCTCCTCTCCTTCCTCGCCCCCTATCTTATTAAGTGGGCCGCCTATACTATGGATGGCTTTGGCTTTGATAAGTACCTCAACCATGCCCCCTCTTTCATCACAGGCACATTCTATTTCGCACTGACACTGATCGTGGAATTGCCGCTGGTGTACTGCTCTCTCGTCCCCAGGGAAAAACCCAGCCGCAAACTGATGTGGACGGTGATCGCTGCCAATGTCGTCACCACCGCACTGGTCGCCATCATAGAGCATACTCTCTGCCAAGGGCAGTGGTAACTGCGAAAGGAGCTCACTATGAAAAAGAAAAGCATTCTGTTCACCGCCGCTACACTTTTTCTCTGTCTTTCCCTGCTGTTGTGTGGGTGTCAACAAAAGCCGCAGATGGTGGTCGGTGAAATAAGCGATCTGAATGTGCGCGACGACCTCGGCATTACTGTGACGGTTGACCCTGAGACATTAACGCGAGAGAGCGCACTGTTTCTTTTCTCTTCGGAAACAGCCGTGCCCTACTCCTACGGTGATGACTACTGCCTTGAGGTGCTGCAAGATGACGGCTGGCACAGTATTGACGCGATCCTCTCCTATCTATTTATGAAGGGAGACCCCTCCATCGGAACTCCTTCAGAGTTGACCGCCGATTGGTCAAGTGATTGCGGAAAATTGCCCAAGGGTGCGTATCGTCTGCTGGCAGATGTGTATCCTGCAAACAACGCTGATGCAGAGCCGTTCTACGTCTCCTGCGAGTTTACGATCAAATAGCACCCAAAGAAAAGGATAACAACATGAAAAAGAAGTATATCCTGCTTACCACCGCTATACTCCTCCTCTGTCTTGCACTATTGTGCGGCTGTCAGCGTAAGCCGAAGATGATAGTTGGGGAACTGAGCGATCTAAATGTCCGTGATGACCTGGGGATTACTTTGACTGTTAAGCCAGAAACACTGACAGCGACCCGCGGCGATTTTGTCTTGCAGAATAGCAGCGATATTGACTATGGTTATGGTGACAGCTTTTATGTGGAAATTTTGACACAAGATGGTTGGAAACAACTTAAAGCTGATACCATCTCTCACCTCCTGATGTATTATGCTTCACCCGATGAAACCATAACCTTTGAGTATGGTTGGGAGCATATGTATGGCAAACTGCCTGCCGGAGACTACCGCTTGTTAAAGGAGATCCTCCCTCCCGACTTCCCCGAGAACAAAGACTCTTTCTACATCTCCTGCGAATTCACCATTGAATAACCCCTCTCCCCCGCCCTATGGGCGGGGGTTTTATTATTCCTTCTTATATCTAACAAGCAAATCTTCACAAAAAAAGTATGGACACCTAACATAAGTTGTGATAATATGAGGAATAATCAAAAATTATCATAAGGAGGCGCGTCTATGGCAGCAAGAGAGAGCTACGCAGGAAAGATCAACCGCAAAATGGTGAAAAAGCTCCACATCATCGATGTGGCGGCAGGTCGGGAAAAGGCCGATCTGGTACTGAAAAACGCCACCTATGTCAACGTCTTTTCCAACGAACTGTGTCACGGCGACATCGCCGTGGCGGAGGGTCTCATCGTGGGCATGGGCCAGTACAGCGGCCACACGGAGGTGGACGTTGCCGGCAAGATCGTACTGCCGGGTTTCATCGACGCCCACATCCATCTGGAGAGCTCGCTGGTGAGCCCCAAGGAGTTTGCCAAGGCGGTGCTGCCTCACGGCACCACCACCGTCATCACCGATCCCCACGAGATCGCCAACGTCATGGGCACCGACGGCATCGAGTATATGCTGCAGGCCACGGAGGACTTGCCGGTGGACGTGCGCTTCATGCTGCCCTCCTGCGTCCCCGCCACGCCCATGGATGAATCGGGCGCCAACCTCGACTACCGCGCCATTGACAGTTTCTATGACCATCCCCGCGTACAGGGCTTGGCAGAGATGATGAACTTCGTCGGCGCCATCAACGGCGATACGCAGGTGGTGGAGAAGATCGTGGCCAGTCAGGCGCACCACAAGAAGATCGACGGCCACGCACCCGATCTGGTGGGCAACGATCTCAACGCCTACATCGCCGCAGGTGTGTACTCCGACCACGAGTGCCACGACTTGGCCGATGCCATCGCCAAGCTGCAGCGCGGTCAGTTCATTATGATCCGCGAGGGCACGGCGGCGCGGAATCTCGACGCCCTTGCCCCGCTCCTGTGCGATCAGTACATCGAGCGGTGTATGTTCTGCACCGACGATAAGCATCCCAACGACCTGTTGGAGAAGGGGCACATCGACTACATCGTCAAGCGGGCGATAGAGCTGGGTGTGGCCCCCATCACCGCCATCCGCGCCGCCTGTCACAACGCCGCGCGGTACTTCCTGCTGAACAACCGCGGTGCCATCGCACCGGGCTATCTGGGCGACTTCGTCATCATCGACAACTTCGAGAACTTCCACATTGAGAAGGTCTATAAAAAGGGCGTGCTGATGGTGGAGGATGGCGCGGTGCAGGACTTTGATGCACCCAAGGTGGACGATTATCTGGAGACCAAGGCCCACGACACCTTCCACGTGGGCACGCTGACGGCCAAGGACTTCGCCGACCACCGCCCCCGCGGCGTCATCGGCATGGTCAACGGCGAGATCACCACCACCGACGCAGGCTACGCCGACCGCATCGCCGTGGACTACGACGTGCTGAAGATCGCCGTGGTGGAGCGGCACAAGAACACCCACCATATCGGTATCGGTTATATTCAGGGCTACGGCCTCACCTCAGGCGCAGTGGCCACCTCTATCAGCCACGATTCCCACAACATCATCGTGGTGGGCACCAACGAGGAGGACATGGCCGCGGCGGTGAACCGCCTCGTGGAGCTCAAGGGCGGCATCGTGGTGCTGGATCAGGGCGAGGTGACGGCGGAGGTGCCGCTGGCCATCGCCGGTATCATGTCCGACGAGCCCTTGGTGGAGGTGAACCGCAAGCTGGAGGAGGCCAAGGAGAAGGCCTTCGCCGCCGGTGTCAACCGTGGCATCGACCCGTTTATGACCCTCAGCTTCATGGCACTGCCCGTCATCCCCACGCTGCGCATCACCACCCGCGGCGTCATCGACACCGTGACACAGCAGTATGTGTAACACCACAAAAAAGTCCCCCGTCCGTGACGAACGGACGGGGGATTCGTTTAGTTGTCGGAGTTCTTGGTTCTCTTCTTCTCTTCCAGTGCGTTGACACAGACGGCGCAGGCGGCATCGCCGGTGATGTTCACCGTGGTGCGGGCCATGTCGAGGATGCGGTCCACACCGGCGATGAGGCCGATGCCCTCCAGAGGCAGACCCACGCTCTGCAGCACCATCGTCAGCATGATGACGCCGGAACCGGGCACACCGGCCGTACCGATGGAGGCGAGAGTGGCGGTGAGGATGATGGTGATCTGCTGGCTGAGGCTCAGGTCGATACCGAAGATCTGGGCGATGAAGATGGCGCACACGCCCTGATAAATGGCCGTACCGTCCATATTGATGGTAGCGCCCAGAGGCAGCACGAAGCTGGAAACCTCTTTATGCACGCCCATCTTCTCCGTGCACTCCATGTTGAAGGGCAGGGTACCGACACTGCTGGCGCTGGTGAAGGCGAAGAGCATCGCCGCACCCATGCACTTGAAGAACTTGACGGGGCTCATCTTGCCGATGGCCTTCACGCTGCCGGAGTACACCAGCAGCATGTGCACCACGCTGGCGATATAGCACACGATGATGAGCTTCAGCAGGGGCAGCAGCACCTCGGGGCCGTTGGCGGCGATGACGGGCACGATCAGGCCGAACACGCCGATGGGAGAGAGCTTGATGATCATGCCCATGACCTTGATGCAGACCTCAGACATGCTGTCCACGAAGTTGGCAACGGGCTTGCCCTTCTCTCCGGCGGTGATGATACCAAAGCCGAAGAACAGAGCGATCACGATCACCTGCAGCATGGTGGCGTTCAGCAGGGGATTGATGATGTTGGAGGGGAAGATATTGATGAAGGTGTCCACCAGAGAGGGCATCTGGGCGCCGGTATATTCCGTAAGCGTATCGGAATTGAGAACATAACCCTTACCCACCTGCAGGAGGTTGGCAAACAGAAGACCCAGCGTCACGGCAAATGCGGTGGTACACATATAGAACACGATGGTCTTACCGCCGATGGCGCCGACCTTCTTAATGTCCTTCAGAGAAATGATACCCTGCGTAATGGAAAACAGCACCAGAGGCACCACGATGGTCTTGATGAGGTTCAGGAAAATGGTACCGAAAGGCTTGATGTAGGTGTTGGCCACCGCCTGATGGTTCTGTAGCAGCAGGCCAACGATCACACCGAGGATCAGCGCAGCGACAATCTGCATCGTCAGATTGATTTTCTTCGTCTTTTTCATAAGTTCTCTCCCCATGTATATCGTTTGATCATTTGGAACAACGCACAGTGGCTGGATTATATCATAGACTTTTGGGAAAATAAAGGAAAATTTAATTTTTGACGAAATTTCCGCAGAAAAGCGGCTTCCACCTTTCCATGGGGGAGCGCGAAAGGGCACCCGCCCGCGTAATCATTTCGGCACACCGAAACGAGCCGACAGAGTCGTCGCCCCCTACAGTTTTGCAGCACTGCAAATGTACCATGTAAAAGGAATCTTGCGTGACATTGGGACAGTTTTGGGCTATACTGAAGGCAAGAAAAGAGAAGAAAGGAGCGATCATAATGCGGGCAATCGGTAAGAATATCCGCGACATACGGGAACAGCGTAAAATGACACAAGACGAACTGGCTAACCATCTTTTTGTCACACGGCAGACAGTATCAAACTACGAAAACGGAAGAACGCAGCCTGACATTGACACACTGATGAAACTCTCGGAGATTTTTGAGGTAGATGTTCATGTGCTGCTTTATGGACAGCCCAAAACGCGCATACAGCAGAAAATGCTGCGGCGGCTCTATATTGGCGGTGCCTGTACCGTTCTTCTGATCGTCGGTAATTTTCTGCTCTCGGATTGGGCGATGCATCACCAGCAGCTGACATACGATGTCATACCGACCTTTTTCCTGTATATTCTCTATCGGCCTGTGCTATTCGCGTTGCTGGGCTGGACGATTTTGCAGGCACTGGGCACCTTTACAGCACTACAGCCCTTTCAGGCACGGCCCGCGCGTTATGTCAGATGGAGCATCCTTGTCATCACCGCGCTCTTTTTCGTCATCACGCTGATGCTGCCCCTCGCTGCCATGTTTCCTATTTCCCTTCCGATCTTTTGGCAGAGGACGGCCTACTTCCTGCTGCAGGCTCTTCCTGTGCAGCACGGGATCCCGTGGTATCTCGCCGCCGCCTGCGCCTTTGGTGGACTATGGTGGATGACAGGCCGCAGAACACAGCCGGAAGAAATGTAATGTGCAGCGGGGCGATGTCCCCCAAGGGGACTTCCGTTAGGCGTGGGCATTGACCCCTACAAAAAATTGCCCGCGCAAGCGGGCACAACACATCTTCACTATTCACGATTACCTATTACATAACACGAAAAAAGAACCACAGCCCCTTGCGGAGATAACAGCTATCGCCCTTGCATGGGGGAGCGCGAGGGGGAGGGTATGACCCCTCGCAATTCAATAAAAACACAAAAACACCACGCTTTCGCGTGGTGTTTGTAGTGTTGGCGCTACCTATTTCCCGGGCCGTCGGCCTGCCAAGTATCGTAGACAGAAGCAGGCTTAACTGACCTGTCACGGGATGGGATCCATCCCGAACATCATCAAGAGAAGCCGCAGAGCAAAAGAAAAAAGACACCCAAATGGGTGTCTTTTTCGTGTTGGCGCTACCTATTTTCCCGGGCCGTCTCCAGCCAAGTATCGTGGGCAGAAGCGAGCTTAACTTCCGTGTTCGGGATGGGAACGGGTGGACCCTCGCCCTAATCAGCACCAACTATTTACTTTCCTTACACCCTGAAAACTGAACAAAGAGGGATATTGGATTGGAGAAGGCTTAGATTGCCCGCAAAATTATTTGTAGGTCAAGCCCTCGGGCTATTAGTACCGGTCAGCTACATACATTACTGCACTTCCACCTCCGGCCTATCAACCAGATCGTCTTTCTGGGCCCTTACTCCATAAAGGATGAGAGATCTAATCTTAG
>JAFYVA010000027.1 GCA_017549325.1 Oscillospiraceae bacterium
CACCATTGCCTTAATTTCCGGCAAAAGACTCTGTACATGCGTGTATTTCCTTTTAGACATAAGAACACCCCCTGATGTAGGTATATTTTCCTACATCAGGGGGCCTTTTGTCTATTGTCCGTTTTTACTGGACCTGTTCACGAAGGGGAGTCTTTTTTTCTTATGTCGTTTATGCGCCGCGCAGCACCGTGACCTCCAAGAAGGCCACCACGATGTTCAGCAGGCCGAAGGCGAGGATCAGCACGCCCGCCAGCTTCTTGGACTTATCCTTCTGGGCGATGAAGTTCACGCCCACCATGCCCAGCGCCACGCCCAGCGTCAGACCGGCAAGACCGGGGATGTACAGGATCTCCAGCTTACGCAGCAGCCATGCGATGATGGCGATGAGCAGCAACAGCAGCTCCACTTTCTGGCGACCGTCCAGTTTTTTCATAGTTCGTCCTCCTGATGAATATTTTTTTCTATCATACACCTTCGGCACGCAAAGGGCAAGGCTTTTTTCCCGCCTGCAGGAAGGCCTGCGCCTTCAGTGCGCCGCAGACCGTCTTGGCATCGGCCACCGTGCCGTCGAGGCACAGCGCCACCAGTTGGGAAAGGGGCATCTTTCTGACGTTGAGGAACTCGTCCTCGTCCAGACACTGCGCGGAAAAGCGCAGACCCTCGGCCATGTAGAGGTACAGCGTCTCGCCGTAGCAGCCGGGGGAGGGGATGACGGTGCCCAGATCGTACCATTTATCCGCCGTGGCACCCACCTCCTCCAGCAGCTCGCGCTGCGCCGTGAGGAAGGGTGCTTCTCCCGTCTCCCGCTTGCCGGCGGGGATCTCCACCATGGTGCGGGAAAAAGCGTAGCGGTACTGTTCCACCAGAAAGACCTCCTGCTGCTCCGTCAGCGCCACGATGGCCACGCCGCCGGGATGGTCGGCCACCTCGCGGAAGGCGGTCTTGCCGTTGGGCAGCAGCACCGTGTCACGGTGGACATGGAGGATGCGCCCGGAGAAGATCTCCTCCGAGGCGATCTTTTTCTCAACCAGTTCCATCTCTGTCCCTCACTTTCCCAGCTCCACCGTGCGGCGGTAGGCGGCGATGACCGCCTCGGTGACGGCGCTGCGGAAGCCGTTCTCCTCCAGCGCACGGACACCGGCGATGGTAGAGCCGCCGGGGGAGCAGATGGCGTCCTTCATCTTCGCCGGGTGCTCGCCCGTCTCCAGTGCCAGCGCGGCGGTACCGCGGAGCATCTGGGCAGCGTAGCGCAGCGCCTTGTCACGGGGCAGGCCGCACAGGACGCCGCCGTCGGACAGAGCCTCCATAAAGAGGCAGGCAAAGGCGCCGCCGCAGCCGGCCACGGCGCAGCCGGCGTCGATGAGATGCTCAGGGAGCTCTTCCAGCAGGCCCGAAGCGCTCAGCAGGGAGAGGTAGCCCTCTTTCTGTGCTGCGCTGACCTCTTCGCTGGCGCACCAGAGTGTCACGCCCTCGCCCACCGCCACGGCGGTGTTGGGCAGGATGCGGATGACGGGATACTTCCCCCCCGCCATCTCCTGCAGCTGCTGAACGGTGAGTCCTGCGGCCATGGAGATCAGGCAGAAGGGCGTGGTGCGCTCTTTGAAAATGGGGGATAGTGCCCCCAGTACTTCGCCCATCAGCTGGGGCTTGACACCCAGCAGGATGTAGTCGCACTGTCGTGCCACCGTCTCGTTGTCGGCCAGGTTGGCGCCCAGCTCGTTGGCAAGGGCTTCCGCCTTGGCCCGGGAGCGGTTGGCGAACACCAGGTCGCGGCGATGTGCCACCGACTTGGCGGCGGCGCGGGCCAGTGCACCGCCCATATTGCCGGTGCCGATAAATCCGTAAGTCATATCGCGTTCCTCCTGTATCGTTACAGCATAAATTGACAGAGCAGCAGAGGCAGCACCAGTGCCGGTACCATGTTCAGCACCCGCAGCTTGGTGGCGCCCATCATATTCAGCGAGATGCCGATGATCAGCAGCGAGCCCACGAAGGAGATCTCGTTGATGACGGCGGTGCTCAAAAGCGGCGCGGCAAGGCCGGCCAGCAACGCGATGCCGCCCTCCACCACGAACACCGTCACGGCGGAGAATACCACGCCCAACCCCAGTGCCGCGGCGAAGGCGATGGAGGCGGTGCCGTCCATCAGCGCCTTGGCAAAGAGCAGGTCGTGGTCGTTGCGCAGTCCGCCGTCCAGTGCGCCCATAACGGCCACCGCGCCCACGGCGAACACCAGCGAGCAGGTGAAGAAGCCCTCGGCCACGCGGTTGCCGGAGAACTTTGCCTGCAGCTTCTGGCTGAGCTTTTGCAGCCAGCCATCGATGTCGATAAGCTCGCCGATGAAGGTGCCCACCACCATGGACAGGATGGGGATGAGAAGATTGGCGGTGTTCATCAGACCCGGTACGGCGATGCCGATGGTCACCAGTGACATGGTGGGCACCAGCGCCGTGCGGATGCGCTCGGGGAGAACTTTGCCGGCCAGAAGGCCGATGGCGGCGCCGATGACGATGGCGATGCCATTGACGGCAGAACCCAGCAGGATCATGTGTCCGCACCCTCCTTTACCAAGTCCTCCACCACCGTCTGGGCCATCAGCAGGCCCGCTGTGGCGGGAACCCAGACCACGCTGCCGGGGATGCTGCGGCGGCCCTGGGGCGGGGCTTCCGTCTGCTGTGCTTCGTGGGGCTCCTCGGGGCTGAACACCACCTTCAGGTGGTGGATACCTCGATTGCGCAGCTCCTTACGCATGACGCGGGCCAGCGGGCAGCCGTATGTCTTGGCGATGTCTGCCACCTGCAGCGAGGCGGCGTCCAGCTTGTTGCCGGTGCCCAGCGCGCAGAGGATGGGGATGCGCCGCGCCCGTGCCTGCTCAATGAGATCCAGCTTGCAGCTGACAAGGTCGATGCAATCGACGATGTAATCGTAGTCGCGGCAGAAGAATTCGTCGCGGTGAGCGGCATCGTAGGTGCCCACGATGGGGTAGACGGTCACATCCGCGGCGATATCGCGGCAGCGCGCGGCGGCGACTTCGGCCTTGGGCAGGCCGACGGTGGAGTGCAGGGCGTAGAGCTGGCGGTTCATGTTGCTCAGGCCGACGGTGTCGCTGTCCATCAGCGTCAGCGTACCCACGCCGGCGCGGCACAGGGCCTCGGCTGCCCAGCTGCCCACGCCGCCCAGACCCAGCACCGCCACATGGCTCTGTGCCAGCTTGTCCATGGCCTCACGGCCCAGCAGCGATTCCATCCGCAGAAACGCCTCGTTCATTGCACTTCACTCCTTTTTTTGGATAGTCAAAAAGGGTCGACACTTCGTCGACCCTTTTTGTTTGTCTCAATTAGCCAACGTGCTTGATGCCGCTGAGCTCCACCACCTCGATACCGGCGGTCAGCTCCTCGAGCCATGCAGCGTGATCATCGGCAGCCATGGCGGACTCCACCTGAGTCTGCCAGTAGGGGGCGTTCTCGCCCACGAAGTACATCACGTGGTAGCCGTAGGTGGTCTCCACGATGCCGGTGTCGCCGCTCTTGCGGCTGGCATCGAAGCACCAATCCTCGAAGGGGGCCACCATCTGGCCCTTGTAGACGTTCTCGTACAGACCGCGCTCGGCGCTGTCGGCGCTCAGCTCGGCAGCCATGTCACCAAAGGTCTCCTCGGTAGCATCGCCGGCCTTCCAATCGGCCAGGATCTGCTCGGCCTCAGCCTTGGCGGCGTCCCATGCGGCCTGCTTATCGGCCTCATAGGTCTCGGCTGCGGTATCCAGAGCAGCGGTGTCGGGGGAAACCAGAATGTGACGGACGTTCACGGTGTTGTAGTCGTGGCGGCCCACGCTGTGGAAGACGACCACGGTGGCGGTGGGATCACCGTTGATGACGGTGGACTCGCCGGCGGTGCGGCCCTCAGCGAAGAGCCACTTGGACATATCGGAGCCGGTGTTGGTGCCGTTCTCGGTGTTGGTGTAGTTGGCCTGACCCTCGTACTCCTTGGCGATGTCGGCCAGCTTCTCGCCGTTCTGCACGCGCTCGAGAATGGCGGCGGCGGCATCGGCGGCAGCCTGCTTGGCTGCGGCCTTCTCCTCGTCGGTGGCCTCGATGGCCTTATCGTTCTCGTCGTACTTCACCTCGGGGGTACCGCCGAAGTGGAGGGACTCATAGGAGGCCACATCGAAAGTGGCGCGGTTGTCGGCGTAGTAAGCCTCCATGTCGGCCACGGTGTAGTTCAAAGAGGCGATATACTCGCTCTCGAAGTGGGAGGCGACATGGGTCTTGGCAGCCACCTGACGGAACAGATCCTCGGTCATGTTCTTACCGTAGATCAGGCGCAGATACTCCTTGGTGGAGTAGCCGCTCTGCTTGGCGTACAGGCCGATGGTGTCCAGCGTGGCCTCGATCTCCTCGGTCACATGGGCGTCGTTGGGGTCCTCGCCCTCGGCGACGGCGGCCTCATACAGGGCCTGCACCTCTACCATGCTGTCCTTGGCGGTATCCATGAGATACTCGCTCCAGAGCATATCCTCGGTGCTCGTCACGCCCAGCATCAGCTTGGCGGTGTCGCTGAGCATCTGCTGATCCAGGGGCTTGGAGGTGTCCAGACCCATGTAGCTGCCGTACTGGGAATTGACCACGTTGTTGTAGATGGAATAGTAGTAGTAGCTCATCTCGGCGGCGGTGTACTCCTTGCCGTCGATGGAGACGGCCTTGGCGTTGCGCTCCAGCACGCCGGAGTTGATCACCAGGGACACCACGGCCACGATGACGAACAGGGCGGCGATGATGCCGTAAGCAATCTTAGACTTCTTCTGAGCAGCCTTCTCCTCAGCCTCGCGGATCACCTTGGGATCCACATAGCCCTGGGCGGCCAGCTCCTGACGGTTTTTCTTTTCTCTGGATGCACTCATTTGTTTTCAGTCCTCTCAAGATATAGATGGGCAAAATGCCCCGTATTGATAACATACCGACTTATTATACCCCAGAAGTGCCAATAGTGCAAGAGGTTTTTCTTTGAATACATGATCAATCACAGAGAATGTTGCTATATTGTCTTGACGGAGAAAATAAAATGTGATAAGATAACATCCGCTGATATCGCAGATGTTGTGCTTGTGTGGCTCAGCTGGCAGAGCAGCTCACTCGTAATGAGCAGGTCGCCGGTTCGAATCCGGCCACAAGCTCCAAAAAAAGACTCCCTTCGGGGAGTCTTTTTTTCTTGTAGTGCACACGCGCCAATATCTGTTTGATTACTCTCTGTATTCACCGAAAGAAATCCTGCAAGAGGGGAGGGGGATACTTCCAAATTGCAGGAGGCGCTCCCAGTCTTCGTCAAAATCACAAGAGGGAAAAAGGGGTCGAATTGCCACATTTTGCTTGGAAACCATACTTTTTGGAAGGTGTCAAGACAGAGCATTTCCTTTACACAGTACATGACATAATTTCCCCTGTCATAAAGTTCTACAGTGAGTTATCCACATTTTCCACCGACTTTTCCACACCCTTCAAAGCCGCATAAATAAAGGGTTTGCGGTCATTTTTGAAAAATTTTCACACAGGGGGCAAACCCTATTGACACCCCTTTGGGGAAAGACGAATTTTGTTGACATAACAACTATTTCCTGCCAACTGGAAGGATGGTACAACCTTTTGACGGCTGTGTGTCGGCGGTGCATGATTGTGGTGCATTTTGTCGCGGAGGCGTCCGTTTGGCCAATCTCTGCGGTGCGGAGGCGAGGGGATAGGAACTCCCCGCGAAGTTGAACCTTTCTGCGGTGTTTTGTGTATCCGACGCGGTGAAAAGAGCGTGATTCGATACAAATAACAATGTTTACTTTAGCAGGATGCAATGCATGCCAAATACAAATACAAACACAAACACAAAGGCAGATGCATATACAAATGCAGATGCCTTTGTGTGTACAAATACAACACCCCCCCCGCCCCTGCGGGGCACCTCCCCCCACCGGGGGAGGCGATACAAATGGCAAAGCGCCCCGTGTGGCGTTCTCTCTGGGGGGAGAACGCCACGGGGCTTACAAAGAACACAAACACAAAAATCCCCTCTTTTGCCTTTTTGAGGGCAAAAGAGGGGACGATGCAGACGATAGGTGAGAGAGGCGTTACCCGATCAGCACACGGGCAAGACCGATGACCAGCGGCATGGTGACCACCGAGGCCAGGGTGAACACCGACACCACGGAGGAGGCCAGCTCCGTGTCCTTGCCGAAGCGCTGGGAGAACAGGCTCAGCACGGCGGCCGGAGGCGTTGCCATGATGACTACCAGGATGAGGGCGATCAGAGGCTCCAGACCCAGCACCAGCACGGCGCCCAGCGTCAGAAGGGGAGAGACGATGAGGCTCAGGATCAGCGTTACCCACGCCCACTTGCCGGAGAGGGCGCGGCGGAAGTTGGCGTTGGAAAGCTGATAGCCCACCACCACCATGGGCAGCGGCGTGTTCATCTCCGCCATGTATTTCAGGGGCGTGGCGATGATGTCGGGCAGACGGATCTGCAGCAGATAGAGCACCAGCGCGATGACCACGCCGATGACGCCGGGGTTGAGGAGCATGGGCTTCCAGTTGAGCTTTTTGCGCTCGCCCGTGATGTCGTAGACGCCCCACGACCAGCTCAGCACGTTGAATACAGCCACATAGGCGCTGCCGAAGAACACGGCGCGGGGGCCGATGATGGCGTTGAGGAGGGGGTAGCCCATGTAGCCGCAGTTGGTGTACTGCAGGGCGAAGCGCAATGCGCGGCGGCGGTCGGGGTCCTTATCGTGGATGAAGAGGCGGGAGAGAATATTCAGCACCACGATGGAGATCACGGCACCCAGCGCCACGATGCCGAAGTTCCGCATATCCTCGGCCACATAGGGCTGCTGAAAGGCGTAGATGTTCATGGCCGGTGTGACGATGTACATGATGATGTTCACCAGCGTGTGGCTGCCCTCCTTGGAGATCAGGCCGATCTTGCCCAGCAGGAAGCCCAAGCCCAGCAGGATGAACAGTGTCAGCACCTGCTGCGCCGTGGTGGAAAACATGAGGAAGATATCGTTCATAGGCGGTTTCCTTTCTTTCCCGTGGCTGCCCACACCAGCGCCGCACCGATGACGGTACAGACCAGCATGCCGCTCAGGGCGATATTGACACCCCAGTGATCCAGCACCATACCGGCCAGCAGCGACACGATGGCGGGGGAGAAACAGTTGGGGAACAGATGCATCAGGCTCTGGCCGTGGCTCTGCCAGCGGGGAGGCAGGATGTCGGCCACATAGTAGACCACCGCCGGCAGCATCAGGCCGCATTGCAGTGCCTGCAGCAGGGAGGTAAGACACAGTACCAGGGGGGAGGGGGCAAACAGCAGCGACAGCACGCGCACCACGTAGAACAGGGCCGACAGGCGCATGACGCCGCCGATGCCCAGCTTGCCACGCAGGCGGCGGCAGAAGGGCATACCCGCCACCTCCATGCCGCTGGAGACGCCGATGACGATGCCCAGCCAGCTCTCGGCGCCGCCGATGCGGCGGATGACGTGGACCATGAAGACGTTATTCACGTTGTGCACGCCGATCAGCAGCGACAGGGCGATGAGCATCACGGTGAAATCGCGGCGGCTGCGGAGCACCTCCATACGGGAGACGGTGCCCGCGTCGGTCTCGCCCGCGGCGTCCTCACCCTCGGGCAGGGGGTAGCGGAAGGTGTAGGCCGCCACCATTTGCAGGGCCAGAGATGCGGCCATGACGGGGACGATCAAAATGGCGTCGCGGCCCTCCAGCACGAAGCCCAGCACCGCCGAGGACAGGGCGTAGCCGAAAGAACCGGCGCTGCGGCCGAAGCCGTAGTTGAGATCCACGCCGCGGAGGATGTAGGGCACGATCATGATGTTGATGAGGGGGATGATGAGGTTCAGCACCACGGCCACCACGGTGAAGGCGGCGATCACCAGCCACAGCGACCGGGGGAAGCAGCAGGTGATGACCAGCAGCGCAATGGTGACGGCGCTGAGCAGCAGGATCATCCTGCGGGGCGTCATCCGTCCACCGCCCTCGCAGACGCGGGCGGTGAAGCCCTGCAGCACCATGGGCAGGAGCTGCGCCACGCAGGTGACAACGCCCACGGCGCTGTTGGAAAGGCCGCGCGAGAGCATCAGCACGGCACCGTAGCTCCACACGGCGCCCACGCCGATGAAGAGAGTGCCCTGCAGCGCCAGATGGTGCCAGTCAATTTTTCGAGCCAATGTTCCCATAGAAACTCCTGATAAACCGTAAAGCATACATGATAGATGGTATACAAACCAACTTCATATCTTAGCACAAATTAAGACTGTGTCAAGGCGCGGCGGTTGCTTTTGGACAAAATTTGCGGTATACTATACAGTGACAGAATGTGTCACAACCGCAAAGGAGAACAAATCCCATGAAACTGATGGTTTTGGACGGCAACAGCATCGTCAACCGCGCCTACTTCGGCGTGCGGCCTCTGACCACCCGTGAGGGCCTGCACACCAACGCCGTGTTCGGCTTTGTCAACATCCTCCAGCGCTTTATCGATACAGAAAGACCCGACGCGATCTGCGTGGCCTTCGACCGCCGCGAGCCCACCTTCCGCCATGAGGCAGACCCCAACTACAAGGCCAACCGCCACGGGATGCCCGACGAGCTCCACGAGCAGATGCCGTGGGTGAAGCAGGTTCTCGCCGCCATGAACATCCCCTGTTACGACATGGCCGGCTACGAGGCCGACGACCTCATCGGCACCGTCTCCCGCCGCTGCGAGGCAGAGGGCTGGGATTGCGTCATCGTCACCGGCGACCGGGACGCCCTGCAGCTCATCACCGACCGCACCCGCGTCATGCTGGTGAGCTCCAAAATGGGGCAGACCGTGACCGCCAATATGGACGAGGCGGCCTTTTGGGAGAAGTATGGCTTCGCACCCAAGAGCCTCATCGACTGCAAGGCGCTGATGGGCGATTCCTCCGACAACATCCGCGGCGTGGCCGGTATCGGCGAGAAAACGGCCACGGAGCTGATCGCCCGCTACCACACCCTCGACGCCCTCTACGCGGCGATGCCCGACATTGAGGCAAAGCCTGCGGCGGTGAAAAAACTCGCCGAGGGTGAGGCCGACGCCCGCCACTCCTACTTCCTGGCCACCATCGTCACCGATGCGCCCATGGACTTCCATCCCGAGGATGCGCGGTGCAAGCCGTGGTCGGACGCGCTGTACGGCGTGTTTTTGAAGCTGGAGTTTACCAAATTCATTGAAAAATACGGCCTTACGCCGCCGGCCGGCATGAGCGGCGATATCGGCGGGGAGGAAGAACACACCACGGTGGTGGAAGTCCCCGCCACCGATGAGGAGGCACAGCGTCTGCTGGAGCTGTGGCGCGGCGCCGAGTTCGTCACCGTCTACGCGCTGCCCGACCTGTCCGTCATCGCCGTGGAGTGCCGGGAGGATCCGCACCGCGATACGATGGCCATCCTCCGCAGCAACCGCTTCGGCGGCGACTGGGACGGCCTCCTGCGGGAGCTGTTGGGCGGTGAGATCCGAAAGATCTCCCACAACATCAAGGATCTCGTCCGCGCCGCCCTGCAGCAGGGCATCGAGGCCGCAGGCTTTATCTACGATACGGCGCTGGCGGGATATCTGCTGGACGCCACCGCCTCCGGCTTTGAGCTGGGTGCGCTCTTCGTGGCCTACTGCGGTGCCGAACTGCCGGAGGCGGCCCATCTGGAGAGCGACGCCTTCTCCCCGCTGGGTGACAGCATCAAGGCCGAGGCCTCCCTGTGCAGCTATTGCTCCGCCATCGGCGCCGTCTATGAGGCCACCGCGCCGAAACTGACGGAATGGGGGATGGACGGCCTCCTCCGCGATATGGAGCTGCCTCTTTGCTATGTGCTGGCACAGATGGAGGAAAACGGCTTCCGCGTGGACGGCGCGGCACTGCGCGCCTTCGGTCAGACGCTGCGTGAGCAGATCGCCGCGCTGGAGCAGGAGATCTACGACCTGGCCGGCGAGGCGTTCAACATCAACTCCCCCAAGCAGCTGGGCGCGATCCTCTTTGACAAATTGCAGCTGCCCCACGGGAAAAAGACGAAAACGGGCTGGTCCACCAACGCCGCCATTCTGGACAATCTCCGCTCCGAGCACGCGGTGGTGGCCAAGGTGCTGGAGTACCGCCACCTCAGCAAGCTCAACTCCACCTACGCCGAGGGCCTGTTGAAGGCCGTGGACCGTGACGGGCGCATCCGCACCCGCTTCCAGATGACCGTCACCGCCACGGGACGGCTCTCCTCCTCCGAGCCCAATTTGCAGAACATCCCCACCCGCACCGAGGTGGGACGGGAGATCCGCCGCCTCTTTATCGCCGACGAGGGCAATGTGCTGGTGGATGCCGACTACTCCCAGATCGAGCTGCGGATCCTCGCCCACATGGCGGGGGATACGGCGATGCAGGAGGCCTTCTTATCGGGTCAGGACTTCCACAGCGCCACGGCCGAGCGCGTGTTCCACACGGAGGTGACGCCCGCCCTCCGCTCCCGCGCCAAGGCGGTCAACTTCGGCATCATCTACGGGATGTCTGCCTTCTCCCTGTCGCAGGACATCGACGTGTCGGTGGCCGAGGCCAAGGAGTATATGGACC
>JAFYVA010000028.1 GCA_017549325.1 Oscillospiraceae bacterium
ACGGCAGCCGGTGAGTGTGTTTGTAATATGCTTTGCCATCTGTTCACCTATAAATTGGAATTTGTTGATTTGATTATATCACGGCGGTGCGGGAAATCAACGTTGAGCAATACAAAAGACCGACCATTCGGATACTTATCGTGTCAAAATGATAGGTCTTATTTGGTGGAGTCGGCGCGTAACTGACCATTATCACGGAAAAAGGGAGGTGGATTGACTGGTCTGAACAGATGCAGTGCAGAGAATGGCCAGTAAAACCAATCCGCGTTTTCGTAGCATTTTTCACTACAAGGATGACTTCACGCTACCTTTAGACTATAGCTGCTGACACGATTGTTGCCATAATGAATATATTTGCCCCGGTGGTACCTTTCATTTTCGCAACAATTTTTCTGTGTCTGTTGTCCTCGATTGCCTTGCCTGTTGGGGTTTCTCTATTCCCTTTGGATTCCGTTTCCGCGCCGTTGGTGGAGGGTGAGGGCTACCATCCTCCGGGTTATTTAGCAAAATCAATATTTTGTTGAATTGTGCGATGAGGGTTCTCCCTCCTACAACGAACTTCATATGTGAAACATCGTTGACGCGGTTTTGTTTGTCTGCAAGGACTTCTATTGCGTTTTTGCAAAAACAGATGTATACTGGCGATACTAGCGTATACAGTCGAATGCTGAGCAAATATGTAGAAAAACACAGCGTTTTTTTGAACGACCCGATTCAGGCCCTTATGGATTTGTTCATCGGGAAGAGAGGTCTTAATCGGTGCGTATAAGGAAGAGGTCTGCTATATAGGACAAAGAAAGTCCTCGTTTTACGAAAAAGGAGAGCTTTACATGACAACTGCGCAAATGAAGTATTTTATTGAAACGGCCAAGTGTCTCAGTTTTTCTGAAGCGGCAATGCGCCTATATATTTCTCAGCCCTCATTGAGTCGGCACATCTTTGCCATTGAGGCGGAACTGAATGTGCAGCTGTTTATCAGAGAAAGGAACTTGGTACGTTTGACAGCCGCAGGCAAAGCGCTTTTGGCAGGGCTGGAAAATGTCTATGAGGACTACTTATCCTTAGTGCATGATGTGCAGATGACCAATAGCGGGACGAAAGGCCATCTGAGGCTGGGCGTTCTTGAATATCAAAATCTGCCGCAATCGGTGCTGACCGTGATTAAAAAATTCGCAGATGAATATCCGGGTATTAAAATCGATTTGTCCATTGGCAGTTATTCGGAGCTAAAAGACCGTCTGCATAAAAACGAGCTGGATATGGCGATCACGCTGGCGCTGGATGTCCAAGGTGATGAATGGCTGGGGAAATTGGTTTTCTGGCCTGTGCCGTTGTATATTGTTGTGCATGCCGATCATCGGCATGCACATCTGGACACCATCTCGGTGAAGGATTTGCCCAGCTTGTTTGCGGAGGAGTGTTTTCTGGTAATGTCCCCGCAAGATTCCTTCTTAGCGGGCGAAGCCTTGCTTCAGGATTTGCGCAATATAAACCTGCACCCCAGAACGGAGTATGCACAAACAGCGGGGCAGTTGGCGCTTTGGCTTATGGCCAGACGGGGCGTTGCCGTGTTGAATAGCGACCATGTCTTTTTCCATAACCCTAGACTTAAGTTTATATGTATTGAAGATCTCCCTCCAACAGAAACCGCAATTATTTGGGAAAAAGCGAACAGTAACCCCGTCGTGAGTATGTTTGTCAATGAATTGGAAAAAGTAATTTGATAATTACCCATTAAATAGAGAGCATCGCAAATCTTTGTTTGCGATGCTCTTTAGTTTTTGGCTTTCCAAACAAGGCCCACATCGGGTGTTGCACGGTGGGGTGAACCAGCTATGAGATAAGCGCTATATGTGCATAGCGCATAATTTCAAAAAGTGAATAGGCCCATGTTCACAACGAATTGACCTGCAGCGTCCAAAAGAATAAGATAGAAGCAGCAATCTGCTGCGCTTGCTGTGATGTTGACAGCAGTTCATAATTATGCAGATGTTTCATCCCGTGTCTAATCCCGGCAAAAAAACAACAATGAAAGGAAGACAAAAAGATGAAGAAAATTCTTGCGTTGCTCATGGCCCTGGTGATGGTGTTTGGCCTCGTCGCCTGCGGCGCTGAGCCTGCCCCCGATGCTTCCACCGATGCCCCCGCCCAGAGCGATTCCAGCGATTCCTCCGGCGAGAAGGTCCTGCGTATTGGTGGCCTCGTAAACCAGACCGGTTGGTTTGCAGTGTATGACTACAACAACATTCTCGAGATGAAGACCCTGGCTAACATGTACAATGCCAAGGGCGGTATCGAGATTGGCGGCGAGAAGTACATGATCGAAATCGTTGAGGCCGACGGTCAGTCTGATTTCGAGGGCGTTCGTGCCGCTGCTCAGATTCTGGTTGACGAAGGCGTCGATTATGTCATTGAAACCAACGACTTCTGGGTCGAGGGTGCAATCGATCTCTTCGAGAATGCCGGTGTCATGAACATCATGACCATGAACAACATGAGCTTTACCACCATTAACAAGGATCTGAAGTACAGCTTCTCCTTCAACAACGGTTCTGCCGCACTGTATGCAGCAGCTATTGCCGTTCTGGTAAAGGATTACCCCGATGTTAAGAGCCTCGTGTATTGCCAGAGTGATGACGGCCTGATTGATGTCAACTCCGCTCTCATCGCTTCTCTGTGCGAGGAGTACGGTCTTGAGTACATCGACAAGCCTGTGGTGTATGACGCTGAGGCTACCGACTTCTCCGCTATCGCTCTTCAGGTTATCTCTTCCGGCGCAGATGCATTCTTCGGTTCCGGTGACGTTTCCAACGTTGGCGCCATCATGAAGGAAATCCGTAATAACGGCTCTGACATGACCATTGCCGGCGTGCTGGGTACCAACGCCGGAATGCTGAGAGACGCTGCTGGTGCCGATGTCTCCGACAACGCCTTTACTCTGGGCTCCGATCTGAGCAACCCCGCAAACAACACTGAAATTTTCAATGAGATCTTCAACGCATTCAAGGCCGAGTACGGTGAGGAGACTGCAAGCACTTGGAGTGGCTATGCTGTCAACTGCATGTACATGCTGCTGCAGCTGCTGCAGAGCGCCGGTACGACGGATGTTGAGGAAGTCATTGCTCACTACAACACCATCGATCAGCTGGAGAGCCTCTATGGCCCCGGTAAGATTTCCGGTACCGAGACCTACGGTGTGAACCACATCATTAGCCATCCCAATCCCAGCACGAAGCTTGTCAACGGCGAAGTCGTCTACGGCGGCATGTACGAATGCTTCGTTCCCTAATTCGCTAAGGCATTCAAACCTAAAGGCGGAGGCCTAGCCTCCGCCTTTTTTCTAACTCTATCTTTTGGCTTAAGAGGGGAATATTACTCATGATGACGTTGTTACCAAATATTCTTGTCAACACATTGGTTCTGGCGTCTATGTACATTTTGGCATCTCTCGGCTTTGCATTTATTTTCAATATGCTGGGAACGGTCAACCTTGCACATGGTTCGTTTTACATGTTGGCAGCCTATATTACATACTACTTTTCGGCCAAGGCAGGCATCAACAACTGGTTGGCGATGCTGATTTCGGCAGTTGTTTTGGCTGTGCTTGGAATGGTGATGGAACGGTTTTGTTTCCGTCTGTTCCATACGCAATTTTCCCGGGTTGTCATGGTTTCCGTCGCTGTGATGACCATACTGCAAACGACGGCAACACTGATTGCCGGCTCGCAGACGCTCTCCATTGAGAGCTTTGCCAGCGGCGCCAGCAAGCTCGGCGCCATCAGCATCAGTAACGAAAAGATCGTCACGTTTATTATCGGCATCATTTTGCTGTGCATCACGCTGTATATCGTCTACAGAACGAAGCTGGGCCGCGAAATGGAAGCCGTTGCACAGGATCGTCTGGGCGCCGCGCTTCAGGGCATCCCCATCCATAAGGTCTCTGCCCTTGTTTGTGCCCTTGGCTTTGCGCTTGCTGCCATCGCCGGCAGCATGATGGGCGCCTATCAGCAGCTCTCTCCGTATATGGGTGATACCATCAACACCCGTATTCTCATGCTGGTCATGCTGGCCGGTGCCGGATCGATGAACGGAATTATTATCACGGGCACCATCATGGCGCTGCTGGATTCGGTCTGCCCCGTTGTCTTCCAGAGCTACACTGCCAGCGCAGTGTCCTGCTCCGTCATTGTCATTTTGCTGCTGATCCGTCCGAAGGGCTTTTTCGGCCATGAAATGTAAGGGAGGGCCGTATCATGAAACTGACAAACAAACAACTTACCTCGTTGCTCCCTTACGTTGTCCTTCTGGTGGTGGCACTGATCCTGCCGCTCTTTGTTCATGCCAGCTATTGGATTGGAATTTTCATCTCTGTGCTCTATAAAGTGATTGCGACTGTGAGTTTGCGTACGATCAGCCTGTCTGGCAAACTGACGTTTGCACACGGTTCTTTCATTGCGCTGGGCGCTTACTGCGCCGGTGTTTTGGCGAAGAATCTGGGGATCCATCCGCTGATCACCATTCTTCTGGGTGGACTGTTCGCCGCGCTGGTCAGCGTGATTACGGGCTTGCCGTTCGTGCGCCTGAAGGGTCTGTATTATTCGATGGCATCCATGTTCCTGGGTGTGACCATCATCTGTATCATCAAGGCCTTGAAGATTACGGGCGGATACCGCGGTCTGGCAGGTGTTCCGGCACTGTTCAAAAACGGAGTACACAGCTATTATTTCTTCATTCTTCTGACCGTGGTTTGTCTTGCCATTCTCTATCGCTTTGAGTTTTCCCGTATCGGCACGACGCTGCGGGCACTGGCGCAATCGGATGATGTGGCGGCCAGTATCGGCATCAATCCCACGTTTTACCGTTTGCTGGCAGTGGGTGTCGGCAGCTTTTTCGGAGGCATTGCCGGCGCGTCCTATGCCCATTACGCCACGATTTTGTCCACGACAAACTACGATATGCTTTTCTCCCTCTGGCTGCTGATGTATATGATGATCGGCGGAGAGAACAAATTTATCGGACCGATCATCGGAACGATTATCTTTGTTCTGATTCCTGAATTTGGACGCGGAGTCAGCGAGTATGCACCCTATATCACCGCTGCCTGCACGATTGTCGTGGCCTATCTGCTGCCGGGAGGTCTGGCCGGCATTCCCGATGTGATTCGCCGGCGGAAAGCATCTCAGCTTCAGAACGTCGCGCAAGCTGACAGAGGGGAGGCACAGCAATGAAGTTGTTGGAAACAAGCAATTTAACGAAACGCTTCGGTGGACTGACCGTGATGAACGATCTGGATTTCTCCATCGAATCCGGCGAGATTAAAGGTTTCCTTGGCCCTAACGGCGCAGGTAAGTCCACCTTTTTCAACTTGATTACCGGTGTGCATCTGCCTACGTCGGGACACATCTACTACGATGGCAAAGAAATCACGAAGGCACGTCCCCATCAGGTCGCACAGATGGGAATCGGCCGTACCTTCCAGCTGAACCCTCTGTTTGGCGACTTTACCGTTTTTGAAAATGTCACCGCAGCCTATCATATGAAGCCTCATTCCACGGTGGGACAGGTGTTTTTCAATACCAAGACGTATCGTGAGAACGAGAAATATATTGCAAAGGCTGCCGATGAGGTGCTGGAGTTCTTGGGTTTGAGCCATGTGCGCAACGAGCTGGCCAAAAATCTGCCTCACGGCTATCAGAAGATTTTGGGCGTGGCGCGTGCGCTGGCCACGGGTCCGAAGCTGCTGTTGCTGGACGAGCCCTTGGGCGGTATGAACCCCGAGGAAATTGCCTTTGCAATCAAGGCGATTTCCAACATGCGCGATAAGGGCATCACCGTGTTGGTAGTGGAGCACAACATGCAGATTCTGGACATCTTGGACAGTGTGACGGTAATCAGCTTCGGCGAGAAGATTTTCGAGGGTACACCGGAGGAGATGCGAAAGGATCCCACCGTGATTAAGACCTATTTCGGAGGTGCGGTATGAGTAATATATTGGAGATCCGCGATCTGAAAGTGATGTTCGGCAAATCCATTGCCATCAACAATGTCAATCTGGACGTCCCGCAAGGCGGAATTGTCACCTTGATCGGATCGAACGGTGCCGGTAAGTCCACCACACTGAACGCTGCACTGGGCGTTGTTCCGACAACCGAAGGCAGTGTGAAGTTTATGAGCGAGGACATCACTAATCTGAGCATTTCCGAGAAGGTGCAGCGGGGCTTGGTGCTGGTTCCCGAGGGAAGACACCTCTTCCCGTACCTGTCTGTGTATAAGAACCTGATCCTCGGTGCAACGCAGCGAAAAGACCGTGAAGGCATCCTCAAGGATTTGGAGTTTGTGTATGAGCTGTTCCCGATTTTGAAAGAGCGTGCAAAGCAGAAGGCGGGCACACTCTCGGGTGGACAGCAGCAGATGGTCGCCATTGCCAGAGGCATTATGGCTGCGCCGAAGCTGCTATGCCTTGATGAGCCGTCGCTGGGCTTGGCTCCGGCCGTTATCGAGGACATTGGCAAAAAAATCCGTGAACTCAACCGCGTCCGTGGAACGAGCATTTTGCTGGTGGAGCAGAATGTCCATCTGGCCTTCGGCGTTGCAGACTACTGCTACACCCTTCAGGTGGGCAACGTTGTGGCAGAGGGCAAGGTTGACGAGATTCGCCAAAACGACACCGTAAGAAAAGCTTACTTTGGTGGCTGATTACGGAACAGGCTTTAATACAAAGGAGAACATATGAAAGCAGCTGTTTACTATGGCGTAGGCGATGTGCGCATTGAAGAGCGCACCATTCCTGTTGCCGGACCGAATCAAATGGTGGTCAAAATCGAATACTGCGGCATTTGCGGCACCGATGTGGAAGCATACCGCCACGGTATTATCAAACCGCCTATTGTGCTGGGCCATGAAAACGTTGGCGTAGTGTATCAGGTGGGAGAAGGCGTTCAGGGTTACAAGGTGGGAGACCGCGTGTTGTGCGGCCCTCCGTCGACCTGCAGCAAGGGATGCGCTTCCTGCAAAAGCGGACGGACCAATATCTGTTCCACCGGCTTTGAAAGAACGGCAGGAATTGGCGGGCCGGACGGCGGTTTTGCAGAGTATTTGCTGATTCAGGATGTGGCCCATACCATGATTTTGCCCGTTCCCGATGAAGTCGCATTTGAAGATGCGGTCCTGTTTGACATTTACTGTGTTTCGCTCCATGCGATCAGACGCTCCAATTTCAAATCGGGCGATACGGTAGTGGTATCGGGCACCGGCCCCATCGGTCTGGCGGCCATGCTTCTGCTGAGTATGGCAGGCGCCCGCAAAATCATTGCATTAGGACGGACAAAAGAAAAAGAAGCGCTGGCAAAACAGTTCGGTGCCGATGCCTACATCAGCACCGAGGACTGCCCCGATATCAGAGGCGAGATTTGCAACATCCTGCAGAATGAGGAAGGTGCCGATATTGCATTTGAGTGTGCAGGCAACCAAAAGAGTCTGCTGAACTGCATTTTCCATACAACGCGAAACGGAAGACAAGTGGTTCTGGTGGGAACGATTGGTGAGCCCATGGATCAGTTGGTGCTGGCACAGGTGTCTCCGAGAGAGATCGATCTCATCACTTCCTTTGTCTATACGGAAGAAGAAATCGGCATGTTCCTTGACATGTTGAAGACCTCGGCCGAAATCTTCCCTGCAATGGTGACGGGTAGTATTTCTCTTGACGAGCTTGTTGAAAAGGGCCTTGCGCGCACGAACAAAGGGCAGCAGATGAAGATTCTTCTTGCCCCCGGTAAGCAGAAATAAAAGGAGGTACAACTATGACGGAAAAAGAAAATTTGCAACTTATCTTCACCCCGGGAGCCATGCCGAAATGGGTTCCGCATATGTTTCGTTGCTACAACTTTATCGTGCCGACGGATTCTGTAGCGGATCGCCCGCCGTTCGGTGTCCAGGAAGGTACCGATTGGTTTGGTTGCCACTGGGTATGGGATGCGTCTACCGATGGTTTTACGCCCGATCCCCGATATCCCGTTCCCTGCACAGACATTACCAAGTGGAGAGAACAGGTTACCTTCCCCGATCTGGAGCTTGTTGATTGGGAGGGGATGGTCGCTCCTGTCAGAGCCGGCTATGATCCGGAACGAATGACGCAGGTGATGCTGCAATGCGGCGTGTTTGAAAGATTGCATGCGTTGCTTGGTTTCGAAGAAGCCTTTATCGCCATGTATGAAGAGCCGGAGGCCGTTCACGAACTGATGGAGGCAATCACGGAGCACCGCGTCGCAGTGATTCATAAAGTGGTTGAGCACTTTAAGCCCGATGTGATAACGAACATGGATGACTACGGGCATGCTCGCGGGCCGTTCCTGTCAAAGGAGATGTTCAGAGAGTTCATCCTCCCGTATGCCAAGCGGGTTGTCGATGCCGTGAAAGAGCATGGCGTGATCTATATGCATCACAGCTGCGGTACTATCAGCTCCATGATGGAAGAACTGCTGGAGATGGGCATTGACGCACTTACTGCACTTGCACCGACCAATGACATCGAAATGATGATTCGTGATTACAGCGATAAAATCGTCTTCGACGGCGGCATGGACAATGTGGGCGTGCTGTCGCGCATCGATGTCACGGAGGAAGAAGTCCGTGCTGAAGCCCGTAGAGCCATTGATCTGTTTGCGCCGCAGGGGAACTATGTCGCCGGCGGTTATTGTCCCAGAGTATGGGAAGATATCGTACAGGATGAAACCTTGCGATACGGAAAATGTTTTTATGAAAAATAAACAACACGATTGTTTATAAATTTACGGTATCATTTTCTTCTCCCTTAAAAACCATACCCCATTGTTCTCCAGAACGGTGGGGTATGGTTTTTCACGCAAAAGGAGAAGCCGAATACTACTATTCCCCATTGAGTTTTTACCTTACAGGGTATACAATATCATCAAAATCTGCGATGCGATTTTTGCCCGTTTCCCCATGATTAAACAAAATCTTTTTTATGTTTAAATGTGGAAGGGCATGCCTTTCCACATTTTGATAGTTAGAGAACTTCCCTATAGACAAAAAATCCCCCTATCGCCTCAACAGGCAACAGGGGGTGTGTTATGCAATCTTCATTTTAACCGAAACGCTTTCGTTGGAGACCGTGATACTACTTATTGTCTCAGTAAGGAACTGTTTCACATCAGGATCATCGCTCTTCATTAGGTGACGGGCAAACTTCTTAAACAGCTGCGTTTTCATATCTGGGGTGATGCCTGTATTAGTGGACATACTCTTAGCAATCTCACGGGTAAGAGACGCTTTTTCTGCTTCCAATTGGTTCAGACGCTTTACCAAAGTTTCAGAACAGCTTGTCTCGATGGCCTTTATGACGCTGCCAATAGCCCGCTCAACACCGCGTTTTTTGTCCTGCAATTTTTTAGTGGCATCGTTGTGTTTCATCTGGGTGGAGATGGCTCTATGATCGTCTCTATGCAGTAGGTCTTGATAGATTAGTCTGGCAACGAGCTTATCAACATACTCTGTACGAATTTCCTTTGTGGGGCATCCGTTGTTCTTGTGGTTAGGGCAAGTATAGGTCGTGTACTTCTTCCCATGACTGGAGCGAGTAGTTCCAATCATAAAGCTACCGCACTCTGCACATTTCATGACCTTAAGGCCACTGAGCATGTAGTGGTGTCTTCTCTTTGATGCTGCTTTCCCATACGCTCGAGCAACTAAAGATTCCTGTACCCGCTGGAACTGTTCTCTCGTGATGATCTGCGGGCACCCATTATCGATTCTTACCTGCTTTTCTATAGGCTTTTTTTGATGTGAGTTGCGTCTTGCCTTACTGTTCTTCTGCCTTGTCTGATTCCAGATGAAAGTGCCTGTATACTTCTCACGGGTTAATATGCTACTGAACGAATGCTTATCAAACAGCTTTCCACTTTTCGTGGTATATCCTTCGCTATTCAACACCTGTGCCATACGATTGTAGGAATATTCCAGCTCGAACATGTTAAATATTTTACGTACAACCTCAGCCTCTTCTTCATTGATGATAAGGTTCCCTGTTGAATCCAGATCGTACCCCAGTGCAGGCTGACCGCCGCAATGCCCGGCCTTGTATGCTTTGACCATCATACCTGCATGGGTTGCTTTGGCATTGTTACGGCTATAGGCTTCATTCATGAGGTTTGTTATTCCTTCCACAAGGAAACCCTCTGTTGTATCATCGAAGGTCTGTGTCACACTGATAAGGCAAACATTGTGGTCAGTAAGGAAATTTTTGTAGCGACTGGCATCACTTGCATTACGGCAAAAACGACTCAAGTCGTATACCAAGACTATACTCCACTCCGGTTCTTTCTGTGCATCCGCCATCATTCTTTGAAAGTCCGGCCTTCTATCCGTAGTAGCAGAATATGCTTCATCGATATACTCCTCGACGAGTCCAATGTCGTTTCTAAGACAGTAAGTCATGATTGCAGTACGCTGGTATTCGATAGATGTTTCGTTCTGATTATCTGACGAGTAGCGCATATACGCCACAGCTTTTTTCATTATTTAATCCTCCTCAATAGTAAAGGTTAAGCGGTGTGGCACCCGGAGAGAGCCACACCGCTTTTCGTTTACTCAGCTGCCACCTTCTTCAAAATAGCCGCTACAAGCGCGATATTACGCTTTTGAGGTGCAGTGCCGGAGCTCTGCTTCACGACTGCCTTGTAGTTCTGCGCCTTTAGGTCAGCCCTATTAATGGTACAGACAATGATCTTCATTCGCCGTCACCTTCCTGCGCATCAGCAGTAAGTAGCATCGCAGATGCAGGGATAGTGACAACAGCAATGACCACACCATCACGCTCGGTGAAATTGATATCGCTGAACGACATCGAGGTCTTGCCACCGCTGTAGTTTAGGTCGAAGGTGTTAACAATTAACTTAACAGCCTCAGCATGATAGGCGGTACGCTTATCCTTGCTGGTCAGCTCGATATTAGATGCACGGGGAAAGGGAAGGGTTTTGGCCAGCATCAAAACGCGCTCCTGTTTTAAAGGAATTAGGCTTATATGACCGTCCAAGCCGAGTTCTTCAACCAAAGATTTGCTCAGCGTGATGCGCTTGCCATTGCCGTCGCTGTTGACAACGCTGACAGAATACTTGCCGGAACCACTGCCGGTTACCTGCTGGATATCAGCAGCCTTAGCTGCTTCGAATAGTTTGTTAAAATTTAAATTCATCATTGTTTTTCCTCCAAAAGTTAAAAGTAATATTCGGTTGCTAAGGGAAGCGTTTTGCAGTTTAACAGCTTCCCTTAGCTTAGTTTGTTTAATTACGTTCTTTTACATCAGTGGGCAACACCCACGAAGTTGTACTTCCGACTACCACGCCAGCAGGATCGCTAAAATCGGCAGCTACCGCTGCAACTGGGCCTTTTTCGCTGTCCCGAACCTGGATGATCGTCATCGCGACTGCTTGGCCCTCTTCAATCTCTAGGTTAAGCACATTCATAAGTGTTTGAACTCTTATTGTGTTCTTGCAAATCTTAGTGCCCTTCCAAGAAGTCAGTGGCAGGTCAAGCGAACCCGTTGTCAAGCGTTGTTGACTCAGCAAAACCGCATGGTCATCTGTTATGACCGTGACGAAAATATGATCCTTTATGCCTAGCTTTTTTGCTAACAGTTCATTGATAACAAAAGCCTCGCCCTGTGCATACGGGACGGAGAAACCACATGCCATCAGTGAGTCGGTCTCCTGTTCAGCATCACGAAGCTTCTGGTCGGCCTCTGACTGACTTGATAGAACTGTAGCTTCAAATACATCTCCCCGCAATGCGAGCGACATTTCTCTGCTACTTGCTTCGTTGGGAAGAGTTTTTAACCTCTCCAAGAGATTAGGGACTTCTGGCAAAAGCAGGCACACGGCTTCTATGGACATACCGTTAATTACATGCGAACGACAGTAATGGCGGCTACCAAAGTCAACTAGCCAGCCTTTATCCACCATGTGTCGGGCGATGTCCTTAAGCTCATGGATACCACAAGCCTTCAGCATCGAAAGAAATCTACTTTTTCCAATCCAAACACAGGATACTGATCCTCTGTAGCCAAACGTCCCCCACACGTCCTTGCCTTGCGGATATGTGTCGCTACGTCTATTGGGCCAAGAGAACTTTGAACCGTTGGCAGCAATTTTCTCAATGAGTTCACGATATACACACGTAACCTCATCCTGTTCTGGACGGTTTCCCACTATTTGCCGCGCAATACACGCCTTCATTGCTTCAATGTCTATGTTAAGGTCTAAAGCTTCACGTATCACGTGGGCTGCAAGGAGTATCATAGCAAAAATTTTAAGAACACGGCCCTCTATCACACTCATATGTTCGACACAAGCAGCAAGGTCTTCTCTGACCAATTGATACAGGAGCTTTAACCCAGTTTTATGGGAGAGAATCCATGTGATTAGCACTGGGGCTGCTGTGCCATAACACCTGCACAATTTTTCCGTTAGACGCTCGGCATGTGCAGCATCGTCTGTCCACGTTTCCCTCAACTCAACAATGCGAGCACGCAGACCACTACTTTCTTCAGCAGCCTCAATAAGGGAGTGCTCACCAGTAAAGATGACCGCACCGGAAAAATTGACTGGCTTTCTTAAAGCACCAGACTGATTACATCGCCGTTTGCCACGCCCCTTTGGGAGGTGATAAATCGCTCTTTCGAAATCCCATCCCGTCTGTGCAGAGGTTTCATCTACGAAGGTGGGAACCCCCGTATTGCGAGCCAGCATCTCAAAAAATGCGTTTTCAGTAGTGTTGAGATCGTCGATGATGCCAACACTTTCCAATGGATACCCCCAAATGGAAGCTCCTACGCGCATCGCAGAGCTCTTGCCTGTGGTAGATGGGCCAATGAGAGCAATTATCGGCAGGTCTGTAATCACCGCATCCTTACGAAGCAGGTGTGCGATAGGGGCAACCGCCCCTATCGCTAGAGCCAGCTCCATAGCTGGATGACCTATAACCTCATTTTCGATGATGCGCCGCCACTTAAAAAGTGTTCCCCTTGGTGTCAAAACCTCTGGAAGTGAGTAGTGAGATTTCGCCTTTTTAGGATCAATAGCTCCTATCGGCTCGTCAAGGAGGAACACTTCCGTGCCATCGCATTCAGCGAAGCCTAGGTGGTCATGGTAATAGACCAACGGCGCATTTTGCTCACTCTCGAACAATATCTGCTGCACGATGGGGATGTCATCGTCCCCATCCAGCAAAGATAACCCTAACTTATAAAGCCGAGACATGATGCTCCTCTTTTGTATATCCTCGCGAGGCACCTTGGCAGTATTGAGACCACCACGATCGGAATCCACGAAGAGTACGATCTCATGGGCACCTGTAAGGAGATTCACCTCTACACGGGCGATACCAAAGGCATCACAGAGGCGGCTCCATTGGCTGCTCTCCTCGTCCTGAATCTCGAGTGCGCGGCCATTGATACGCCAATCGAGCATCATGCATCAAGAATCTCGCGGTGCTCTATCGTTAGAAACGGGCCGCGGATGCTTTTCTTAAGAGTGAGCTTTTCCCTAGTACCGACGAAAGTTTCCATCGCCGCTAAAGAAAAGCCATGCTTTTCGAGATGGTGGAAGAATTTCTTGGTACGAGGAATACTGTCATCGTTATAGAACAGTTCTGTGAAAGGATACACAGAGCCATTAGGAGCTGTCAGCTCATAATGGATTTCGATGGCCTGCTCGCTGACATAGTCGGCGGCATAGGCAACAGAGATCACCACGGAGTCGTACACACCGGGGCGAAGACGAGCCTTCTCAGCTGCAGAAGCGATTTTACCAGAAATGGAGAAATTATTTACCATACTTATTCTTCTTTCTACCGCATTACCACACCTTGGGCGGATTTCTTTGTTTAGTTTTCAAGGTGCAGCCCAGCATACTGGCTGGGGCAGCTACAAGGTTAAGCCGATGGCCACGCTGGCTGCGCGGGACGGCTGTGAACTCGACGTCGATAGTTTCATTATAGCAGATTGCGGATTTTGAACATTTTCCGAAATATGGTTTACATAATTTTTTGCTATTTTTATGATTTTCAGAGAAATTTTTCTGTCTGCTCCGGTTGATTGAGTCGTCGAAAGGAACTCTCACCTCTTTTGCCCAGCATCGACTACCTATTCCATTTTTAGTAATATTTGTTTGAATTTTCTTCTATTTTAAGCCTTTGTCTCTGTTTTCCTATATTTTTTGTGCATAAAATTTTGCACCAGTTTTTTGTGCATTCCTACAAAAAATGTCAAAAATGTTCTGCTTTTCGCAAAAACGAAGAAAACCTTGTCAAGTCTTTTTTTGAAATTTTCAAAAAAATTTTTAAGCCACACTATTGAAAAAAAGAACGCCTCATGCGGGGCGTTCTTTTTGCTGATATAACACTTGTCTGCGGACTGGAATAATGGTATCTAAGGCGGGGCAAGTCCCCAAACCTGTTCGTATGGTAATAGTTACAACATACCGTCCAACCTCAATACCAGCGATGAAGTATTGGATGAACTCCTTGAAGTCAGGAGACATCGGTGCCTTCCTAAGCTCAGCATATTGCGCCAATATGACCTGTTGATCGATGGTAAGTGGTTGACCCACCAAGCACTCCTGCCGCAGTACTTCCTCGATGGACGCTTTTTTCTCTTCCAGTTCTGCCAAACGATTGATTAGCACATCTGAGAGTAGTCCTGCCCCGACTGCATCCGCTATATTTTGCAGTGCCGTCTCTACTTCTGCCAGTTCTTTTTGGAGGGTTTCCTTTTTCTGTTCCTCTGCTGTTGCATTGCTTGACAGTTCTCGGTTGATGTTTCTTATAATCTTCCTCATAGCTGTTGCGTTGAAGACATGCTCCTCCAATAGAGCGATGGTGTGTTCCTCTAAGCAGATACGGTTGACTTCTTTGTTAGTACATGCGTGGCGCTTGGACGGGCACCGATAGGTAGAGTAAAAGAGTTTGCTTCTGCCAGAGTAGCGGGTGTTTCCTACCATTGCACGTCCACATTCCTTACATCGTACTTTCCCAGATAGCAGATAGTTTGTCTTAGCGTTCTTTCTGCCTCCCGTGTGTTTATTATTCTTGATTCTTTCCTGTACTTTGTTATAGGTATCTGTATCTACAATTTGAGGACAACCACCTTCAATGGTTATCGTCTCTTCTGCGGCTTTATGCTTGTGGGTATTACGATGTCCACTGTTATCTTTGGCTGCACTGCGATTGAACACATAGTTTCCTTGATACTTGGGATTCGTAAGTATGCTGTAGAGGCTATTCTTTTGGAAGTCCTTTCCCATCTTTGTTTTGCGCCCCTCGTCATAGAGTGTAGCCAGTATGAGTGAATACCCCTCACCGCGACTGTACATTTCGTAAATCAACCGCACCGTTTCCGCTTCACGCTCATTTATGACGAGCTTTCGAGTAACAGGGTCAACATCATATCCCAAGGGTGGCTTGCCGCCGGTATGCTTTCCTTGCAAAGCAGTCTCACGCATCCCCTTCATAACCTCTCTGGCGAGATTCTGGCTATAGTATTCGCTCATTCCTTCCAGTACCGACTCCATCATGATGCTCTCGGGACTATCATCCAGATTTTCAAGCACACTGAAAACGGTTACGCCGTTCTTCTTCAGTTCTCTTTTATATACTGCCGAGTCATAACGGTTGCGGGCAAAGCGGTCAAGCTTATGTACCAACAGGATGTTGAAATTATGCTCTTTGCTGTCGGCAATCATTTGCTGGAATGCAGGGCGGCGATCTGTGGTTGCACTCTTTGCTTCATCGACATAGGTATTGACGATGACGAAGTTCCGTTGCTGACAGTAGGCCTTCATGGCGCGGAGTTGGGCATCAATGCTTTCAGTACGTTGGTTATCTGAACTAAAGCGAGCATACAGGGCAACTTTGTTAGCTGTGCGGATCATAGACTTTTCTCCTCTACAGTTTTGTGTGATCCTGCCTGTTAGGCAGGCAGGATCGTTAGGATTCGGTAGTCGGAGCAGGGGCAAAGAAAGCTGTGGCATCAAAGGGTTCCAAAATCCACTGGGTGCGCAGTGCAGGTGTCAGCGGATGGAGGCCTGTCCTAGTTCCGTCAGACAGGACATAGAGCTTGTCCTTATGCTTTTCCAACAGCCTAATCACATGAGCCGCCCGGTCTGCGATTCTCTGATTGGTATCTGCAGACTTGCCCCACGCTAAGATGATTGCCTCGCATTCCTCGGCAGTCTTTTGGATACAGATATCGTTATCGGGCGTGTTGAGGTCTTCATCGGAGTTCCAACGGAAGTTCAGCTTTTTCGTCAGCAGCGAGAACAGATTGAGTACCGCAACGCCGCCGTAGGTCTCCAGTCTTACTACATTATTGGCAGTCCGATCCGTAGTGGGATCGGTCATCAGATTGTCACTCAAGCAGGGGTTCAGCATGAGCACAGCCACCATGGGCTTATCCTTTGACCAGACCCGCTTCCAGATGTAGCGGTGGGTATGGTCGTCATTAAAGACGGACTCGCACTTGATAATATCCTTTTCCGTAATCATTGTTTTTCCTCCTATGTTTTAATTGATTTCCTTGACAATTTCAGCCGGGGCATCGTCTATCGACATGACGATTACCACGACATATTCATTCGACAGCAAGAAGAATGTCGCGCACAGTGGGGATGGAGCATCCAAATCACAGTTTATGTACTCGATGGTATGGGTCGAATAGTCGAACCAAGCCTTGACTTTTTCACAAGAAGTACCAGGCTCGGCATACAGAACATAGCCACCGTCATCACTGTCAACATTTCGTCCTTCTCCATATTCATTGGTCAATACGCTTGTAAACTCATAGAGCATACGCCAAGTATGCTGGTCAATCGATGGCAGCAATGCCAAGTCAGAAACATTACCCAACTTATAGACCATGGTGGCACCACCTCAATCAAAAACGAACTTGAAAAATAGCGCATTTTCCGCCTCTTCCATAGAGATGTTCTCAGGAACAGCAAAGCGGGCAGAATAGCGTTGAATCAGCTCCTCTGACAGAGACGCCAAATCGCCTTCCTCATTTTCCCCGGTAATGTAGAAGACACCACAAAGAACATCTTGGCCCAATCGACGATTAGGCTCAAGACGGATAAGCTTTCCTTCTTCGTTACAGATGATGTTGGCATCACCATCCAAAGGGACAATTTCAATGAGTCCACGGTAGTCTGCACCGATGGAGACTGCCGTTTGCAGGACTTCCAGTTTGTTTTCCAAATAGATGACTTCGGGAACCTTGTGAGGTGCTACCTTCAGCGCCTTTATCACGTTTTCTTTCATTTGTACCAACTCCTAAAATAATAATCCCCGATAGCAGCATTACGCCGCTATCGGGTTCATCGTAAGAAAATTTATTTATAGAGGTTCATTATGCGTTTTTTAGTCTAAGTAGAGGTGATCTCGGTTTGGGTCTGCGAGTAACTGTTCCAGTGCGTTACGGTCAACATATATCCTGCCACCGATGAATTTTGATGGTAAGTAGGCCTTAACCAAAGCACGTATTTTCTTCTTGCTTGCCCCAAAATATTCTTTTTGAATGTCGTCAATGCTTATGTACTTTCTTCGTAGTGTGGTTGCTCTTTCTATTTCATTCTCCCTCCTTTTACCTTTTCAGTAGCAGGTTTGGCTGGTTGGGTATCCTCTTCGCTATCGTAAGTCTTTCCATCAAACAGTCGAAATGTGCTCACTTCCTTTCCGTATCCCTTCAGCTCATCTAGCTTTGACAGTTCACGCCCCAGAGAGACAGCCTCTCCTTGGGATAGCAGGTCCGTAGAAAAATACCCCTTAAAAACCTTGGGGTTCTTCCCCGGCGCAATTCTGTTCACAGCCTCTACAATAAGCTGTTCATACTGTCTCAAGTCGACACCCTCATATGCAGAGTTCACCAACCTGTATTTACGGCGTTTAACGGCCATGCTTGTCACCCTTTCTAATTATTTGTTTCTTTTTGGCGTGAGTTTTCCACTCTGCCCGTTTAATTATTTGTTAGTTAAATTGGGGGCTTTTTGTGCCACTCGGTGCAGAGTGTTCCTTAGAAGAAGCGTTGACATTTTTCTTATTCACAATCAGCGTTCACCCACACGCAGCAATACGTAGCGATACGTAGCCCACATAGCGGCAAACCCTTATGTCACAAGGCGTTTCCGTAAAACACGTACTTTTCGGGGAATAGAAAGAACTTTTCATTGAAACGATGGCTTTCCTAGGCATCACAGATCCTGCACCCATGATCGCCTTGATATCTTCGCTGTTACAGATCCTGTCTGTTCTCGCCAATACTTGCACGCAATGTACGCAAAAAACGCGGTATTTTATAATAAAAAGGAAACAAGCGGTTCTCTGCGAGACAGCTTGTTTCCTTTCCTGTAATATTTTGTTCATTTGTGGTGTGATGTTTCCAAAACATGCAATTTATGCCGATCCTAGCCAAAGTTTACCCTACCTCAATATACCCAGCCGATACTGGCCAAAGACAGTTTCGCTATATTGCAAAAACTATAAAATCAGCAATTTATGCCGATACTGACCATCACAAACAAATACGCCTCATGGCCAGTAAAGGTTGACCATGAGGCGTTTTCGTTTATATCCCACTGGACGTGGGAATGAATGGTGGAGGCGAGGGGAGTCGAACCCCTGTCCGAAAGCACTTTGACAGGACTTTCTCCGGGCGCAGTTATGTTTTACACATTCCCTCTGCGTAATGGCACATAACAGACATTACGGTTCAGTAGAGTCATGATGCGTGGGCGGGGCAACTCTTACCCGCCTCACGGACGCCACCTTAACGACGCCTTCCCCGGCCGGTGGCCGCTCCGGTTCAGACGGTCACTGCTTAGGCAGCGACGGCAACAGTCTTAGTGTTGTCAGTTAATTTTAAAGTACCCGTTTTATGGTGGTCAGGCGCCACCGCCCGCTTATCCAGCCTCCATACCCCCGTCGAAACCGGTACGCCCCCGTGTTTCAAATAAGAAGTAAGAGTGAATAATTTTATTTCTTGCCTCCCCCTTCGGGTAAGACTCTCCCAGGCGGGGAGAGATGTCACACGAAGTGTGACAGAGAGGGGGGAGGAGAGGTGGCACGGCAAAGCCGTGACGGAGAGGGCTAACAAGAAAATTTTCCGTTAGCCGCCCCTTCCGAGTTCGCTTCGCTCACCCACCTCCCCCAAAGGGGGAGGCAAGGGAGCACATATTGTCATTTTTATCTCTCGCTCAGCTTCTCGGGAGAGGGATAGTCCACGCCGTGGGTCTCCACGCGGACAGACTTCATCACCTGCGGCTGCTTGGGCTTGTTGTTCATCATGTTGCGGGGCACCGAGGCGATGCGATCCACCTCTTCCATACCCTCGAGGACCATACCGAAGGCGGCGTACTGGCCGTCCAGATGGGGGGAGTCCTTATGCATGATGAAGAACTGGCTGCCGGCGCTGTCGGGGATCATGGTACGGGCCATGCTCAGCACGCCGCGGGTGTGGGCCAGATCGTTCTGGAACCCGTTGGCGGTAAACTCGCCCTTGATGCAGTAGCCGGGGCCGCCCATGCCGGTGCCGTCAGGGCAGCCGCCCTGAATCATGAAACCGTAGATACAGCGGTGGAAGATGAGGCCGTCGTAGTAGCCGGAGTTGGCCAGTTCGATGAAGTTGTACACGCTCTGGGGTGCCACATCGGGATAGAGCTCGGCCACGATCTTGGCGCCGGATTCCATTTCGATGGTTGCAATGGGATTGTTAGCCATGGTGATTTTCTCCTTTTTCGTAGGGGGCGATGCCCACATCGCCCCGCCGTTTATCAGGGTGCTATCGTATGTTGTGCGGGCCGATGTGGGCATCGGCCCCTACAAATTCTTAGGAAAGACTTCCTCAATACCGATCTTTACGCGCTCTGTCCATTTCACGCTTGGCGTCGCGCTCGGCGATGGACTGGCGCTTGTCGTAGTTCTTCTTACCCTTGCAAAGACCCAACTCCACCTTCACGCGGCCATCCGTGAAATACACGCTCAGGGGAATCAGTGCGTAGCCCTCCAGCTTCTGCTGCTGGTGCAGCTTGCGGATCTCGCGGCGGTGCATCAGAAGGCGCTTGGGGCGGTCGGGATCGTGGTTGAAGATATTGCCCTTTTCATAGGGGGAGATGTGCATGTTGTGGACATACAGCTCGCCCTCTTTGGTGACGGAGCCATAGCTGTCCTTCAGGTTCAGGGCACCCAAACGGATGGACTTGACCTCGGTGCCCCGCAGCTCGATGCCCGCTTCGTATTTCTCCTCCACGAAGTAATCGTGGTATGCCTTGCGGTTCTGTGCTGCGGTTTTGATGCCGCCCTTACCCATGTGCATCTCCTCCTTTCTGTGCCGTTTCGCAGTGTAGTATACCATAATTACAGCCCCCTTGCAAGGGGGTACCGTGTCGGGTTATGTAAACCTTTTGTGAATTGCGGGAAATTTCCCGCCTTTTGCCCGTTTCAGGGCAACGGTGCCGCCCGTTTTCGCCCTTTGTGAACCGATATTCTCACACAAGGAGGCACGCGCGATGAAATTGCACATGGACAGGCCCAATCCGCGGCAGGCGGAATTTTTGGCGGCCACAGAGAAATACATCGCCTTCGGCGGCGCCCGTGGCGGCGGCAAAAGCTGGGCCGTCCGTACGAAGGCAAAGCTGCTGGCTCTGCGCTACGGAGGTATCCGCCTGCTCATCCTGCGGCGCACCTATCAGGAACTGGAGTCCAACCACATCCGCTTTCTGCGGCGGGAATTGCACGGCATTGCCGAGTACCGCGCCACCGAGCGCATCTTCACCTTTCCCAACGGCTCCACCATCGAGTTCGGCTACTGCGCCAATGACAGTGATCTGGACCGCTATCAGGGTGCCGAGTACGATGTCATATTCATCGACGAGTGTACGCAGCTCAAGGAGAGCTGGATGCGGCAGTTTGCGGCCTGTATCCGCGGCGTCAACGATTTCCCCAAGCGCATCTACTACACCTGCAACCCCGGCGGCCCCGGTCACAGCTATATCAAGCGCCTCTTCATCGACCGCCGCTTCGAGGCGGGGGAGGAGCCAAATGACTACCGCTTTATCCCCGCCCGCGTCACCGACAACACGGCGCTCCTGAAGGCGCAGGAGGACTATGTACGCCAGTTGGAGACACTGCCCCGCCGATTGCGTATGGCGTGGCTGGAGGGACGGTGGGATGTATTTGAGGGGCAGGTGTTCACCGAGTTCACCGACGACCCCGCCCACTACCAAGACCGGCGTTATACCCATGTCATCGACCCGTTCGATATCCCGCGGGAGTGGAAGGTGTACCGCTCCTACGACTTCGGCTATGCCAAGCCCTTCTCCTGCGGCTGGTGGGCGGTGGACTATGACGGCGTGATCTACCGCATATTGGAACTCTACGGCTGCACCAACACGCCCGACGAGGGCGTCCTGTGGACGCCGGAGCGGCAGTTCCGCGAGATCCGCCGCATCGAGGACGAGCACCCCTATCTGAAGGGGCGGGATATCCGCGGCGTGGCCGACCCCGCCATCTGGGACGCCTCCCGTGGCGAGAGCGTGTATGAGACGGCGCTGAAATACCGCATCTACTTTGAAAAAGGGGATAACCGCCGTATAGCCGGATGGATGCAGATGCACTACCGGATGCAGTTTGATGACGAGGGCTATCCCCGGATGTATATCTTCCACACCTGCCGCGGCTTTTTACGGACGGTGCCGCAGCTGCTCTACAGTGAGCAGAGTCCCGAGGATGTGGACACAAAGCAGGAGGATCACATCGCCGACGAGACGCGGTACTTCTGTATGTCGCGGCCGCTGCCGCCGAGACAGCTCAGCAGTGCGGTCAATATACCGTTTAACCCGCTGGAAAATCTGTAGGGGCGACAGCGGCGATATATACGCTTTTTTAACACGGAGTTCATTGAATTTTTCGCCTGCCTGTGCTATGCTGTTAAAGAATATAGCTATCTTTTCAGAAAGGACAGGAATGCATTGAACCCGAAACTGCGAGAAAAAATTATGGAATCCCTGGCGGCCGTCCTGCCCATCACCGCCATCGTGCTGCTCATCAGCGTCTTTCTGGTACCGGTGGAGCTGGGCAGCATCGTGATGTTCCTCGCCGGCGCAGCCATGCTCATCATCGGCATGGGCCTGTTCCAGCTGGGCGCCGAGGCGGCCATGACCCCCCTGGGCGAGGGCATCGGCGTTCAGATCGCCAAGACGAGAACGCTGCCTCTGGTGCTGCTGATCGGCTTTTTGATGGGCCTCATCATCACCGTTTCCGAGCCGGATCTTCAGGTGCTGGCCCGTCAGGTGCCGGCCATCCCCAACATGGTGCTGATCCTGACGGTCGCGGTGGGCGTGGGCCTCTTCCTGGCTCTGGCCATCCTCCGCATCCGCTACAAGATCTCCCTGTCGAGGATGCTGACGGTGCTCTACGGTATTCTGATCGTGGCCTCCTTCTTCATCCCCCGCGAGTTTCTGGCGGTGGCCTTCGACTCCGGCGGTGTCACCACCGGCCCCATGACGGTGCCCTTCATCATGGCGCTGGGCGTCGGTCTTGCCTCCATGCGCTCGGATAAGGATTCTGCCTCCGACTCCTTCGGCCTGGTGGCCCTCTCCAGTGTGGGCCCCATTCTGGCCGTCATGCTGCTGGGTCTGTTCTTCCGCCCCACCGAGGCCGTCTATACAGGCAGTACGGTGGAGGATGTGGTGACCACCCGCGATGTGGTGGTGGTCTTTGGCCGTGATCTGCCCCATTATTTCAAAGAGGTGTGCATCTCCCTTCTGCCGATTGCGGTGGTGTTCTTCCTCTTCCAGGTGCTGACCCACCGCTACCAGAAGCGTCAGATCAAGCGTATTGCCGTGGGTATCCTCTATACCTGTGTCGGTCTGGTGCTGTTTCTCTGCGGCGTCAATGTGGGCTTTGCCCCTGTGGGTGCCTTCCTTGGCGGCGCGCTGGCGGAATTGCCCTACAACTGGGTGCTGATCCCTATCGGCATGGTCATCGGTTACTACATCGTCAAGGCCGAGCCCGCCATTCAGGTGCTGAACCATCAGGTGGAGACCGTCACCGACGGCGCCATCTCCGTCCGCGCCATGAACCGCGCCATGTCCTTGGGCGTGGCCATCTCCGTGGGTCTTGCCATGATGCGTGTGATCACCGGCATCTCGCTGCAGTGGATCATCATCCCCGGCTATGTGATCGCGCTGGTGATGTCGGCGTTCGTACCCAAGATGTTCGTGGGTATCGCCTTCGACTCCGGCGGCGTGGCCTCGGGTCCCATGACCTCCACATTCCTGCTGCCCCTGTCCATCGGCGTGTGTCAGGCGCTGGGCGGCAATCTGATGACCGATGCCTTCGGCGTGGTGGCGCTGGTGGCATTAACGCCTCTCATCGCCATCCAGCTGATGGGTCTGATCTACCGCGCCAAGGCTGCAAAGTCTGCCGCCTACCTTGCCCAGCTGCCCGATGACTGCGATATGATCTACGATTTTGAGGAGGGAGTGTGAGATATGCCGAAGGGAAACAACATCTATCGGCTGATGATGCTGATCACCACCCACAAGCTGGGTGACAAGGCGGAGAGCATCTTCAAAAAACACGGTCTCAGCCTCCAGTACCGCCTCAGCGCCGAGGGAACGGCATCCAGCGATATGATGGATGTGCTGGGTCTTGGCAGCGTGGATAAGTGTGTGCTTTTGAGCGTGCTGCCCCGCGCGGCGGCACAGGATATCCTCGGAAAGCTCAAGCGTGAGCTGCGGATGCACGCCGTCAACAGCGGCATTGCCTTCACCGTCCCCTTAAGCGGCGGCAGCGGCTTGCTGCTGCATCTGGCAAAGGGAACGGGCGAGGAGACGGACAGAAAGGATGACGAAACCATGGAAAACAGAACCCATGCACTGGTGGTAGCCATGATCAACCGCGGCTTCAGCGGCGATGTGATGGAGGCGGCCAAGACCGCGGGTGCCCGCGGCGGCACGGTGGTTCACAGCCGCTGCATCGGCTCGGCCGAGGCCAGCGCCCTGTTGGGCCTGAACGCCAACGAGGAGAAGGAGATCGTGCTGATCCTCACCGACGCACAGCAGAAAACCGCCATCATGGAGGCTGTTACCGCCCGCTGCGGTGCCGCCACCGAGGCGAAGGGTCTGGTGCTGAGCCTGCCCGTTGATGCGGTGACGGGCTTCTGATGCTGCCGCTGCAGGAAGAACGAGATAAGAAAAAAGAGAGCCTCGCGGCTCTCTTTTTTTGCGCTTATTCCACGGTGAATACCACTTCGAAGCTGGCCTGATCGTAGTCGCCGGGGCCGCGGAAGTCCATGAAGCTCTTCACCAGTTTATATTCCCCTGCGGGCAGTTGACCGTACATCCACGACCAGTCCAGCGTCTGCTCCAGCTCGCCGCCCATGGGCACGAGGTAGGCGATGGCGTTCCACGCGATGTCGTCGCGGGTCGTGGGCACTTCCGTCCAGATATCGTCCTCGAGGCGATACAGGGCGTAGGGATCGCCCGTGTTGATCTCGCCCGTCACCTCCACGCCGCCCTCTTGATGGATCACCAGCGTCATGCCCGAGGCGGTCACGTCCTTTGCCTCCATGGTGATGCCCCACTGGGGCACACCCGTTTCGGTCTGTGCCGTCAGCTCCTCCTCGGGAGGAAGGGCATCTTTCGTTGCGGCGCAGCCCACAAGGCTCAGCACCGTCACCAGTGCGAGGAGCAAGGCAAACAACTTCTTCATCACAGTGTCCTCCTTTGTGTGTGGTTATCTATAAGACGGCGAAAGAGCGGAAAATGTTCCCTTTCATCATACCACAGCGGGAGAGGGATTGCAACGATGGGGTGGGATGCGGTATTCCCTTGCCTCCCCCTTTGGGGGAGGTGCCGAGCAACGCGAGGCGGAGAGGGCTGCTGACGAAGGCACTTCTGTATCCCGCCCTCTCAGGGTTCGCTCTGCTCACCCAGCTCCCCCACGGGGGGAGCCAAGGAATGACCTACAATTTACATTTTGTCCATCGTTCTTCCCTTGACGCACCATCCTTGGTGAGGTATAATAGATTGATTTATTGTGGAATAGTATTCTCTCAACATAGGAGGACGATGATATGTGGATCGCAGACGGTTGGAAAGATTATGAACTTCTCTCCTGCGGCGGCGGTGAAAAGCTGGAGCGCTGGGATAACCAGATCCTGGTGCGCCCCGACCCGCAGGCCATCTGGCAGGTGGAGCGCAGTGCATTGTGGAAGCGGGCCAACGCCCGTTACAGCCGCTCCCAGACGGGCGGCGGCCACTGGGAGAAGAACTCCCTGCCCCAGAGCTGGCCCATCCACTACAAGGAGCTGACCTTTCAGGTCAAGCCCATGAACTTCAAGCACACGGGTCTGTTCCCCGAGCAGGCGGTGAACTGGGACTTCGCCATGGAGGCCATCCGCAGCGCCGACCGCCCCATCCGCGTGCTGAACCTCTTCGCCTATACCGGCGGCGCCACCGTGGCCTGTGCCAAGGCCGGTGCCAGCGTCTGCCATGTGGACGCGGCCAAGGGTATGGTGGCGTGGGCCAAGGACAACGCCCGCCTCTCCGGTTTGGCCGAGGCGCCCATCCGCTGGATCATCGATGACTGCGCCAAGTTCGTGGAGCGTGAGATCCGCCGCGGCAAGACGTACGACGCCATCATCATGGACCCGCCCTCCTACGGCCGCGGTCCCGGCGGCGAGGTGTGGAAGCTGGAGGACAATCTCTTCCCCTTCGTCAAGCTCTGCTCTCAGGTTCTCAGCGACAACCCGCTCTTCGTCATCATCAACTCCTATACCACCGGTCTGGCCCCCTCCGTGCTGGGCTATATCCTGCAGCTGTGTGTGGGCGAGCGCTTCGGCGGTAAGGTGATGTGGGACGAACTGGGTCTGCCCTGCACCGAGAGCGGCATGGCGCTGCCCTGCGGCGCAACGGGACGGTGGATCTCCCTATAAGGGGAGCAGGCTCCCCTTATATCTCCCCACCACCAGTGTGCGCACTGGTGTCGCCGCCCCGGGCGGCTGAGTCGTGGTATTTTTCCCACGGGAACCGCGGGAAAAAATAACAGCAAAAGTTTACCATAACACAAGGAATACAGAATTATGTCTACTATGATACAGACCCGTGACCTGACCTTTGCCTATCCTGCACAGGAGGAGGACGAGCAGAGCACGGTGGCACTGCACAATGTGGATCTGACCATTGAAGAGGGCAGCTTCGTGGCAGTGCTGGGACACAACGGCTCGGGCAAATCCACTCTGGCCAAGCACATGAACGCCGTGCTGCTGCCTTCGGGCGGCCGCGTGTTCGTGGAGGGAATGGACACCCTCGACGAGCAGCAGCTCCTCGACATCCGCCGCGCTGTGGGTATGGTGTTCCAGAACCCCGACAACCAGATCGTGGCCAATGTGGTGGAGGAGGATGTGGCCTTCGCCCCGGAGAATCTGGGCGTGCCCTCGGAGGAGATCCGCCGCCGCGTGGACGAGGCTCTCGCCGCCGTGGGTATGGATGCCTTCGCCCGCCACGCACCCCATCTGCTCTCCGGCGGTCAGAAGCAGCGCATCGCCATCGCCGGTGTCATCGCCATGGCGCCCAAGTGCATCGTGCTGGACGAGTCCACCGCCATGCTGGATCCCGCCGGTCGGGCCGAGGTGCTGGAGACCATCTCCCGATTGCACCGTGAGCAGAACATCACCGTGGTGCTCATCACCCACCACATGGACGAGGCGCTTCTGGCTGACCGCGTCATCGTGATGCACGGCGGCAGCGTGGCCATGGACGGCACCCCCACCGAGGTGTTCACCCGCGTCGAGGAGATGGAGGCCATGGGCCTGACCGTCCCCGTAACGGTGCAGCTGCTGCATAAGCTCCGCGCCGCCGGCCATGATGTGCCCCTCGATGCGCTGGATTACGATGCCTGCGCCGATGCGGTGGCCCGCGTACTTTCCCACTGAAAACAACTGCGCAGAAATTTCCGTTTCTGCTCCCTTTGGAGGTTATACCCCTTGGAAACCATCATTCGTGTTGACAATCTGACCCATACCTACGGTGTGGGAACGCCCTTCCAGCGCAGCGCCGTGGAGGAGATGACGCTGGACATTCGCCGCGGCGAGTTTCTCGGTCTTATCGGCCATACCGGCTCGGGCAAGTCCACGCTCATCCAGCATCTGAACGGTCTTTTGAAGCCCACCTCGGGCACCGTTTCTCTCGATGGCTGCGATATCTGGGAAAATCCCAAGAAGATCCGCCAAGTCCGCTTCCGTGTGGGTCTGGTGTTTCAGTATCCGGAGTATCAGCTCTTCGAGGACACCGTCCGTAAGGATGTGGCCTTCGGCCCGAAGAATATGGGCCTTTCCCCCGAGGAGGTGGAGCGCCGCGTCCTCAGCGCCATCCGTGCCGTGGGCCTGGATGAGTCGGTGCTGGATAAGTCGCCCTTCGCCCTCTCCGGCGGACAGAAGCGCCGCGTGGCCATCGCCGGTGTCATGGCCATGGAGCCGGAGGTGCTGATTCTCGACGAGCCCACCGCCGGCCTCGATCCCCGTGGCCGCGAGAGCATTCTGCAGCTGCTGCGTGAGTATCACGAAAGCCGCGGCTCCACCGTGGTGCTGGTGAGCCACTCCATGGACGAGATCGCCCGCTACGCCCAGCGTATCATCGTTCTCGATGGCGGTAAGGTCTACATGGAGGGCACGCCCGCGCAGGTCTTTGAGCGCGCCGCCGAGCTGGAGTCGGTGGGTCTGGATGTACCCGCCGCCGCCAAATTGGCCGAGGCGCTGCGCCGTCGCGGCTTCTGCCTCGACAGCGCCACCTTCACGGTGGACTCCCTTGCCCAACAGCTTCTCGGCGAGGAGGTGGGCACATGCTGAAAGACATTACCTTAGGTCAGTTTTTCCCCGGCACCACCGCCATCCACCGCCTCGATCCCCGCGCCAAACTCCTGTGCGTCATCCTCTACATTGTGGCGCTGTTCTCCTGCAAGACGTGGCTGGGCTACGCGCTGGTAGCCGTGATGCTCTTTATCTCCATCCGCATCTCCAAGGTGGGCCGCCGCGCATTGACAAAGGGTTTGAAGCCCGTGTATTTCATCTTGCTGTTCACGGGACTGATGAACCTCTTCTTCACCACAGGTGAGCCCCTTGTGGATGTGTGGCTCCTGCGCCATATCTCCATGGAGGGTATCCGCCACGCCGTGGCCATGGTGCTGCGTATCGTCATGCTGATCATGGGCACCTTCCTGCTGACCTACACCACCAGCCCCATCAGCCTCACCGACGCCATGGAAAAGCTGCTGGGCCCGCTGAAAAAACTCAAGCTGCCCGTCCACGAGCTGTCCATGATGATGTCCATCGCCCTGCGTTTTATCCCCACCCTCATCGAGGAGACGGACAAGATCATGTCGGCGCAGAAGGCAAGAGGCGCCGACTTTGAGAGCGGCAACATCTTCCAGCGCGCCCGCGCACTGGTGCCCATTCTGGTGCCGCTGTTCATCAGCGCCTTCCGCCGCGCCGACGAGCTGGCCACCGCTATGGAGTGCCGCTGCTACCACGGCGGCGAGGGCCGCACCGCCCTCCATGTCCTGCGCTACGCAGGCCGCGATATCCTCGCCATCATTGTCTTTGCCATTTTGGTTGCCGCCGTCATCGTGCTGAACCGCCTTGGCATTGCCGTGCTGTAAGGATTTGCGCGTCCTCTCTTGCCTCCACCTTTTGGGGGAGGTGGCATTTGCCGCAGGCAAATGACGGAGGGGGCTGCTGACGAAGGTGCTTCCGTATGTTGCCCCCTCAGTCTCGCTATCGCTCGACAGCTCCCCCGGAGGTGGAGCCAAGATATTTCTCACAGAAAGGAGACCCCGCTTCATGCGCAACATCGCCTTGATTTTAATGTATAACGGCAGCGCCTACCACGGCTGGCAGGTGCAGAAAACGGAGATCTCCGTGGCCGCCACACTGGAGCGCGGCCTGAGCATGGTCTGCGGTGAGCCCATCCGCGTGACGGGCTGCGGCCGCACCGATGCCGGCGTCCACGCCGAGCACTATGTGGCCAATTTCCGCACCTCTTCCCGTATCCCCACCGACCGCATCCCCTTTGCCGTCAACACCCATATCCCCGAGGATATCGTGGTCAAGGCCGCCTTCGAGGTGGACGAGGATTTCAACGCCATTTCCTCCTGCATCAAGAAGGAGTATACCTACCGCATCTACAACTCCCGCATCAAGAATCCTTTTTATGTAAACCGCGCCTACTTCTATCCCAAGAAGCTGGATGAGTCGCTGCTGGATCGCGCTGCCCGTATGTTCGAGGGCACCCACGATTTTGCCGCCGTCCGAAGCGTGGGCACCAACGTTAGAAGCACCGTCCGCACCATCCACTATTGCCGCGTCACCCGCTCGGGTGAATTGCTGGAACTGAAGGTCTGCGCCAACGGTTTTTTGTATAATATGGTTCGTGCCATTACCGGCACGGTGCTCTACGCCGCCGAGGGCAAACTGACCCCCGAGGAGATCCCCGAGATCTTGGCCAGCGGCAACCGTACACTGGCCGGCCCCACGGCACCTCCCGGCGGATTGTACCTCACCCGCGTGTGGTACGACGACGAGCGGCTCAACGGATGAGAAAAGGGAGTTTTTTCCATGAAATACAACACCCAAAAACTCTATGACCTGCCCGAGGGCAACCGGCAGGAGGACGCGCCGCGCCGCGTGGAGCGGAAAAAGAAGCGCCGCCGCAAATGGCTGTGGCTGACGCTTCTCACCGTGCTGATTCTGGCAGGTGTGGCCGCCGCGCTGCTGTGGGATGCCAACGCCTTTGACGGCCTGCGCCGCAGTCTGATTTACGCCCGCGCCGAAAAGGACGAAACGGGCTGCGCCATGCTCTACAGCTACGACAGCGACGAGGCCCGGTGCTTTGCCCCCGTGGGCGGCAGTCTCGCCATCCTCTCCGAGGGTCGACTGCAGGTGCTCAATGAGCACAGTGAAGTGGCCTATAGCGCCACCGTCCACTTTTTAGCGCCCGCCCTGAGCGCCAACGGTGACACAGCCGTGGGCTATGACATCGGCGGCGATGCGGTCTATGTCCTCTCGCCTCTGGGTCTGCGGTGGCAGAAAACCATGCCCGGTGCGGTGCTGGAGGCCTCGGTGGCCGATAACGGCCATGTGGTCGTCTGCCACGAGCAGAGCGGGCACAAGGGAGCCGTCACCGTCTATGACGGGGCAGGCGAGCCGGTATTCTCCTATGGCTCGGCCTCCCGCTTTCTGATGACCGGCGCCCTCAGCCGCGACGGCAATACGCTGGCGGCCATCACCATGGGACAGGAAACGGGCGTCTTTGAGAGTTTCCTCACCCTCTACCGTACAGACAGCGAACGGGCAGTGGCCTCTGCGGCGGTCTGCTCCGGCATCGTTTATGACCTGTGCCCCTTCGACAGCGGTTTCTGCGCCGTGGCGGAGGAGGGACTCTACTGGCTGGACAAGAACGGAAACGCCGTGGCATCCTATCCCTATAACGGCCTCTTCCTGCGCCGCTGTCAGGTGTCCGACGGCAGCTTTGCCGCCGTGCTCCTCAGCCGTTACCGTACCGGCAGCGATACGGAGCTCATCACCGTGGACGGGGAGGGCAACGAGCTGGGCGGCATCACCCTCTCCCGTGAGGTGCTGGATCTGTCTGCCTCGGGCCGCTATGTCGCGGTGCTGTGTACCGACCGCCTCATTATTTACGACAAATTCCTCACGGAGCTGGCCTCCTTGCCCTTCGTGAGTCAGACCCGCGCCGTGTTCATGCGCTCCGACGGCTCTGCCGTTCTGGCCGGCGCTGACAGCGCCAGCCTCTACCTGCCGTAACGCAGCAGTGTGAGAGGAAAATGTATATAGAGAAAAACAAGCGAGAAAAATTGGGAGGGACAGACTATGGTCGAACTGAGTACTATCGATCTTGTTTCTTTGGATATCGTGCTGGGCGCCATTCTGGCGCTGAGCCTGATTCTGGGCTTTGCCCGCGGCCTCGTCCGCACCGTCACCAGCGTGGTGATCTTTTTCCTGTCGGTATTCGGCGGCGTGTGGGTAGCCCGTATGTTTGCCCCGCGTGTCACTGCATGGGCGATGCCCCGTGTGGAGGGCTTCGTGATGGAGCGCATTATGAACTCCGGCCTCGTGCCCGCCGCCTCGACCGGCGCGGCCTCCGCCGACAGTTCCATGCTGGGCAACCTGGGTGCATCGGCTAAGGAGCTGTATAGCGGCATGGTGAACTCCGGCATGGATGCGCTGTCCACCATGGTGGAAAAGGCCGTCCACGGCGTGGCCTTCCTCGTCATCTTCTTCGTGGCGATGATATTGCTGTCCATCGTGCTGCGTCTGCTGAGCCGCCCGCTGCGCCTTGTCGAGCGCATCCCCGTGTTCGGCTTCCTGAACCGTCTCGGCGGTGCCGCCGTGGGCCTCGTGCTGGGCGTGCTGATCTGCCTGCTGGTCTGCGCCGTGGTGCGCCTGACCGGTCTGGTGGACGGCGAGGGCACCTATCTGTACAGTTTCTTTGCCGGCCATACGCCCCGCAGTCTGCTGGCACTGCTTCAAAAATAACGGAGGACCCCCATTATGAAACCGACCCTGTGTTCCAAGTGTAAGAAGAATGTTGCGGTGGTGTTTATCTCCCGCATGAACGAAAAGACCGGCGAGACCCTCAACGAGGGCCTCTGCCTTCAGTGTGCCGCCTCTCTGGGCCTGCCTCAGGTAGAGGAGATGATGCGCCGTATGGGCATCACCAAGGAGGATCTGGAGAGCGTGTCCAACGAGATGATGACCGCCTTCGGCGGCGCCGAAGAGCTGGAGGGCATGGACGAGGACGAGGAGGATGAAGAGAGCGGCAAGACCGCCACGTTCCCCTTTCTGAACCGCCTCTTTGGCAACGGCGGCCCCGATATGCCGGCCCAGCCCCCTGTGGACGGCTCCGCCAACGGCAATGCCGCACCCAACAACGGCGGCCGCAAGAAGGAGCAAAAGCGCAAGTTTCTGGATAACTACTGCATCAACCTCTCCCAGCGCGCCCGTCAGAACAAGCTCGACGCCGTCATCGGCAGGGAAGAGGAGATCGAGCGCGTGGTGCAGATCCTCAACCGCCGCCAGAAGAACAATCCCTGTCTCATCGGTGAGCCCGGCGTGGGTAAGACCGCCATCGCCGAGGGTCTGGCCCAGCGCATCGTCTCGGGCGAGGTGCCCTTCAAACTCCGCGATAAGGAGGTCTATCTTCTGGATCTGACCGCCCTCGTGGCCGGTACCCAGTTCCGCGGCCAGTTCGAGAGCCGTATGAAGGGGCTTATCGAGGAGATCCGCAAGGCCGGCAACGTCATCCTTGTCATCGACGAGGTCCACAACATCGTGGGCGCAGGCGATGCCGAGGGCAGCATGAACGCCGCCAATATCTTAAAGCCCGCCCTGAGCCGCGGCGAGATTCAGGTCATCGGTGCCACCACCTTCAACGAGTACCGCAAGCACATTGAGAAGGATACCGCCCTGGAGCGCCGCTTCCAGAGCGTCACCGTCAACGAGCCCAATGTGGAGGATACCCTGAAGATCCTGCGCGGCATCGCCCATTATTACGAGTCGTTCCACGGCGTATCGATCCCCGACGGCGTCCTGCGTCAGGCGGTGCTGCTCTCCGAGCGGTATATCACCGACCGCTTCCTGCCCGACAAGGCCATCGATTTGATCGACGAGGCCTGCTCCGACCGCAACCTCCACGACGAGCACATCAACCGCCGCATGGAGCTGGAGCGTGAGCTGGAGAACCTTACCTTCGAGCGCGAAGCCCTCATGTCTGCTCCCGCCGAGGATGGCAAGGAGTACACGCAGGAGGAGCTGGATGCCCGCTATGCCCGCATCGCCGAGCTGCGCTCCCGTGAGATGCGCGCCGAGGCGGAGCTGAGCGACCTGCGCGCTCTGGGTACGCCGGAGCTGACCATGGACAACATCGCCCGCGTCATCGAGATGTGGACGAAGATCCCCGCCAGCAAGATCAAGGAGGCTGAGTTCCGCCGCCTCAACGAGCTGGAGAGCCGCCTCAAGGAGCACATCGTCGGTCAGGACGAGGCCGTGGCCGCTGTGGCCGCCGCCATCCGCCGCAACCGCGTGGGCATCTCTCCCAAGCATAAGCCCGTCAGCTTCATCTTCGTCGGCTCCACCGGCGTGGGTAAGACGGAGCTGGTCAAGCAGCTGGCCGACGACCTCTTCAACGCACCCGAGAGTCTTATTCGCCTCGATATGTCCGAGTTTATGGAGAAGCACTCCGTCAGCCGCATCGTCGGTTCGCCTCCCGGCTACGTGGGCTACGACGAGGCCGGTCAACTCACCGAGAAGATCCGCCGCAAGCCCTATTCCGTGGTGCTCTTCGACGAGATCGAGAAGGCCCACCCCGATGTGCTGAATGTCCTGCTGCAGATCCTGGACGACGGTCAGATCACCGATGCCCACGGCCGCAAGGTGAACTTTGAGAACACCGTCATCGTCATGACCTCCAACGCCGGCTCCGACAAGACCGTGGCCTCCGTGGGCTTCGGCAAGAGCGGTGACGAGCAGGGCAAAGAGAAGGTGATGAAGGCGCTGCGTGAGTTCCTGCGCCCCGAGTTCATCAACCGCGTGGACGAGGTGGTGTACTTCCGCCGCCTCACCGAGGAGCACTTCCGCGACATCGCCGAGATCATGCTGCGGGAACTGACCGCGTCCCTCAGCGATAAGGGCTTCACCTTCACCTATGACGAGGCGGTGCTGGATGCCCTCGTCTCCAAGTCCTACTCCGCGGTCTACGGTGCCCGCGAGCTGCGCCGCACCATCCAGCACGAGCTGGAGGACCCCATGGCCACGAAGATCATCGCCGCCTTCGAAAATCCCGTCACCCACCTCAAAGCCACCGCCGAAAACGGCGAGATCACCATCCACGCGCTGTAAAACCGAAAAGGAGGCTGCCCTATGAAATTCCGCAAACGCATCGATCCCCGCTGTGCCTATTGCATTCATGGCTCCACCATTTCCGAGACGCAGGTAGCCTGCGTCAAGCGGGGCATCGTGGCCATGGAGCACCGCTGCGGCGCGTTCAGTTACGATCCGCTGCGCCGTGTTCCCCAGCGCCCTGCCGACCTGCCCACGGATAAGCTGAAGGCGGAGGATTTCGAGCTATGATTACCGCTGTCCACGCCGTCCATTTCTCTCCCACCGGCACGGTGGAAAAGACGGTGACCCGCATCGCCAAACATCTGGCCGATGCCTTGGGTGCCGAGTACAAGGCGTTCTCCTACGCCGACCCCGCCAACAGAGAGAAGGAGCTCAGCTTCACTGCATCCGATCTGGTGGTCTGGGGCAGCCCCACCTACGCCGGCCGCGTGCCCAACCTGCTGCTGCCCTATCTCACGGGCAAGGTGCAGGGCAACGGCGCGCTGGCTGTCCCCGTGGTGCTCTTCGGTAACCGCGACTACGACGATGCCCTCATGGAACTGCACCATATTCTCCGCGACGATGGCTTCACCTGCGTGGCGGGCGGCGCCTTCGTGGGTGAGCACGCCTTTTCCCGCACGCTGGGTGCCGGCCGCCCCAACGCCGCCGATGAGAAGGAGATGGATATCTTCGCCTCCCTCATCGCCGAGAAGCTGCTCAGCGGCGACCGCTGCGAGACCGTTCCGGCAGGCAATGACCCCATCGGCCCCTACTATAAGCCACGCGACCGCCACGGCGAGCCCATCAATATTCTCAAGGTCAAGCCCAAAACGGACTTATCTCTCTGCGACGGCTGTGGCCTTTGCGCCGCCAAGTGCCCCATGGGCAGCATTGATTTCGACGATGTGAGCCAAGTGCCCGGTGTGTGCATCAAGTGCTGCGCCTGTATCAAGGGCTGCCCTCACGGCGCCAAGTACTTCGACGATCCCGGCTTTGTCTACCACAAGCAGGAGCTGGAGGAGATGTTCGACGAGCCCAAGCGCAACGCCATCTTCGTGTGGATGATGGCGTGAGGCCATACTATATAATATAGGAGCATCGCGATGAACTATCAGTACTTACTCTTCGACGCAGACAATACGCTGTTTGATTTCGATCAGGCCAACCGCACCGCCTTCTCTGCCATGTGCCGTGAGAACGATGTGCCCGATACCGAGGAGAATTATAAGATCTACGAGCGGTGCAACGCCCGTCTCTGGGCTGCCTTCGACCGCGGCGAGGTCACCAAGGATTTCCTCGTGGTCCAGCGCTTCCGCGATTTCCTCGCCGAGCTGGGCCTTACCCGCGATCCCGAGGCGTGCAACCGCGTCCATCTGGCCACGCTGGGTGTGAGCCATGTGCTGCTGCCCTATGCCGAGGATGTTTGCCGCAAGCTTTCCGAGAGCCATACGCTGTATCTGGTCACCAATGCCGTGGCCTCCGTCCAGCGTGAGCGGCTGCGCCGTAGTACCATCACCCCCTATATCACCGCGGCCTTCATCAGCGAGGAGGCCGGCTGGGCCAAGCCCCATGTGGAGTACTTCGACTATGTCTTCGCCCATATCGACGGCATCACCCGCGACAACTGCCTCGTCATCGGCGATTCTCTCTCCAGTGATATCAAGGGTGCCAACAACTACGGCCTGCCTTGCTGCTGGTTCAATCCCAAGGGCGCGGCCCGTCCGGCAGACCTGCGTATCGACTATGAGATCACCGACCTGCGGCAGCTCTACGACATCGTTTGATACATCCGCTTATCATAAGTAAAAGGCAGGCTTTCGGGTCTGCCTTTTGTATTGCTAATAGCGCGAAAAAAGGTGAAAAAAGGTGTTGACAAAGGTGAGGTGGTGTGGTAATCTAATCAAGCTGTCGCCGAGAGGCGCGGCGCGCAGAAACACAGCGAAAGAAAAACTACAAAAACTTGAAAAAAGTTCTTGACAAGCGTCTTGAGTTGTGGTAATATCTGTAATGGTCCGCACTGCGGGGCGTGTACCTTGTAAATTAAACAATGAACGAAACGAAAAGCACCAGACGGAGCGCAGAAATGCGCGACGAGAAATGCTTGCGTGAGTG
>JAFYVA010000029.1 GCA_017549325.1 Oscillospiraceae bacterium
TGTCCACCTTGCCCAGGGTCTCGGTGGTGTTCAGGGGCTGACGGACGACCATCTTCAGAGTCTCCAGACCGAAGTACTCCTCGATGTCACGGCCGTTGATGGTGATGTTGCCGCTGCCGGTGGGGTAAACGCGAACGCGGGCCACGGAGGACTTTCTACGGCCGGTGCCGTACATGTAGGGATTCTTAGACTGATACATTCTTCTTATCCTCCTTCAATTACTTGACCAGCTCGGGCTTCTGAGCCTGATGCTCGTGGGTGTCACCGGCGTAGACATGCAGGCGCTTCAGGGAGTCCTTGGAGACGGTGTTGCGGGGCATCATGCCGCGGACGGCCACGCGCATAGCCAGCTCGGGCTTGTCCTGCATCAGGATGCGATACTTGGTCTCCTTCAGGCCGCCGACCCAACCGGAGTGGGTGCGATAGACCTTCTGCTCCATCTTGTTGCCGGTCAGGATGGCCTTGCCGGCGTTGATCACGATGACGTTGTCGCCGCAATCAGCGTGGGGGGTGTAGGTGACTTTGCCCTTGCCGCGCAGCAGGTCGGCGACGATGACGGCGGTCTTGCCCAGGGGCTTGCCGGCGGCATCAACGACATACCACTTGCGCTCAATGTTGGCCTTGTTTGCCATAAAAGTGGACATGGTGTTTTTCCTCCAAAATTTATTATATGTATATTGCTTTACATTTTCGTGCTCCCTTGTTACAATCGGGAGAGAGAAAATCAATTGATATCGCGCAAACGCGCAAGGATATTTATAGCATACGCCTTCAAATTTGTCAACGGCAATTTGATTTACAATAGGAACATCTATTATTTTCTCTCGATATCTCTCGTTTTCTCTTGATTTCTCAAATTGCAATTTCACTTTTTGTTGCCGGGGGAGGAACAGACTATGCAGCAGTTGTTGGGCAAGGTCCGCCGATGCGTGGAGGATTACCGCATGATCGAGGCGGGCGATCGCATTGCCGTGGGCGTCAGCGGCGGAAAAGACAGCCTTGTCACGCTGTTGGCCATGTACCGCCTGCAGAAATTTTTGCCCACGCCCTTTACGCTGGAGGCCATCACGCTGGAGATGGGGATGCCGGAGATGGACTTCACCCCCGTGGCAGAATTGTGTGCAAAACTGGAAATCCCCTACACCCGCATCCAGATCCCGGTGTATGAGATCCTGTTTGAAGAGCGCAAGGAAAAGAATCCCTGCTCCCTGTGTGCCAAGCTCCGCCGCGGCAGCCTCAATACGGCGCTGACCGAGCGGGGTATCTCCAAGATCGCCTTGGGACACCACTATGACGATGCGGTGGAGACGCTGCTGATGAATATGCTCTTCGAGGGCCGCATCGGCTGCTTCCAGCCGGTGACTTTTCTGGACAGAACCGGTGTGACACAGATCAGACCGCTCCTGTACTGCCATGAGGACGAGGTGCGGCGTATTGCGGTGCGGGAGAACCTGCCCGTGGTTCACAACACCTGCCCTCTCGACGGACACAGCCGCCGCCAGGAGGTGAAGGAGCTGCTGACCAATCTGGAAAAGACCTACCCCGATGTGAAACAAAAGCTCTTCGGTGCCATGCAGCGCTATCCCCTCTACGGTTGGCGCGACGGGGGAGCAGAGCGATAAAAAAGGCCGCGCCTGCAGGCACGACCTTACCGGATTATGTACCGCCCAGCACCCATTTGACCAACAGCAGCAGTCCCAGTCCCGGCAGACCCAGTACGGCGACGGTGACGGCGTTGAAGAAGTTCAGTCCCAGCGACAGGCCCGTGTAGGCGGTGGTGAGATTCACCGCCCACAGCGCGCCAAAGCCCAGCGCCGTATTGGCGACGGTGCGTAAGGCCAGCTTCACGGGTGTTTTGAACAGGCGGAAGAGGGACACTGCCAGAAACAGCAGCACCAATCCGAGGGCAAGCATTTCTACGACCGACACAGAGGACCTCCCTTCATGACCGATGCAGCGGCGGCGTACTCCTCCTGCGGGGCGCTATGGGGAAGTTTGCTGCTGACGGGAACGGCGTGCGGCACAGGGCGCTTTGCTCCGCCGGTGAGTTCCTTAATGCACCGCAGCAGATAGGTGGAGCGGGCACGGAGCGCCTCGATCTCATAGATGCAGGCATCGATGAGCTCACTTTCACAGGTGTAATTGAACCGATCATAGGCCTCTTTCATCTGTGCATTGACGCTGTCCAACTCCCGCGTCAGAGATGCCACTGTAGGCTGCAACGTATCCTTCTGCTTCTTCCTCGCCATGCGCACATCCTCCTCGTACATAGGTATTGTACGAACAGTTTGGACAAATATACCACGGATTAAACGGCGCAAGGAGAAAATTTCCGAAAAGGAGTCTTTCGTTATGACACATGAGGACTATATGGCCATGGCGCTGGACCTGGCCCGTGAAGCGGCAGCGGCGGGCGAGGTGCCCGTTGGCTGCGTCGTTGTGAAAGACGGCGCGGTCATTGGACGGGGACGCAACCGCCGCGAAGAAAAGCAGGCCGTCTTCTCCCACGCGGAGATGGAGGCCATGGCCGAGGCCAATGCCGCCCTTGGTTCATGGCGGCTGGAGGAGTGCGACCTCTATGTGACGCTGGAGCCCTGTCCCATGTGCGCCGGCGCCATTATCAACGGCCGTGTCCGCCGTGTGTTCTACGGTGCCCGCGACAGCGTGATGGGTGCCTGCGGCGGCGTACTAAATCTGTTTATGGAGAATTTTCCACACCATCCTCAGCTGGTGGGCGGTGTGCTGGGTGAGGACTGTGCCGCCGTCCTCAGCGACTTCTTCCGCAAGCTGCGGGAGGGTGAAAAAGCCCGATAAAAACCACAGAGCCGAAGGCGTACGCCTTCGGCTCATTATGGCAGGAAGATTGATGAAAAAAGTTTTTGTCTCTTGCAAGTCTTAATTTACCCGAAGGTTGTTAAAAAAGTTCGTACAAACTTATTAAATATTTGTTAAATCAAGGGGCGATTTCGTATTTTTTCCCGTCCTCCCCCTGCTTCCCTCGTTTTCGCGCCGCTGCGGCGGCTACACTGTAGGGAAACACAAGGAGGTGCAGCAAAGATGCGACAAGCGTTTGGTGCCGGCGTACTGCTGTGGGTGGCAGTGTTTTTGCCGGCTTTTTTATTTGCTCCGCGACAGGAGGAAAACACCCGGATACCGATGGAAACGGAGCAGAAGGTCAGCTCCGCGGTGGAACTTCCGTCGAACGGCGACGGGGAACATACCCTTCTCCTCTGGGAGGAGGGGACGGTGCGGGAGATGGCGGTGGAGGAATATTTGCGCGGCGTGCTGCGCGCCGAGATGGGCGGCGCATTCCACATGGAGGCGCTGAAGGCCCAGACGGTGGCCGAGCGCACCTACCTCTATTATCAGATGGAGGCCGGAGCAAAAGCGGCACATCCGTCGGCGGATGTATGTGTCGATCCCGGGTGCTGCACGGCGTACCTCTCGGAGGAGGGGGCGCGGGAGAAGTGGGGCGCGGTATTTGAGGAATATGAAGAAAACATTCACCGTGCCGTATCCGAGACGGACAATCAGGTGATGTATTACGGCGGTGAGCCCATTATGGCGGTGTTCCACTCCTCCTCTGCCGGCGTGACAGCCACCAGCGGTGAGGTGTGGACGGCAGACCTGCCCTATCTGGTCAGTGTGGAAAGTCCCGAGAGTGCCGACACGGTGCCCAACTACTACTCTGTCAACACCTTCAGCGCCGAGGAATTTCGCAAGCTCTTCACCGCCCGCTACCCCGAGGCAAAGCTGACAGGGGCGGCAGCGTCGTGGATAAGCGATGTCATCCGCTCCGATACGGGCCGGGTGGAGTCGGCGGTAGTGGGCGGTGTTGCCGTTACGGGGCAGGAGATGCGCAGCGTGTTTTCTCTGCGCTCCACCGCCTTTACGGTGGAAACGGATGCAGAGACCGTCACCTTTCGCGTCACAGGTTACGGCCACGGCGTGGGTATGAGCCAGTACGGCGCCAACACGCTGGCACAGGAGGGGAAAACGTGGCAGGAAATTCTCCGGTGGTATTATACGGGTATTACCATTGATGACTATACAGATGCATAAATCTGTGGTATACTGATTCGGTACGAAATTCACAGAAAGTTCAGGAAATTTAGCCGAAAGAAAAGTATACTGTAGAAAACCATTCACAATGGGAGGATTTGGCTATGGCGCGAAACATTTTGGTAGTGGAAGACGATCACAATATCTCCGATCTGATCCGTATGTATCTGGAAAAAGAGGGCTTTGAGGTGCGAATTGCCTATGACGGCGGCAAGGCTGTGGAGGAATTTGACGCCCGGACGCCCGATATGGTGCTGCTGGATATTATGCTGCCCGTTATGGACGGCTGGTCTGTTTGCGCCCATATCCGCGAAAAGAGTGCCACCCCTATCATTATGCTGACGGCCAAATCCGATGTGGATGACCGCATCACCGGTCTGGAGATGGGCGCCGATGACTATCTGGTCAAGCCCTTTGAGATGAAGGAGCTGATGGCCCGCATCAACGCCGTGCTGCGCCGCAGTGAGATCCCCGACGATACCAAAAAGCGCCTGCAGTTCGATAAGCTGGTCATCAATCTGGACAGCTACGAGCTGCTGGTGGACGGCAAGCAGGTGGACACACCTCCGAAAGAACTGGAGCTTTTGTACCATCTGGCCTCCACGCCCAACCGCGTCTACACCCGCAACCAGCTTCTTGACGAGGTCTGGGGCTTTGACTATTTCGGTGACAGCCGTACCGTGGACGTCCACATCAAGCGTCTCCGCGAGAAGGTGGAGGATGTGTCCGATCAGTGGGCCCTCAAAACGGTTTGGGGCGTTGGATATAAGTTTGAAGTGAAGCAGTAAGTATGATTGAACGCTTTAAAAGACGGAACAGCAGCCTGTACTGGAACCAGTTTGCTCTGACGGCGGGCATGGTGCTGCTGACGATGCTGCTTCTGGGTGTCAGCTTCTTTGCCCTCAGTTACGGTACCACCGCCGCGGAAAAGCGGGAGGAGATGCGTACCCGTGCCGAGCTCATCGCGCAGATGGCAGCCACATACCTCACCGCAGAGGAGGACCAGCGGGTGAATCAGCAGGCGGCATTCGGCAAGCTGGCCGAAGTGGCCTCCCGTATGTCCGATGTGGATTTCCTTATCTGCACGGTACAGGGCGGCGTGGTGCTGACCACCGATGAGTCGCTCGGCGGCCGCAGTGTGACGCTGCCGCAGGAAATTGTGGAAGAAGTGCTTTCCAACGAGGCATTTTTTGACGGACGCAGTGATATCAGCGGCGCCTACGACGCCAAGAAACTGGCCGTCGGCGTGCCGATGTACGATGCCGGCAATGAACTGCTGGGTATCGTGGTGGCCCTGATGGACGAGGCGGAGATGATGACTATCTGGCGCGCCTTTATGGGCCTGTTCTTCGTTGTTTTTGCCACCATTCTGCTGATCTCCTTCGCTGCCAGCTCCCTGACCTCCATGCGCCAGATCAAGCCCATTACCCAGATGGTGCAGGCCACCCGCGCCTATGCCGACGGCAACTTCGATGTGCGTATTCCGGAGCTGCACCGCAGTGATGAAGTGGGCGAATTGGCCCAGTCCTTTAACGCAATGGCCGACTCTCTTGAGGAGACGGAGCGCCAGCGCCGCGACTTTATCGCCAATGTCTCCCACGAGCTGAAGACTCCCATGACCACCATTGCCGGCTACACTGACGGCATTCTGGACGGCACCATCCCGCCGGAGCGGCAGGAGCACTACCTGCGGATTATTTCCGACGAGTCCCGCCGTTTGAGCAAATTGGTGCGCCGTATGCTGGATGTGTCGCAGCTGCAGGCCAAGGAACTGAAAAAAGAGAAGTTTGACATCTGCGAGAGTATGCGCCTCGCGCTGCTGAGTATGGAGCAGAAGATCATCGACCGCGGTCTGGATGTGGAAGCGGAGATCCCCGAGGATTCCGTGGCGGTCATCGGTGAGCGCGAGCTCATTACGCAGGTCATCTACAACCTGCTGGAGAACGCCGCCAAGTTCGCCACACCTGCCACAGCGCTCTATCTGGGCTTGCAGGTCATGGATGAGCAGGTGGTGGTCTCGGTGCGGAACTACGGTGCCACCATCCCCGCCGAGGAGATCCCGCTCCTGTTTGAGCGGTTCCATAAATCCGACAAATCCCGCAGCGAGGACAAGGACGGCTATGGCCTGGGCCTGCACATTGTCAAGACCATTCTCAATATGCACAAGGAAAAAATCACCGTCACCAGTGCCGACGGTGTGACCACATTTGCCTTTACCCTGCGGCGTAACGAGCTGCCGCACAGTATCTGAGAGGAATCCCTGTTATGGATGAACTGAGAGAGAATTTACACTGCGAAGATCCCCGCGAAGTGGTGGGGTGGTATGTGCCCCGACAGGGCCGCGAGGTAGTGGAGTGCTATGTCCAACCCGATGTGCTGCCTGCGTATGTCCGACCCCGGGAAACGGTAAAAAAACGATCCCGCCGCGGATTGTGGATCTTCCTGTCTGCCATGGCGCTGGTCGTGATTTTACTGGTGCTGGCCATTGTCCTGCGTGACAGGACGGAAGAGGTCATCCCGGGAGATGGAGGTGGAGCCAGCAGTATCGTGGATATCTCCGGTGAAAGCGACACCCAAATCCCCCGCGATACCGACTACAGCGATACGCGTCTGTCGGTGCAGCGGGAACACGGCGAGGAGCTGACCATTCAGGAGATCTATGCCAAATGCAATCCCTCCACCGTGCTGGTAGTGGCGGAGTTCGGCGCGAGAGCGGCGGCGGGTACCGGCATCATTATGAGTGCCGACGGCTATATCATCACCAATGCCCATGTGATCGCCGGAGCTGACAACTGCTGGATCGCGCTGGATACCGGCAAGACCTACGATGCCCGTCTGGTGGGCTACGACAGCGACGAGGACATCGCCGTGCTGCGGGCAGTGGATGCACAGGATCTGCCCGTGGCGGAGTTCGGCGACAGTGAGATGGTCATGGTGGGCGATGATGTTTACGCCATCGGCAACCCTCTGGGCATCGAGCTGCGCGGTACACTGACCGATGGCATCATCTCTGCCATTAATCGCGATGTTGATATGGATGGCATTACCCTGACGGTGCTGCAGACCACCGCTGAAATGAATAACGGCAATTCCGGCGGCCCCCTTATCAACCGCTACGGACAGGTTATTGGCATCAACACCCTGAAGATGTCCGACTTGGACAAGGTCCACAATACCATTGTGGAGGGACTGGGCTTTGCCCTGCCGATCTCCGATGTGTGCTTTGCGATCAATGACATCATTGCCACCGGCGAGTTCCACGGGACTCCCGTGCTGGGCATCACCGTTATCACCGTTGAAACATCTGACGGCACACCTGCCGTGATGGTTTATGAGGTGGCAGAGGGATTCGATGCCGCGGAGAAGGGGTTGCAGCCTAACGATGTGATCCTGAAGGCCAACGGTCAGGAGCTCTACACCACGGCCGACCTGCTGGCGGTGCGGCGCGAGTGCCGCGCGGGCGACACCATGGCGTTGGTGGTATACCGTGATGGCGAGATCCTCGACTTCGAAATTACACTGATGCCTGATACGGAATGACAAATCGGCGCAGTTCTTACGAACTGCGCCGATTTTCTTTATGCAGCAGGGTGATTGCACCCATGATGATCAGATAGATGCCAAAGGGGCGGCGCAGCAGCGCCGTGTCCAGTACGGTGGAGAGGAAGGCGCCTGCCATGGCGGCGCCAATGCCCCCGAGCGAAGTGGAGCGGATGGTGCCCTTGTCCAGCAGATCGTGCTTGCAGTGGTACAGAAGGCCCGCCGCAGCGGTGGGGAGGAAGTAGAGGAGATTGATGCTCCGGGCCATGGCCGGCTCCACATCCAGAAACAGCGTCATCATCATCAGCAGCAGTGTCCCGCCGCCGATACCCCATGCAGAGAGGATCCCGCTGAAGATTCCTGCGATGAGCGGCAGTATCCAGACACTCACAGCAGATACCTCACACCGCCGTAAATCATAAAAATGGCGAAGAGTCCCTTGAGCCATTGGGGGCTCACCTTACGGAACAGCTTCCCGCCTGCCAGTCCGCCGATGGCGCCGCCGATAAGGTAGGGCAGCGCTGCCATCCAATCAAACTCCGTTCGCAGCAGCATCACGGCGGCGGAGACAAGACACAGCGGCAGGATGAGTGCCACGCAGGTGGCGAACGCCTTCTTCGGCGGCACGCCGCCGCGGAGCAGTGCCGGCAGCAGCACCATACCGCCGCCACCGCCGAAAAGTCCGTTTATGAGTCCTGCCGCCACGCCTGCGACGGGGAAGAGGATGGGCTTTTTCATGGTCGTGAAACCTCCTTTGTATGTACCTCTGCGGGCGCGGGTGCGGCCCGGCCGCACCCGCACTTGTGATTCAGCATTTCTTGAAGCTCTGGCAGTCGGTGCACTGATCCATGGAGGGATTGGTCTCATGGGTGCCCACGCGGATAGAACTGAGGCCGCAGTAGTCCTCGTTCTTGCAGTGGTGCGCGCAGGATGTGACAGAGCAGGAAATGGCGTGGTTGGCGGTGCAGCTGCAGCCGTCGTTGGTACAGGTCTTGTTCATAGGTTCGTCCTCCTGTGGAAAGAATAAAAAAGATCATCGGACAAAAGCGTCCGATGATCAGTGTACCCCGCAGGGGGATTTTTATGTGTTTGTTTGCTATAGGCTCAGCAGGGTCGAGGCGAGGGTGAAATAGATAAGCAGACTGGTGGCATCCACGATGGTGGTGATGAAGGGGCTGGCCATCACCGCGGGGTCGAGGCCGATCTTCTCTGCCAGCAGCGGCAAACTGCAGCCCACAGCCTTGGCAAAGATCACCACGAACATCACCGTCAGACACACCACGGCGCACACCGCCAGCGTGACCTCGTCGTTGCCCAGCAGCGCCCGGTCGATCAGCAGCATCTTGACAAAATTGGCAGCGCCGAGGCACAAGCCGCACAGGAGCGCCACCCGCAGCTCTTTCCACAGGACGCTCAACACATCGGGGAACTCCACCTCGTCCAGGCTCAGTGCGCGGATGACGGCGACAGAGGCCTGCGTGCCGGAGTTACCGCCGGTGCCGGAGAGCATGGGGATATAGGCGTTGAGAACGAGGCAGGCGGCCAGTGCGTTTTCGTAGTGGTTGAGGATAATGCCGGTAAAGGTGGCCGAGAGCATCAGGATCATCAGCCAGGGCAGGCGCGCTTTCCACGTATCGATGACGCCGGTGCGGAGGTAGGGCTTGTCAGAGGGCAGCATAGCGGCCATCTTTTCGAAGTCCTCGGTGGTCTCTTCTTCGATAACGTCCATGGCGTCGTCGACGGTGACGATACCCACCAGACGGTTTTCCATATCCACGATGGGCATGGCCAGAAAGTCGTACTTACTCAGGGCCTGTGCCACATCTTCCTTGTCGTCGCGGGTGGTGGCGAAGATCACATTGGGATCCATCAGATCCTCGATGAGATCTTCCTCATCTGCCAGCAGCAGATCGCGCACCGACAACACGCCCAGGAGCTTGCGGCGGGAGTCGGTGACGTAGAGCATGTTGATGGTCTCCATGTCGCCGCCGATACGGCGGATACGCTTAAAGGCGTCCGACACGGTCATAGCCTTCTTCAGCGACAGGAACTCCATGGTCATAATGGAGCCGGCGCTGTCCTCGGGATACTTCAGGATATCATTGATAGACTTACGCATCTCGGGGGTGGCACGGTCGAGAATACGGATGACCACGCTGGCGGGCATCTCCTCAACGATGTCGGCCACGTCGTCCAGATACAGCTCTTCCAGCACTTCCGTCAGCTCGGAGTTGGAAAATCCGTTGATCAGCATCTCCTGACTGTCGCTGTCCAGCTCGACGAATACCTCGGCGGCGGGCTCCTTGGGGAGCAGGCGGTACAAAAGGGGCATGGCCTCTTCGCCCATCTCTTCCAGCAGCAGGGCGATGTCGGCCGGTTCCATGGCCAGGAATGTCTCGCGCAGTGCGGCGTAGGACTTGCTCTGCATCAGATATTGGATTTCTTCAACCAGTTCTTCCAGCTGATTTTCCAGCTCCAGCATCATTCCCGACCCCCTTTCGGACAAAGTTTCCTATCCTCAAAAGTCTACGCCAAAATCAAAAGCTTGTCAAGCTTTTTGCGCCCCGTCCAAAGAGGGCAGAATAAACTTCTGCGGTAAAATATGACTTGTACGGGATTGCGGTTTATGGTATACTGTATACTTACAAAATCAGCAATTTGGCGCAGAGAAGGAAGTGTGGTCATGGGCATTCACGACGGACATCGGGCACGGAAAAAGGAACAGTTTCTCCGCACGGGACTGGACAGTTTTGCTGACCATGAGGCACTGGAGTTGCTGCTGTTTTACGCCATTCCCCGCAGGGATACGAATCCCATCGCCCATGCGCTGCTCAGCAAGTTCGGCTCCCTTGACGGCGTGCTGCACGCCGATGTGGAGCAGCTGCAGCAGGTGGAGGGTGTGGGTGAGTCGGCAGCGCTGCTCCTGACACTGCTGCCATCCCTTATGAGCCGTTCCATGCGCGCCCCTGTGAAGGAGAAGATCCTCAACAGCGTGGACAGAAACGGAAAATTCTTCCTGCAGCTTCTGGACAACGAGCGGCGGGAAGTTCTCTATCAGGCCTGCCTCGATGGAAAAGGAAAGCTGATTACCTGCAAGAAGCTCTCGGAGGGCGATGCTGACAGCGCCTCGTTCTCCGTGCGTCAGGTGGTGGAAAATGCCCTGTTGGCCGATGCCACCATGGTGGTGCTGGCTCACAACCATACCAGCGGCGTGGCACTGCCCTCAGAGATCGACCAGATTGTGACGCGCCGTGTAAAGGCGGCGCTGAAAGCGGTCGATGTTGATTTGATGGACCACATCATCGTCTCCGACGGTGACTTTGTCAGCATGGCCCAGAGCGGTATGCTGTAAAA
>JAFYVA010000030.1 GCA_017549325.1 Oscillospiraceae bacterium
ATCTCGCCCATAGCAGCGTTCATCAGGTCGGCCACAACAGCGGCGGTGAAGGGATTGGCACCAAAGCCCAGGGTGATCAGGTCAGCCTTGGCGATCTCGCCGGCGTTCAGGGCAGCCAGCACATCGCTGGCAGTAGCGTTGGCGAAGGTCAGGTTGGCGTACTTGTTGGTCATGCCCAGCTCGGCAGCCAGCAAGTCGGCAGCGGGACCATAGGCACCGGCATCACCCAGAGCCACATAGTAGCTGTTGGGGCCAACGACATAGTAAGCGGAAATGTTAGCCTTCAGGAAAGCCATCAGCTTTGCGTTGAGGGCCTCGATCTCAGCCATGATGTGAGCATACAGCTCGGCATCGGCATCCTTCAGAGCGGCCTTCAGGGCAGCGATCTGAGCCAGGATGTGAGCGTCCACGTCGGACAGCAGATCCATGATCTTGCCGTTGACAACGCCCAGCTGGTGCTCGATGGCGTCATAGACACCCAGGGCCTCCAGATACACGTCGATCATGGGCCAGATGCGGTAGCCGTACTTGGCATACCAATCCATGAACATATCCAGAGCCTCGCAGGGGTTCTCCATAATGAACTCGGCCACATCGTCACCGTAGGTGGCGGCAATGTAGGACAGGACGCCCACAACGGCGGGACCGTACTTCTCGATCAGAGCCTCGATCTCGTCGGCGTTCTCGCCCACGAAGCCGATGACCTCATCGGGATGGTTGTACAGCCAGTTGTACATCCACTGGTCCATGATGGGGCTGGCGGTCACGATCAGCTCCCACAGGTTATCCAGAACGGCGCACAGCAGCTCGCAAGCCATGGCCTCGGCGTGGTCAGCCAGCCAGGCCAGATAGCCGTCGGCAGCCTCGCAGGCGATGACCAGAGCCTTGTTCAGTGCTTCCAGAGCGTCGCCCAGAGCATGAGCGGCATCCTGGTCCACATCAGCAACGGCACCCAGCACCACGGGCAGGGCGGTCTCGTACAGCTTGACCAGCTCGCCGTACACGATATCCATAGCGGCCTCAACAGAGGAGTTGTAGAGCTTGTCAGCGAAAGCCTCAGCGTTGTTCAGCTGAGTCTTGATCTTGGCAACCAGAGCCTTCAGCTCTTCGTTGTCGTTCAGAGCGTTGTAGATAGCCTCACCGTGCTCGAACAGAACGGTGTCCAGAGCGGCAGCCACGGCAGCGATCTCACCGGCGGCGTCGGCAGCAACGACGAACAGCTGGGCAATACCCTCTTCGGCGTACTTGGTCACGATCTCCTTGGCGTCGGCAGCGGAGTCAGCGAAGAACTTGCGAACGGCAGCGCCCAGAGCGGGATCGATGGCGTCAGCAATGGCGATGACTTCCTCAGCCCAGGCGGCGATCTCAGCGTCGCAGGCGGCGAACTCGTCGGCGATCTTCTCGACCACAACGTCAACCAGCTCGGAGTAGGTCAGAACGGCCTCTTCCAGATACAGGTTCAGCTCCTCGACGTAGGGATACAGGTCCTCGCCCAGCTCCAGGCCCAGCTTGGCCAGAGCGTCGCGGTGAGCGTGCATCTCGTCCTTCAGGCTCAGGATGGTGGCCCAGGAAGAATCGATAGTGGCGAACTTGTCGTCGGCCAGCAGACCGGCCATCTCGTTGATGGTATCGACAGTGGCGTCCATCTCAGCCAGGATCTGAGCCTTGACGCTCTCCAGCTGAGCCTTCTGCTCGTCGTCCAGCTCGACGTCGATCTCATACTCTTCCACATAGCCCTTGGCCAGCTCCACAGCCATGGCGGCGATGTCCAGAGCGTCGACAGCGGCGTCAATGTAGCCGCTCTCCTTGGCGTAGGCGTAAGCCAGTTCGTAGACGACCTCGTAGTTAGCAACGATGGCAATGGCCCACTTCTGTGCAGCCTCCACCTTGGCCTTGATGGTCTCGGCGTCCACGACTTCATTCACAGCCTTGTTGTAAACTTCCTCAGCAATGTCATCCTTGCTGATGCTGATCTCGGCTGCGAAGGCGGTGCCCACCATACCCAGCATCAGGCAAACGACCATCAGCAGAGACACGGCGCGGCGACCCATTCTTTCGAATGCGTGTTTCATAAATACCTCCCTAAGTTTTGCGGGTGTATCACACCCATTTATTTACATTTCGTCATCCTGGCAGACAACGATTATGTACACAAATAAAAGCTTTTTTTCTCAACGTTTCTTACGCATTCCGCCCTTGAAGAACAGCACCTAAAAGCAACGGACAATCTAATCCGCCGCTTTCTTTTTTTGCGCTCATTTTCTTCAAAAGGCGATCCACATAAAATCGCACTATTATTATAGACGCGGTCATCCCAAAATGCAATACTGTTCTCAAATTTTTCCGGTTATTTTTGCGCCAAATCGAAAGATTTCAAACACCCGCGCCCTCCCGGTCGAGGAGGGCGCGGGCTCATCATTTACTTCGCTGCAAAATTTGCTCACCGAGCCTATGCTCAGGCGTGCTTTTTCTTCTTCAGCACCACGATGGCACCGGCAGCGGCGAAGAGCATCACGGTCACATACAGGCCCGCCGTCATGCCGTCAGACGTCTCGGGGCTCTCGGGCTTTTCGGGAGTCTCGGGAGTGGGCAGCTTGGCCAGGACCTCCGTCTGCTCGTTGCTGTAGGTCTTACCGGCGATCTCCACGGTGGCGGTGCGCTTCACGAAGCCCTCGGCATCCACAGTGGGCTGCTTGGTCTCCATCTTGACATCGCACTTGGCCGTCAGCTTCTCGCCGCAGCCGGCGCACACATACTCCGCCGTGCAGGCCTTGTTGTCGGCAGTCCAGACGAACTTCACATCGCCCTTGGGTGCGCCGTGGACGTGGGGGACCACTTCCTCGTCATCCTTGTCCTCTTCCTTATCCTCAGCCACGATGGGGTTGAGAGCGTCGTACATCTGCTGGGCAATGTAGGCGTAGCCGGCCTCGGTGGGGGCATACTTGGCGGCAGCCTTGTCGAAGCTCAGCAGCTCCACCACGAAGTTCACGGCACCCACAGTCTTGCCCTCAAAGCCGGTCTCCACGTTCACCGCGTCGGCATAGACGGTATTGTCTGCGTAAACGGCATAGCCCAGGGTGCCCAGGTTGGCCAGGTCCACGATGTAGCCAATGTACTTGCCCAGATCCAGAGCCTCACCGTTCAGGTCAATAACCAGACCCTCCATGGGGTTATACATGCCCGTCAGCGCCAGCACAGCCTCGCCGTTGATGGCGCGGATGCTCTCGGCGAGCTCCACATAGCCCAGCAGATGGGCAACGTAGGCGTAGGCATAGCTCTCCACGGCCACGGCAACGATATCCGCATACTGGGCGGGGATACCGCCGTCAGCGATGGAAGCGCTCAGCTTTTCCAGCTCCGCGGCGATCTTGGCGGCTGCCTCTTCGCCCACCAGAGCGGCCCAGTCCATCTCGGCCACAGCCTTACCGGTCATGGCAGCCTTGGCCTGCTTGCCGGCAAAGCTCATGAAGGCGTTGGCGCTGAAGCCCAGGGTGATGAGGTCGGCCTTGGCGATCTCGTCGGCATATTCGCCCAGCTTAGCCACCACGTCGGCGGCGGTCACGTTGGCAGCGGTCAGGTCAGCGTACTGCACGCCCAGCTTCTCAGAGAGCAGCTTGGCAGCGGGGCCGTAAGCGGCAGCGTCGCCCAGGGCGAGATAGTAGCTCTCGGCATCCGTCACATAATCTTCCACGCCGTCTTCACCCAGTACGGCGTCGTAAATGTAGGCGTATGCCTCGTCATAATATTCGCTGATCAGGGCGAGAATGTTCTCAATGGTCTTATCCTGGGAAGTATACACCTCTTCGTATGCTTCCTTGACAGCTTCAAACAGAGCATTATGGCCGGCAACAGAGGGATGGCAGCCAATACCGTTGCCGATCACGTAACGGGCAAACAGGGCCAGCAGGCCGGCCACCGTGGGGTCGGCCGTCTGCAGAGACTGACTCAGGGTATCGGGCAGTGCCAGCAGCATGCACAGCATGGGAACCACATCGGTCGCTGCATCCTTGGCAGTCTGCACGCCGGACTTCAGCGCCTCTTTGTAGTTGTTAAACTCACCCCGGATCGTTCCGCAGAAGGGATGGGCCGTATTCGTGCAGGCCAGAAGCTCATCGATATCGGTATGATACAATCTGATGGCAGCACTGACCCGGGCATCCTGCACCATGATCTGCTTGACCAGACCACCCACTGCAGAATCCAGGTCGGGTGCAGCGATCAGCTGGGCCGCGCTATTGGCATCCAGCACCGCGGCGCCCATCTGGCTGTTGACACCATCTGCCAGCTGCACAGCGGCGATACCCACAGCAATAGAGGTAGCCGTTTCGGCATAAGCACCGGCGTTCACGCCGATCTTGGCCGAGAAATCGCCCAACACAGGGTTGAACAGTTCAAAGCCCAGACCACCCAGGCCCAGCACAGACTCCAGGCTGATGGGCGTTCCCTTGGATGCCTTGATGCATGCATCCTCAAAAGCCAGGTAGACGGCAACGGAAACCGCCTTCTGCGTGTTGGCCGCTGCATAGGCGGCCTTCTGCGCATCGCTCATCACATCGTAGGCGAGTACTTCCTCGAAGGTGACAGGGCACAGCGTCATACCTTCCACCAGTTCCACGCCACCCATTAGGCCCCAGACCATGCCGGGATTGGAGGCAGAGCCCACAATATTCTCCACAAAGCGCTTACGAATGGTGGAATTGGGGTTGGGCGTTGTCTTTGCCTCATCCAGATAAAAGTCATCGCCATAGACATCCACCAGGCATTCTACCTTTTCGTCGAGTCTGGCATAGTAGAAGACGGCATCTCCATAAGCGCCGCCATCGGCAAACTGCAGATAGAACGGCAGAGCCGCAATGAAGGCATTCAGCGGCTCATATACCATGCCCATCAGATCGCCCAGAGACAATCCGGCAACACCGGCAGCAGACATGAGGGCAGCGCTCTGGGCGTTATCCTCGAAGGTATTCATCAGTTCCACCAGGATGATCTCCGCATCCGGGTTCAGCTTCAAAATCGCCTCAACGGAACCGGCATAGTTGATCAGGAAGCTAACGCCGGTGTAAAGCACCGTGTTCAGCAGCGCTGCCATCTGCAGATTGCTCTGCAGATCGGCGCCAGTATAACCTTCGACCAGGTTCTCCACTTCAGCGATCAGTCTCTCGACCTCGGCGTAGAGGTTGGTACCGTTCTGCTGGTCAAACTTTTTCACTTCCTGCAGGGCGTCCTCCATGTCATAAACCAGCGTGTCTTCCGGAGAACCGCCAAAACCAACGGCTTCCAGCAGGCGGCCAAACATGAAAACGCCGAAGTTGCCGTTGCCCATACCCAGCGAAACCACATCGGCATTCTTCACCGCGGTCTGATAATGCTCCGCAACGATCTTGGCTTCCTCAACGGTAATATTGCCGATAGCGCCATTATTCTGAATGGCATAGGCGGCTCTGGCAAGACGGTAGTCATCACACAGCTGATCCCAGGTCCAGAAATCGCCGTTGCTGAACTTGGCGTACCATCTGTCTGCGTGGACCTCTTCCCACCAGAGTTTCGCGTTCGAATAGCCGTCATCCTTAGGCTCAGCCTCAGTCAGCGCGATCGCCTCCGGATCGTTGTAATCAAGTTCCAAGAGCCAGTGCAGATCTTCGGCGCGCATGGCGGACATCGCCAGGCGGGCATGCTCGGTATCGTCACCCAGCCATGCAGCAAACTGGTTGGCATAGGACTGCTCACCATAGTCCTCCACACCGGTGTCTCCGTCATAGCCGGGCAGACCGTAACCGTTGGTCATGGAGTCGCCCAGCGAGACATACTTGATCGTCTCATTGCTGCTTTCGGCAAATACCGTCGCGGGAACGAGAGATACGATCATGGCCAACGCCAGGATCATTGACAGAATTTTCCGCTTCATATAAACCTCCTGATTCTTTGGGCGTATTGGTTTTTCCTTTTACGCCGCATGTAATTTACACGCCGCCTTCCCCTGACTCCGGCGGTTATGTACGATAACAGGCTCTGTCGGGAAAAGTGCCCGCTTCCCCAATGCAGAGCCGCGAACCGTCACTGCGGTGCAGTCGCCGCAAGTGCCGTTTCTTCTGTTTTCCAAAGGTAACAAAAAGTTACATTCTTCTTTTTATGATACATCTTTTGCCCATAAAATACAAGAGGCTATCCCTCAATTTTTGTGGGAATCTTCAACCAAATTTTCCTACATAGCAAAAGATCTGCTGCAGAATTTTCTTCTGCAGCAGATCCTTTTTATTTACTTTGCCTTAGAACCGGCTCGCTTGGCGTTTTGCTCAGGCGTGCTTTTTCTTCTTCAGCACCACGATGGCACCGGCAGCGGCCACCAGCATCACGGCAACGTATGCGCCGATCATGGTGGTGTCACCGGTATCGGGAGCGGGCAGCAGGTGGAATTGTAGGATATACAGTTTTAAAAGCAATTACTAATGGTGCACAAAAAGGTATATTTGCAAATGAAGCAGGCCTTGGG
>JAFYVA010000031.1 GCA_017549325.1 Oscillospiraceae bacterium
AGGTTGGCGGGATGGTTAAAGACCTCCTGAGGTGTGCCGATCTGCTGGATGAAACCGTCCCGCATGATGACGATACGGTCGCCCAGAGTCATGGCCTCGGTCTGGTCATGGGTAACATAGATAAAGGTGGTGTCGATGCGCTGACGCAGCTTGATGATCTCAGCGCGCATCTGGTTACGCAGCTTGGCGTCCAGGTTGGACAGGGGCTCGTCCATCAGGAACACGGAGGGGTTACGGACGATGGCGCGGCCGATGGCCACACGCTGACGCTGACCGCCGGACAGAGCCTTGGGCTTGCGGTCCAGATACTGGGTGATGTCGAGAATCTCGGCGGCCTCGCGAACCTTGCGGTCGATCTCAGCCTTGTCGACCTTCTTCAGCTTCAGGGAGAAGGCCATGTTCTCGTACACGGTCATATGGGGATACAGAGCGTAGTTCTGGAAGACCATGGCGATGTCGCGGTCCTTGGGCTCGACATCGTTGACCAGCTTGTCGCCGATCCACAGCTCGCCGGAGGAGATGTCCTCAAGGCCGGCCACCATGCGCAGGGTGGTGGACTTACCGCAGCCGGAGGGACCGACCAGCACGATGAACTCGCGGTCAGCGATCTCCAGGTTGAACTCCTGTACGGCCACGACGCCCTCGTCAGTGATCTGCAGGCTGGTCTTCTTGACCTCTTCGCCCTTCTTGGGCTTCTTCTTTGCCTCGGTGTTGGGGTAAACCTTCTTCAGATTCTTCAGCAATACCTTTGCCATTTCGTTTTCACCGTAGCTGCGCCGCCTCCGCGCGCGCCGCCTTGCAGCCGATATTCCACGGTCTGCTTTACGACAGGTCTCCACACTGCCGCACCGCCGGTGATGGGCGGAACTTCCTCCTTAATTGTTACGCCCCTGCGCTCAGAGTAGTGGAGTGAGCGCAACAACGCATAATAAGACAAGTACAGTATAATCGCAATTTGTGCCGATTGCAAGAGGTTTTTGAACAATTAACAATTAATAATTAATAATTAACAGTTATTTTTTCAGTGCGGAGGCCAAAGCCTCCCTTTACACAAGGGAGGCTTTGGATTGTGCATCCCATGCAAAATGCTGTCATTGTTGCATTTGCCGTTGTGAGGTGGTAAACTATTGGATAAAATAACAGCAGCAATACAGAAAGAGAGTTTCCCTTATGCTGAATTTCACCCCCATCACCGCAGAGGATTTTCTCATCCTGCGGCCCTATTACGAAAAATGCGCCTACCGCCTGTGCGAGTACAGCATCGGCGTGAAGTATATGTGGCGCCATGTGCTCCACAGTGAGTACACCCTCGTGGCCGGCTGCCTCGTCATCCGCAACACCATCCACGGGAAGGTCATGTATGATTTCCCCATCCCCGGCCCCGAGGGCAAGGTGGAGGAGGCGCTGGCCGCCGTGGAGGATCACTGCCGCGAGCTGGGGCTGCGCCCCGTGTTCTCCGTTGTGCCGGAGATGGAGGGCTGCCGCATGGCCATGCGCTATCCCAAGGTCAGCATCACCAACGAGTGGTCGTGGCGTGACTATATCTACATGGTGGAGGATCTGGCCAAGTTCGAGGGCCGCCGCTACAGTGGACAGCGCAACCACATCAACAAGTTCCGCAAGAACCATCCCGATGCCGTATTCATCCCCCTGACGGAAAACGACCGTGAGCTCATCGAACAGTTCTGGGTGGACTACGAGGCCGAGTTTGCCAAGGAGGGGGAGGGCGCACGGGCCGAGCTGGAATCGGCCAAGCGTCTGTTTACCTATCTGGATACGGGGATCTTCCGCGCCGGCGGCATTCTCTGGGAGGGGAAGCTCCTGGCCATTGCTCTGGCGGAGAAGTGCGGCGTGACGCTGGTATGTCATATTGAGAAGGCGCTCTACTCCCACGCCGGCGTCTATCCCACCATGGTGCAGCTGTTCGCTCAGTACTACGGCGGCGACTGCGTGTGGATCAACCGGGAGGACGACGGACAGGACAAGGGACTGCGTACCTCCAAGATGCAGTATCTCCCCATCGAGCGGGCGGGCAAGCTCTGCTTCGCTGTGGGCAACGAGCTGGATGCCCTCGATGAGATCCCCGCGCTGAAGACCCCGCGCCTGACACTGGATGCCTTCACCGAGGGGGATCGGGCGGCCTATAACGCCCTGTGTCTCGACGATGCGCGCAACCGCTACTGGGGCTACGATTACCGCAAGGATCTGGTGGGGGAGCTGACGGAGGACTATTTCCTCGATGTGACGCGCCGGGATTTCGATGCCCGTCTGGCGGTGAATTTTGCTATCCGTCTCGATGGCAAGTGCATCGGCGAGGCGGTGCTCTATAACGGCGATTGGCGCGGCGGCATGGAATTGGGCTGCCGCATCGCCCCGGAATACGCCGGGAAGGGCTACGGTACCGAGGCCTTCGCCGCCGTGGCGGAGTGGGGCTTGTACAAGCTGGGGCTTGCCCGCGTGGTGGCCAAGTGCTACCGCGAGAATGCAGCCTCCTGCAAGATGCTCACAGCCACCATGCGGAAGGTGCGGGAGGACGAGGAGTTCTTCTATTTCGAAAAGTTGCTATGAAAAAAAGAGAGCCGTGGGGCTCTCTTTTTTATTCTTTCTGCAACTTCCCCAAGAAGAACGACACGCAGAAGCCGATGACGATCAGCGCCACATACCAGATGGAGATGGGGGCCGGCGTCAGGCGGCACGACGGTGTCAGCATATTGGGAATCATGGACAAAAACACGCCGAAGATGACGGAGAAGGCGGCGGTGTGGAAGCGCCGCAGCAGGCGGGACATGAGGAAGGATACCACCACCGCACCGACGGCAAGGCCGATGACCATGGGCAGCAAAATGGCGAAATCCAGCTCCGCCAGCGCCGAGACATAGAGTTCATACAGGCCCAGAGACGACAGGAGCACCGCCGGGTCAACGCCGGGGACAATGGCGCTGGTGGCCACGGCGAAGCCCAGCACCAGCTTGTGCCATAAGGTGGGGTCGGTGACCTGCGTGAAGGCGTCGGCGTTGAGGGTGAACAGGGCGATGCCGCCGGCAAAGGCGGCGGCGATCACCGGCCAATAGTACCATGCAAAACCCTTTTTCCGCACCTCCTGATAGAAGAGGGGGACGGTGCCCAGAATGAGCCCCAAAAAGCAGAAGCGGGTGGGGACTTCATGGTGGGCCAGCAGGTAGTTGAGGAGCTTGCTGAACAGCAGTACGCCCGTCACCATGCCCAGCACGATGGGCAGGAGGAAGCGGAGCTTCTGCTTGAAATGGCGAAACAGCGTACCCAACGAATCCAGCACCGGCTCATACAGGCCGAAGAGGATCATCAGCACGCTGCCGCTGAGCCCCGGCGAGACGCCGCCGAGGCCGATGATGATGCTTTTGAGATAGAGTTTCATTGCCGTTCGTCCTTATCCTTGGGCGGCGGAGGCGTCGTGCCACGCAGCGCCATTTTCTCATAGTAGCGGCGGCGGTTTTCGATGCGGTTGCGCTTTTGCTGTGCGGTGTACTCCCGCACGGAGGTCACGGCCTTCACCCGCAGATCGTGGAGCACGCCGAGGGTGTAGGTATCCCGGGGGAAGAGCCACTTCAGCAGCGCGATGGCGATGGCCAGCGTGATGATCTTCTCGGGGGTGAAGGGAAACCACAAAATGGCCAGATACGCCGCGGCCACCGCAGTCATCCAGCCCACATCGGTAAACGAGCCCAGACCGAAGAGAAAGTAGGCCCAACCGTTGGTGATGATCCAGCCGATGCCGAAGCACAGCAAAAAGCGGGGGTTGAGCAGAAACTGCAGGAGCTTTTTCAGTTTTTGCAGGAGAGATTTGATGAATGGTATCATAAGGAATGGTTGATCTCTTCTTCAAACAGCGTCCACGGGTACTGCATGGGGGGCGGGACGGTGACAGATACGTTTCTTTTCGTCACGGGATGGGCGAAGGCCAGATGATACGACCACAGGGCGGGGGAACAGTCGGCCTTGGAGCCGTAGCGGATATCCCCCAGAAGGGGCAGCTTGCGGTGGGAGAACTGGACGCGGATCTGGTGGGTGCGGCCCGTGTGGAGGCGCACTTTCACCAGTGTCAGCCCCTCCTGCTCATTGTATCCCAACACGCGGTAGCTCAGCCGCGCCTCACGGACGCCCTTTCGCTCACGCTGCACCACGAAGCTCTTGTTTTTCGTGGAGTCGTGGAACAGCAGGTCGGTCAGCGTGTCCTCCTCCTTCTCGGGGCGACCCCGGAGGATGGCCAGATACTCTTTTTCGATCTCGTGGCGCGCCACCAGTCCCGTCAGCTTACCGGTGACGGCGCTGCTGCGGGAGAAGAGCATGACGCCGCCGACATGGAGGTCGAGACGGTGCACCGTGGAGATAAAGTCGTGCTTTCCCTGTCCTTTGAAATGCTCCCGCAGAAGCTGGGGCATACAGCGGCGGGTGGGGTGATCCTCCGACAGGACGCCCACGGGCTTGATGGCCAGACAGAGGTGGCGGTCTTCGTAGAGAAGTTCCATATACGCCTCCCTCAGAAGCGGCGGCCGCGATAGGAGCGGTGATGGGGACGCTTGTTGCGGGAGTTGCCGTAACGGCGGCGCAGCATGATGCGGCGGCCGAAGAGGAGAATGAGGACGATGACGATGGCCAGCAGCACCAGCGCAACATGGACGAGGCGGTGGGAGAAGAAATTGATCAGCCCCGTTTTCATAATGAGGAAACGGGAGGCGGCGACATCCGTCATGGCCAGCAGGGGCACGGTGGCATACTCCGTATCGCCGTAGCACAGGGTGATCTCACCGAGACGGTCGCCGGCCATGATGGGGGCGTTGACCACCTCGCGGTCCAGCTTGATGACCCGCTGGAGATCCTCGATGGCCAGATCGTTGGGCAGCACGGCGGTGGTATCCTCGGCGGGGTGCACCACGATGTAGTTGGTCTGCTGGCTCAGTGCCACGGGCACCTCGCAGATCATCTCGTCGGCGGTGAGGACGGTGCGGAGGGAGAAGTTTTCAAAGCCCCAGTCGAACAGGCGGGGCGTCTCGATAAAGGTGTTGGCCACCTTGCCGCCGTTGATGGGATCGGGGACGGCCTCACAGCCCAGCATCACGGACACGAGGCTGCGGTCGGCGCGGACGGCGGTGGAGACGAGGCAGTGGCCGGCGGCGTCGGTGGTGCCGGTCTTGATGCCCTGTGCACCGCTGTAGAGGTAGCCCAGCGCGCGCCAGTTGGAGATCAGCAGGTTGGTCGAGTGCAGATCATGAGTCTCGTCGATATCGGGCGTGGCGGGATCGTCGGCGATGGCGTAGGCCTTGGTGTTGCATACGGTCATAAACAGATCGTACTTCATGGCCTCGCGGGTGATGAGCCAGATGTCCCACGCGGTGGAGTAGTGGTTGTCATCGGGGAGGCCGGAGGTGTTGACGAAGTGGGTGTCCTCGCATCCCAGCTCCTCGGCACGGCGGTTCATCTCCGCGACAAAGGCGGTGACGGTACCGCACAGCTCCTCGGCGAAGATGTTGCCCACCTCGTTGGCCGAGACCACCAGCAGGCAGTACAGCAGCTGCTCCACCGTCAGCGTCTCGCCCGGGTCGATGCCGGCGGTAGAGGCGTCGGCGGGGAGGGAGGACACGGCGTTGGCCGAGGCGGTGATGGGCTGCTCCAGACGCAGCTCACCGCGGTCGATGGCCTCTACCACCAGGAGGGCCGTCATCACCTTGGTGATGGAGGCGGGGTAGCGGCGCTCGTGGGCGTTCTTCTCATAGAGCACCGCTTCGCTCTCGCCGTCCAGCAGCAGCACGGCGGTAGCGTCGATATCAATCTCCTCCACGGCGTAGGCGGGGACAACGGCCGTCGTCAGTGTCAGGACGAGGGCGAAAAAAAGAGCGGTAAAACGGTGCAATTTCATAATGACAATTTCTCCATTTATGGTATAATGAATACGAATAAAATTGATTTCCCCTTATTATACGGCATCCGCGGCGTTGAGTCAACGGGGGGAGATTTTGGAATTGTAAAAGATTTGGAAACGAGGTGCAGGATATGGCGATGAAGATCCTTGTTGTCGATGACGAACAGCTGTTGGTCAAGGGCATCCGCTTTAATCTGGAGAACGAGGGCTATGAGGTGAGCGTGGCCTACGACGGTCAGGAGGCCGTGGAGCTGGCGCAGAAAGAGCACTTCGACCTCATCATTCTCGATGTGATGATGCCCCGCAAGGCGGGTACCGATGCCTGCATGGAGATTCGCACCTTCTCCGATGTGCCCGTCATCATGCTGACGGCCAAGTCCGAGGACAGCGACAAGCTGGCGGGCTTTGCCTGTGGCGCCGATGACTATGTGACAAAGCCTTTCAACATTCTGGAACTGAAGGCGCGGGTCAAAGCGCTCTTGAAGCGGGCCTCCCGCACCGTGGCCGTACCTGTGGAGGAGGACGATGCCCTCCTGACGGTGGGCCGGATCACGCTGGACACCATGCAGCGCGCCGCCATCTGCCGCGGCGAGACGGTGGTGCTGACGGCCAAGGAATACGACCTTTTGGAGCTGCTGATGCGCAATCCCAAGCGCGTGTACAGCCGCGAGACGCTGATGGATCAGGTGTGGGGCTACTCCTTCGCAGGTGAGTACCGCACGGTGGATGTCCACATCCGCCGCCTGCGCGAAAAGCTGGAGGAGAATCCCTCCGAGCCTGCACACATCATGACACGCTGGGGGGTGGGTTACTATTTTCAAGGGGAAAATTAACCTGCAAAACAAGTTCGGCATCAGCTACATCTGCGTGATTCTGGCGGTGCTGGTGCTGCTGAACACCTACCCGCTGCTGGTGTCGCAGGATCTGGTGTTCAAGTCCAAGGAGACGTCGCTGCGGGGCAGTGTCAAGCTCATCGAGGCGTCCCTCAGCGGTCTGGAGACGCTGACGGTGGACAATGTCTCTGCCGCCCTCAGCTCCATGACGGAGACGGGTGTGAACCGCCTGCTGGTGACGGACGCCTCCGGCCGCATCCTCTACGACAGCCGTAAGGAGAACGGCGCGGTGGGGATGTACGCCTTCTACAGCGAGATCGCCGAGGCGCTGTGGGGGAACGACGCCTTCTACTGCACCTATGATGAACAGGCGTTTTTCAGCCGCATGGCCGAGCCGGTGGTGTATCACAACGAGATCGTGGGCGCGGTGTATGTCTACGAGTACGATACGGCGCAGGCGGAGCTGCTCAAGGGCTTTCAGCAGAATCTGATGTCCATCTCGCTGATGGTGGCCATTCTGGTCATGGCCCTGTCCTTTGGTCTGGGGCGGATGCTGACGGGCTCCATCACCAATCTGCTCACCGCCATCCGGCAGGTGCGCGAGGGTGAATATTCCACCCGCGCCGATGTGCGCGGCAGTGACGAGATCGCCCAGATCGCCGCGGAGTTCAACTCCCTGACCGACCGTCTGGCCACCACGGAGAACGCCCGACGCCGCTTTGTCTCCGATGCCAGCCACGAGATGAAAACGCCTCTGGCCGGTATCCAGCTGATGTCCGACTCTATTTTGCAGACGGAGAACATGGACGGGGCTACGGTGCGGGAATTCGTGTCCGATATCGGACGGGAGGCCCAGCGCCTCAACCGCATTACCGAGCATCTTCTGGCGCTGACGCGTCTGGACAGCGGCTCGGTGCCGCAGGTGGACGAGCATACCGCCACGGCGGTGTCATCCGTGATGGAGCGGGTGGTGCGGATGCTGGCGGTGGTGGCGCGGGAGAAGAGCGTCACCCTCACGTGGGAATGTGACGAGGGTGCGGTGGTTCGCGCCACGGAGGACGATGTCCATCAGATCCTCTACAACTTAATGGAAAACGGTATCAAATATTCCGCTCACTCCGGCTTTGTCCACAGCCGTGCCACGGTGGAGGGAGCGGAAGTGGTCATCACCGTGGAGGATAACGGCATCGGCATCCCCGTGGAGGACAGAGCCCACATCTTCGAGCGCTTCTACCGCGTGGACAAGATGCGCTCCCGTGCCGAGGGCGGCACGGGTCTGGGTCTTAGCATCGTCAAGGATGCGGTGGAGTACCGGGGCGGCACCATTACGGTGGACGGCCGCGGCGAACAGGCCGGTACGGTCTTTACCGTCCGTCTGCCCCGCAGCGAGGGAGGTGGCGTGGCATGAAGCGTGTGATCTGCCTTTTGCTGGCGCTGCTGTCGGTGCTGAGCGCCGTATCCTGCGGCGTGATGAAGGAAGAGCCTGTAGAGGGACTGACCCTCTACGGTCTGACGGAGGAGGAGTCCCGTCTCGGCGGCGATATCATCAGCGGCGAGACCGTTGTGCCGTGGGAGGCGCTGCCCGAGGAGCGCGAGGCGCAGGTGCAGGCCGTGATGGAGCGATTGATGCACAGTGACGGGGACTACATCTCCCCGCTGCCCGAGAGCGTACAGCTGCGGAGCGTGTCCCTCAGCGGTTCCACCGCCTGTGTGGACTTCTCGCGGGGCTATGCCTTCCTCAGCGGCATGAAGCTGACGGTTGCCGATTATTGCATCGTGCTGAGTCTGACGCAGTTGACGGGCGTGTATGCCGTGCGCATCACCGCCGAGGGGCGGGAGATCGCCCATCGCAGCAAGCAGCTGCTGCTGGCGGGCGACGTGCTGCTCTCGTCCATGGACGACGTGGTACGGACGCTGACGGCGACGCTGGTCTTCTTCGATGAGGAGGGGCGGCTCGAGAGCGAGGAGCAGCTGCTGAGTCAATACGAGGGTGAGAGCGCGGCACAGGTGGTGCTCGACGCCCTTGCCGAAGGCCCTGAGAACGATGCGCTGCTGCCGCTGCTGCCCGAGGGCTTCGTGGGAATGACGGCCCGCATGGAGAGCGGCGTGTGTCATCTCAACATCCCCGGTGAGAGTATGGCGCTGCTGGAAGAGCGGGAAACGGTGCTTCACGCCGTGGCCCTGTCGCTGCTGAGCACCGAGGGCATCCGTCAGGTGGAGCTGTATGTGGACGGTACGCCCCAGGGCGAAATCCGATAAGAAAGAGAGCCGCACGGCTCTCTTTTTTTGTCAGCGGGGCAGGGACTGTGGGGCAGAAATTTCGGCACCGTTGCTCATTTGAGGGCAAAAGGACGGCGTTTCCCGGTTCTCTTTGAAAGGGGGAATGTTGTGATGACTTCCTATGACAGCGTTTGTGCCTGTTGCGACCGGTGCGGCGGGGAGATCTATCGGGGTGAGGAATATCACCGCATCAACGGGGAAAATGTCTGCGACGATTGCTTCGAGCTCTTTGCCCGACAGCTTTTGCATCCGTTTCTGACGGGAGGTGAGCGGTGATGGAAGAGAATCGCAGCGCGGTGCTGAGTCAGGCCCTTCAGTGTCTCAGCCGCGCCTGCCGGCACTTCGGCGAAAAGCTGGAGCGTGACGAGGCGGGGGTAAAGGAGCTGCGGGAGCTGACGGCGGTGATGAAGGAACTGGCGGCGCTGGAGCGTCAGCTCAGCCCCGAAGAGGATAGCGCAAACACCACGGTGGAGATCTCCTTCGATGACGAGGCCGAGGCGTGGAGCAGATAAAAGCACCCGAAAGGGTGCTTTTTTTCACGCCCGTTCCAGATCGTCGATGCGGTGGTTGGCCACCTTCAGCCGCTCGGCCAGCACCGCCTCCTGCTCTTCGAGGCGATAGGTGCGCTCTACCAGATTGTTGTGGGCGGCCACCTTTTTCTCCAGCTGCTCCAGACGGTAGACCACCAGCGCTGTGGAGCGGCGGTGGGCGAAGAAAGAGCCCGAGAGGGTGCCGGCCAGTGCCAGCAGTGCCACCACGATTTCGGTGATGTATGCCATTGGGAAAATCCCCCCTTTCACCAATAGGGGGGCGAGGCGGCGTTTTGTCCCCAAAAGGGCAAAGGAGGGAATTTTTCTCCCCCTCGCGGTGTAATGGCCTCTTTGTCTTTCAGACAAAGAGAAAAGACACCCTTTCGGGTGTCTTTTCAAATTGCATCGGGCCAAGTTATAACCTGCACCAAAATAGCAGGTGGGTTGTCTCCAACAAGCTTTACTGCTTCCAACATCCAGCCGCAAAAGGCAGCCGGGAGGCCTGCAAACCGCGTGCTGATCCGACATCCCTTATAACAAGATGTGAGGATACAAAGACCCGCAAATGCTTCTTTTGTGTTTCACACAAATGACGCAATGCATTCGTGCGATTTGTGAACACTGCTGTGTTCTGGTATCAGTATACCACAGTCCCTTTGTAAATAAAAGAGGGAAAATCGATATTATTAGGAAAATTATTCCTCGTCGGCGAGCAACTGCTCCATGAACAGCTCGTACACGGCGTTGAGCTCGTCCTCGTCGTCCACGGTGGCGAGCATCTCCTCGCCGTTCTCCATCACGGACTTGAGGATCACCAGACCGTAATCCTCGCTCTCGGCGTCGGCCTCGTCCTCCAGTGCGGGGAAGAAGGCCATATAGGTCTGACCGTCCTTCTCCAGTGCGTCTACATATTCCAGTTCAAACTCGTTACCCTCGTCGTCGGTCAGGGTAATGAAATTGGCGCCAAAATCTTCACTCATTGTCTCGTCCTCCTTGGATGATAGTGTCCTCTATTGTACCCTCTTGCGGGGAAAAAAGCAAGAGGTGCGCCGCGGGACAGCGTGAAAATGGAGAAAATATGGGG
>JAFYVA010000002.1 GCA_017549325.1 Oscillospiraceae bacterium
GAGGACGCCCGCAAGCTGAAGAGCGGCGACAGCGTTCTGCTGTCCGGCGTGATCTATACCGCCCGTGACGCCGCCCACAAGCGCCTGTGCGAACTGGTTGCCGAGGGCAAGGAACTGCCTCTGGACGTGAAGGATGCCGTCATTTATTTCGTCGGTCCCACGCCCGCCAAGCCCGGTCAGGCCATCGGCTCTGCCGGCCCCACCACCGCCTATCGTATGGACGCCTACTCCCCCACCCTGATCCGTGAAGGCCTCACCGGCATGATCGGCAAGGGCAAGCGCGGCCCCGAGGTCATCGAGGCCATGAAGGAGTGCGGCTGTGTGTATTTCGGTGCCATCGGCGGCGCCGGTGCTCTGCTGTCCAGCTGCGTCAAGAAGGCCGAGATCATCGCTTATGAGGATCTGGGTGCCGAGGCTATCCGCCGTCTGGAGATCGAAGATCTGCCCGTCACCGTCATCATCGACGCCGAGGGCAACAACCTGTACGAGACCGGCCGGAAGGCTTATCTGGAGACCGTTAAGTAAATCCAATTTTTCCAGGGAGCGGCAGTACTGCCGCTCCTTTTTTCTTTTCCTGCAAAAGCCCGCAGAACATAGAGATTGCAAGGTTTTCCCGCTTTTTGGGATTGTATACAAGTATATTTTTATGCAATCATTTTTTCATTCAAAAATTCCCTGTCTTTGGCAAAAACATCGGCAAAACCCGTCGTTTTTTGGTGAGTTTACCCTTGACGGATGAAGTGGTTCCCGCTATAGTATAGGTATGTATGATTTAAGCTGATAACTATGTCCAAACATAGCTCAGCAACCAAAAAATGATTGAGGTGCAACATGGAAAAAAAGAAACTGGTAATCGGCGTTATCGGCGCCGACGTCCACGCAGTGGGCATCCAGATCCTGAACCATGCCTTTACTGACGCCGGATTCGATGTTACCAATCTGGGTGTCATGGTGTCTCAGGAGGAGTACATCGCCGCTGCCATCGAAACCAAGGCCGATGCGATCATCATCTCTTCTCTGTATGGTCAGGGCGAGCTGGACTGCCGCGGCATGCGTGAGAAGTGCGACGAGGCCGGCCTGAAGGGCATCCTGCTCTACTGCGGCGGCAACATTGTCATCGGTAAGCAGGACTTCGTTGAAGTCGAAAAGCGTTTCAAGGCCATGGGCTTTGACCGTGCTTTCGGCCCCGGCACCGCTCCCGAGACCACGATCGCCGCTCTGAAGGAAGACCTGAAGATCGAGGGCTAAGCAAATGCGCCCCGTATTGTTGATCGACTTCGGCAGCACCTATACCAAGGTGACCGCCGTTGATACCGAAAGTGAGACTCTGCTGGGCACTGCCGCTTCCTTTACCACCATCCAGACCGACATTAATGACGGTCTGAACAACGCACTGGCTCTGTTGGAGGGCAAAACCGGCAAGCTGGACTTCGCAGCCCGCTATGCCTGTTCCTCCGCTGCTGGCGGCCTTCGTATGATCGCCTCCGGTCTGGTGCCTGAACTGACTGCCGAGGCCGCCAAACAGGCCGCTCTGGGCGCCGGTGCAAAAATCGCGAAGATCTATTCTTATGACCTGACCGAAGACGACGTGGAGGAGATCGACAGCTTAAAGCCCGACATCTTCCTGCTGGTCGGCGGCACCGACGGCGGCAACACCGCCACCATTTTGAACAATGCCAAAATGGTCGCCACCTGCAAGACCGACTTCCCCGTGGTCATCGCCGGCAACCGCAGCGCTGCCCGTCAGTGCCAGCGGTATCTGGAGGGTCGCGAGACCTTTATCTGCGAAAATGTTATGCCCAAGTTCGGACAGCTGAACATCGAACCCGCCCAGTCCCAGATCCGGGAGCTGTTTCTCCGGCGCATCATTCAGGCCAAAGGCCTGTCCCGCGCCAGCGAGCTGATCTCCGGTATCATGATGCCCACCCCTTCTGCCATGATGCGTGCTATGCAGCTGCTGGCTGAGGGTACGGCTGAGGAGCAGGGCATCGGTGATCTGCTGGCGCTGGATGTGGGCGGCGCCACCACCGACGTGTATTCCATTGCCGACGGCATGCCCCAGGACGCCCAGACGGTGTACAAGGGTCTGCCCGAGCCTTATGTAAAGCGCACGGTGGAAGGCGACATCGGTATGCGCTACAGCATCCACGGCATCGTGGACGCTGCCGGCGGCATCGAGCGGATTGCCAAAATCTCCGGTATCGAGGCTGAAAAGGCCCAATCTATGGTGGATCACCTGTCGGAGCACACCGACGAGGTGCCTACCAACGAGGAGTGGGAGCGTCTGGACTTTGCTCTGGCAGCTATGGCCTGTGAGACGGCGGCCCGCCGCCACTCCGGCTCTACCGAGGAAGCCTATACCATGGCCGGTAAGGTATTTGTCCAGACCGGCAAGGATCTGCGCCCTGTGCGCCAGATCATCGTCACCGGCGGCAGCTTGATTCATACCAAGCGCACCGGCGAAATCGCATCCCATGCGCTTTTCGACCCCGCGGAGCCCATGTCCCTGCGTCCCATGAAGGCCCAGGTGCTGGTCGACCGCAGCTATATCCTTGCAGCCATGGGCCTGCTGGCCGAATATGAGCCTCTGGTCGCGCTGCACATCATGAAAAAGGAGCTGATTCCTGATGGATATCAAGAATAAAAAGATTTCCGAGGGCGAATTTTACGCGCTGCGTGAAGAAATTCTGACCCAGTGGCCCACCGGTAAGGATGTCAACCTGCAGGAAGCCATCGATTACCACAAGGCTATGCCCGAATACCGCGACTTCTCCAAGAAGCTGATCAACGCCAAGAAGAATGGCGATACCCTGATCCAGCCCCGCGCCGGTGTTGCTCTGATCGACGAGCACATCGAGCTGCTGAACTACCTGCAGGACAAGGGCGAGGCTGACCTGCTGCCCACCACCATCGACTCCTACACCCGTCAGAACCGCTACGCCGAAGGCGAAGTCGGTATCCAGGAGTCCATCAAGGCTGGCCGTTCCATGCTGAACGGCTTCCCCGCTGTTAACCACGGCGTGGCCGCCTGCCGTCGTGTTGTTGAGTCCCTGCACACTCCCGTTCAGGTTCGTCACGGCACCCCCGACGCCCGTCTGCTGACCGAAATCACCTACGCCGGTGGTTTCACCTCTTACGAGGGCGGCGGTATTTCCTACAACCTGCCCTACGCTAAGAACGTTCCCATGGAGAAGACCATCCGTGACTGGCAGTACGTTGACCGTCTGACCGGTCTGTACGAGGAAGCCGGCGTCTCCATCAACCGTGAGCCCTACGGCCCCCTGACCGGCACTCTGGTGCCCGCCTGCGTGTCTCACGCTGTCGCTATCATCGAGGCTCTGCTGGCTGCTGAGCAGGGCGTCAAGAACATCACCGTCGGCTACGGCCAGTGCGGTAACCTGGTTCAGGACGTCGCCGCTATCCGCACCCTGGAAGAGCTGACCGATGAGTACCTGAAGAAGAACGGCTACGACGACGTCGTGGTCACCACCGTCTTCCATCAGTGGATGGGCGGCTTCCCCGCCGACGAGGCCAAGGCCTTCGGTGTTATCTCCTGGGGTTCCGCTACCGCCGCTCTGAGCAAGGCCACCAAGGTTATCGTCAAGACTCCTCA
>JAFYVA010000032.1 GCA_017549325.1 Oscillospiraceae bacterium
AAGGAAGCACAGGCCGGGGACAGTGTGACCACATCACCCTCCCGGGCACAGCCGCGGGCCATCCCGGCCGCCTCGGCCAGGGAAGCGGCCACCAGAATCTCCGGCTTGCCGGGAGCGTAGTCGGAAGCGCTCTCCACCGCCACGCGGATCTTATGGGCCGTGGCACCGCACAGGATCAGTACCTTCACATGCTCCACCACTTCCGGGCCCAGTACATCGAAGGGGATATTTTTATCATAGCCGCCGGCGATGAGGATCACCTTTTCCCGGAACGCCCGCAGGCCGGCGATGGTGCGGGTGGGGCTGGAGGCAATGGAATCGTTATAATAGCGCACACCGTCCAGGGTGCGGACCAGCTCGATCCGGTGCTCCACACCGCCGAATTCCCGGGCAAAAGTGCGGATGGTATCGTCATCCACCAGGCCGTCCAGCGCGGCGATGGCTGCCATATAATTCTCTACATTATGAATGCCGGGCAGTTTGATATCTGCCGTAGTCATGACCACCGTTTCCGCGCCGTCACGGCAGCGCACGATCGCATCACCGCGCAGGTATACACCGTTTTTCACGCTGCTGCGGCGGGAAAACAGCCGCACTTCACCCACCGCGCGGCGGGACTGCGCACAGGTGATCTCATTATCCAGATTAAAGACCGCCACATCGTCCATATTTTGATAGAGGAAAATATTTTCCTTGGCGGCCACGTACTCCTCCATACCCTTGTGCATATCCAGATGGTTGGGCGAAAGATTGGTCAGCACGCAGATATGGGGGCTTTTCTTCATGGTCATCAGCTGGAAGGACGAGAGCTCCAGCACCACGCTGTCCGCCGGGGCCATGTCTCCGGCTTCCGCCAGCAGCGGCTTGCCGATATTGCCGCCCACATGGACCTTCCGTCCGGAAGCACGCAGGAGCTCGGCGATCATGGTCGTTGTGGTGGTCTTACCGTCGCTGCCGGTAACGGCGATGATGGGGCAGGGACATACATCGAAAAACACCTCCATCTCAGAGGTGATGACGCTCCCCTTCTCCCGCGCGGCAAGCAGCTGCGGCAGGTCGGGGCGCATGCCGGGCGTGCGGAAGATCACATCCTGGTCAAGGCCTTCCAGATAATCCTCGCCCAGCTGCAGTCTGGCGCCGCCCTGCTCCAGCTCCTCGGCCAGAGTGCCCAGATCGGCGCGGGATCGCTTATCGCAGGCCGTCACATCAATGCCGTTTTGCAGCAGCAGACGAATCAGCGGCGTATTGCTCACGCCGATGCCAATGACAGCCACTGAACGGTCCTTCAGGGAATTAAGATATTCTTGCAAATACATCTGCCGGTCCTCCTAAGGAATGCATTGTTATCCAAATCATATTATACTCCAACTCACCTCCCAGTTCAATGAAATTCCGCACAGAAACATTGACTTTCCCGTCGCCGTTATGTAAAATAGAACCGCGAGTAGGCCAGACAGTCGCGGGAACAAGGCGAAAGCCTGTTCATGAGGAAAGTCCGGGCTCCACAGGGCAAGGATAACGGGTAACGCCCGCCGAAGGCGACTTCAGGAAAAGTGCAACAGAGATATACCGCCTCACAAGAGGTAAGGGTGGAAAGGCGAGGTAAGAGCTCACCCGACGGCTCGAAAGTGTCCGTCGCTGTAAACTCTATCCGGAGCAACACCGCTATGGGAGCAACAGGCTTGCCCGGCCGCTCCCGGGGTGGCTTGACCACTGCGGCAACGCAGCGGCTAGATAGATGACTGTCAAATACAGAACCCGGCTTACAGACTTGCTCGCATCACGATATGAGGCCGCTGGCGTCAACCGCCGGCGGCCTCGCCCTTTCTTTTTGTGCAATTTCAACAAATTTTGCCGCTGTTTTTCTCCGCAATTCATCTACTTAACCCCTTTACATTATCTCGCTAAAGTGCTAATATAGCTACAACAACATAAGACGCGACCGCGTCTCTTCAGATGATGGAGGATATGAAAATGAAAAAGATGATGAAAGTTTTGAGTCTGGCTCTGGCACTGGTCATGACCGTTTCCCTGCTGGCCGCCTGCGGCAGCAAGGACAGCGGCAAGCAGAAGTTGATCGTCGGCTTCGACGCAGAGTTCCCCCCCTACGGCTTCCTGGCCGCTGACGGCAGCTACGACGGTTTTGACCTGGCTATGGCCGAGGAGCTGTGCAAGCGTCTGGACTGGGAGTTTAAAGCTGTTGCTATCGACTGGAACAGCAAGGATACCGAACTGAAGTCCGGCAACATCAACTGCATCTGGAACGGCTTTACTTACACCGGCCGTGAGAGCGAGTACACCTGGTCCGATCCCTATGTGGATAACAGCATCGTCATCGTGGTCAAGGCCGATTCCGGCATCAAGAGCCTGGCTGATCTGGCCGGCAAGACCGTGATGTCTCAGGCCGCTTCTTCCGCCACCGACGCCATCAACGGCAACGAGGCTTTCAAGAGCAGCCTGAAGGAAGTTGTGGAACTGCCCGACTACAATAACGGTTTCCTGGAGCTCAAGCAGGGTACCGTGGATGCCATCGCTGCTGATATCGGCGTGGCCGCCTATCAGATCTCCAAGAACGGCAGCAACTATGTGATGCTGGACGAGGCGATCTCCACCGAGCAGTATGCCGTGGGCTTCCTGCTGGGCAACACCGAGCTGCGCGACGCCGTGAACGCCGAGCTGAAGAAGATGGCGGAAGACGGCACCATGATGAACATTGCCAAGAAGTATGTGGATGCCGGTCTGGTTCTCGACAACCTGTGCATGTGCAACTGATCAACTGAAATAACACCTTTGAATTGGGTGGGGGCGTTGCCTCCGCCCAATTCGGCGGTTTTACAGAACAAAAAACAACGGAAACGAGGACACTTTTATGACCTTTCAAACCATGGTAGCGCAACTGGGACAGGGATTTCTGACCACGCTGTCTATCTTCTTTCTGACACTGCTGGGCTCTCTCCCTCTGGGCCTGCTGATCACTTTCGGCCGACGCAGCAAATTTGCCCCGCTGCAAGCCATCGTGAAATTCTATATCTCCATCATGCGCGGCACGCCGCTGATGCTGCAGCTGATCGTTGTGTTCTATGGACCTAACCTGATTTTTGGTATTCCCGTTCCCTCCAACTGGCGCTTCATCGCCGCCATCGTCGCCTTTGTCATCAACTATGCCGCTTATTTCGCTGAGATCTATCGAGGCGGCATTGAGTCCATTCCTGTGGGCCAGTACGAAGCGGCCGAGGTGCTGGGCTACAGCAAGAGCCAGACCTTCGTGAAGATCATCCTGCCCCAGATGGTCAAGCGCGTGCTGCCCTCCGTCACCAACGAGGTCATCACCCTGGTGAAGGACACCTCCCTTGTCTATGTCATCGGCGTGGTGGAAATGTTCACCCGCGCCAAGCAGATCGCCGTGGCGCCCGATTCTCCCGGCATCGTTACCTTGTTTGTGGCCGGTGTTTTCTACTATGTCTTTAATTTCGCTGTCGCCTGGGTCATGGAGCGCGTGGAGAAGCGCCTGAACTACTATCAGTAAGGAGGTGGAGCAGTGATGAAAGTATTGGAGATCAAGAACATTAAAAAAGCGTTTAATGACCAGAAGCTGCATGTTCTGGAGGACATTTCCCTCAGCGTTGAGGAGGGCGAGGTCGTTGCGATCATCGGACCTTCCGGCTCCGGCAAGTCCACCCTGCTGCGCTGCGCCACCCTGCTGACCGAAATGGACAGCGGTGATCTGATCTATTCCGGCAATTATGCAGCCAAAAACGACGAAAGCGGTCACAGCGTCTACGCCGATAAGGATGCGCTGAAGAAGATCCGCAGCCAGTTCGGTCTGGTGTTCCAGAATTTTAACCTCTTCCCCCACTACTCCGTCATGAAGAATTTGACGGATGCACAGATCAGCGTCTTAGGCCGCAGCAAGGAAGACGCCACCCGCCGCGCCGAAGCGTTACTGGAAAAAATGGGGCTTGCCGACAAGGGCAGCGCCTATCCCTGCGAGCTCTCCGGTGGCCAGCAGCAGCGCGTTGCCATCGCCCGC
>JAFYVA010000003.1 GCA_017549325.1 Oscillospiraceae bacterium
CACCGATGAGAATTGACATCATGACCCTCTTCCCGGATGCCATCGAGGCCATGATGGGCCAGTCCATCATTGGCCGCGCCCAGGCCCGGGGCCATGTGAAGATCGTGGCCCACCAGATCCGGGACTACACCACCAACAAGCAGATGCAGGTGGATGACTACCCTTACGGCGGCGGCCGCGGCGCTGTCATGCAGGCCGACCCCCTCTATCGCTGCTGGCAGCACATCTGCGACGAGGCGGAGGAGCGCGTCCATACCAGTTATATGTCCCCCTGCGGCCGCGTGCTCAACCAGACGGTGGCCCGGGAGCTGAAGGAGCAGTACGACCGGCTCATCATCGTCTGCGGCCACTATGAGGGCATTGACGAGCGCTTTATCGAGGAGTGCGTGGACGAGGAGATCTCCATGGGTGACTTCGTCCTCACCGGCGGCGAGATCCCCGCCATGGCCCTGGCTGATTGCCTGTGCCGCATGGTGCCCGGTGTCCTGCCGGAGGAGAGCTGCTATACCGAGGAGTCCCATTGGAACGGTCTTTTGGAGCATCCCCAGTATTCCCGCCCCGAGGAGTGGCATGGCCGCAAGGTGCCCGCCGTTCTTTTGAGCGGCCACCACGGCAACGTGGCCGACTGGCGCAAGAAGGAGAGCTATAAGCGCACCATGCGCCGCCGCCCGGATCTCTTTGAGAAGTTCGATGAATCCCAGCTCACCACCAAGCACGACCGCAAGGTGCTGGCCGAAGCCAAGCGGGAACTGGCCGCGGAACAGGGAAAACAGAGTGAAGAGTAAATAAAAGAGGAGCGGCAAGGCAATGGCGAAGAGAAAGCGAAAAAAACCCAAAGCGCCGCCCTTGTCATTGGGAGATAAAGCCCTCTACCATGCGATGGTGTGGGGATGTTTTGTTGGTCCGTGGGTCATTACGATAGCTGGAACAGCGATTGCGCGAGAAATTATGTTCGCGTCCGGTCGCGTGATTGCGTTTGGGATGAGTGGACTTTGGCTGCTGTACTGCTGTGCTGGAATGGTGCTGTCGCTGCTTTTTTATTGGATGAAGCAGAAGCGCTATCCCGTGTTCGGCAACCGGGAGGTCAAATACGGCCCACCTCAGTATAACGAGGTGTACCCGTTACTGGGCCACTATGAAACCAACCGCTGCCCCAATGCGAGATGGAAAAAGACGGCAAGGATGCTCAGGTGTCTGTGGACACTGTCCTTTGCCGCGCTGCTCAGTGGCCTGCTGGCCATATCCCCTGCCTATGTGCTTACCGAGGAGAACAGCGTGGAGGTGTACGGCCGTCTGGGTTGCCCAAAGGAGACATATGGGGCGGAGCGGATCGCAGCGGTGGAACTGGAGGGGGTCTTTTATGGCGGGCGATATGGAAGTACAAAAACTGTCACGCTAAGACTGGAAATGTTGGATGGAGAAGAGTTTGTTTTTGACTACGAGGCCTTTGACAACACGGGTAATGTGAGTAGCGGCACCAATATGGCTATCTTCGCTATGCAGCACATCAAAGAATATGTGGCTCCTACAGCCGTTACGATAAGAGGTGCAGATAATTTGCCTAAAATTGTGGACAGACTCCACTTGTCCGCCGCGGAAGAAGCACAACTCTACACCCTCTTCGATACAGAATTATCGTAAAAAGAGAAGCCAAGCGGGAACTGGCTGCCGAGCTGGCCGCCGAAGCCGGGGACCAAACCATCTGATATGCCGGAAGCCTTCCCCTCGCGGGAGGGCTTCTTTTTTGGCGTTTATGCATGCTGATATGCATTTTTGCTGCGCCGAGCGGGACACCGCCCATAGAAAATCACGCCTGGCAGGGGAGAATAGCCGCTGTTTCCCTGCGATATAGGAAAAGTGATTGGTGAAAATAGCCAAAAGGAAAGGAGTCCTTTTGGACAAAACTGTGCGAACAAGGAAAGATTATAAATATACAAAAAATTCCCTTGCAATATGCATTTATATACAGTATCATCATTTCAACAAACGGACCGCGCCGCTCCTGTGCAACGCTGATCCGCCAATCATGCGGAGGTAAGAAAGATGAAAAAGATATGGAAAAAGCTGATCATGATGGTTCTGGCCATCAGCCTGTGCTTGTCCTGTATGGGTATCGCCACGGTCCACGCTGCCGAGGAAACCGACACCCTGAACAAGAGTATGGATTACCTGGTAAACGAGTGCGGTCCCCGTCTGTACGGTACGCCCAACGAAGCCAAGGCTGCCGCCTATGTGAAGGCGCAGTTTGAGAGCTTCGGCTACACCGACGTGCAGTGGGTTACCCCTGAACTGAGCAAAGTCGGTTACTCCGGCATGCTGACCTTCTCTGACGGTATCGCCGATATCTACGGCAACTGCTATCCCAGCAGCTTTGAAAAGATCACCGCCAAGCTGGTGAATGTGGGCACCGCCGAAGCGGTCGCGCTTCCCGAGGGCGTTTCCGGTGAGATCATTGCCGCTGCTACCATTGCAGGCAAGCCCACTGCTGCCATCGTCAACGGCCTGCTGGAGCAGATCGCTGCCGCCAACCCCGACGTGACCGTCAAGGGTCTGCTGCTGGCCCAGAAGGATAGCATCAAGGTCTCCAGTCCCGCCAAGGCTGACATGGAGGACATGAACGCGCTGACGATCCCCTGTGTGGTCACTACCCAGTATTTCCTGGATAAGGCCATTGCCCAGGCCGACAAGCTGACCAGCATGGAAGTTTGCACCAAGACCAACACCAACGCCGTCATCGCCACCAAGGCTGCTGCCACGGACGATCCCGATGCTATCATCATTGTCACTGCTCACCTGGACAGCGTCATCGCTGCTCCCGGTGCCAGCGATAACGCCACCGGCGTGTCCGCCTGCATCGAATTGGCCAATATGTTTTCCAAGGTAGACCACGGCAACATCAAGCTGATGTTTGCAGCCGTGGGCGCTGAAGAAGGCGGCGGCATGCTGGGATCCATGTATATCATTAACAGCCTTACTCCCGAGGAGAAGGCCATCGCTATCAACCTGAATATGGATATGCTGGGTGCCATTCAACCTGCCGGCGGCAATGCTCCCCTGAACGCCGTGTCTATGGATATCTACTGCGGCAGAGGCCAGACTGCCAAGGCCCTGACTCTGAACCTGCCCGCTTACCTGGTCACCGACGGTGCCAAGAACATCACCTGGGCCGTGGGTATTGAGAATGTGCGTATCTTCAAGTACGGTTCCTCCGACCACCAGAAGTTCCAGGAAGCCGGCATTGATGCCGCCAGCATGATCGTCGTCACCGACGAAGATGACGATATCGAGGCGATCAACCACTCTTCCGCCGATACCATCGAGAACAACTACAGCTATGACCGTCTGAAGATGTGCACCGGTCTGATCGCCGGCGGTATCCAGAAGGCCATCGACGGCCAGCTGAGCAAGAAGGCGGACCTGCTGGTTATCACCGATGAGGCTGCCAACACCATGAAGCTGGCCAATGCCCAGCAGTTGTTCAAGATGTACGACAAGGTTGCTGTCACCCTGACCGAGAAGGTGGCTGCCGCTGCGGAAGGCGAAGAGTCTCCCACTGCCAATGTGGTGGAACTGACCTTCACCCCCGATGCCGTCGCCCAGACCGTGGAAGCTGACCTGGCCGCTTACGAGATCTCCGCTGTGGCCTACGGTACCGGTATTGCTGATAACAAGGACGCTGAGCGCAACGAGCAGCTCAAGAACTTCAGCGCCGCTCTGGTGTGCGAAGTGGAAGAGAAGAGTGCTGTTGCCCTCGCCGTGGAGAACATGATCGCCGCCATCGGTGAAGTGACCAAGGAAGATAAGGCCGCCATCGCCGCCGCCAAGGCCGCCTATGAGTCCCTGAACGCCGAGCAGAAGGCCCAGGTGAGCAACATCGAAACCTTGAAGGCCGCCGAGATCGCCATGGAGAAGCTGGAAGCTCCCGCCACTGCCGACTCCTTCCAGCTCGTGCTGCTCACCGGCCTGATGATCATGAGCCTGCTGGCC
>JAFYVA010000033.1 GCA_017549325.1 Oscillospiraceae bacterium
CCTGCGGCTAGAACGCTGTTCGGCACCGGCAATGCTTGTGTCGGAGAAGGCTTCCTGACCATTGAACGTAAGCAGAATATGCGTATGGCGTTGGAAGAAGCGAACGCTCAGGGACACTCTGATTTCCGTACCAAGAAAAACGGCAGAGAGTATCAGTTCGATCTCAGCCGCATTGATTCTGACGGTAATAATCACGGCATGGTTATTCTGGCCTTCGATATTACCGAACAGGTAAATGCAGAAAAGCACCGTCAGGAATTTACCGCCAATGTATCCCACGAACTGAAAACCCCGTTGCAGTCCATTATTGGCTCTGCGGAGCTGATGGAAAACGGTATCGTGAAAGATGAGGATGTTCCTCGCTTCATCGGACATATCCGTAAGGAAGCATCCAGACTGGTCTTCCTGATTGACGATATTATTCGCCTGTCTGAACTGGATGAAGGTGCAGAAATGCCCCGGGAGGATGTATCGCTGAAAGTTCTTGCGGAAGAAGTTTGTGAGACTCTGTCTGATGCCGCAAAGATGAAAGATGTTTCTTTGGAAGTAGCCGGCGATGACGGTGTCATCAACGGTGTCCGCAGATTGCTGTACGAGGTCGTTTACAACCTTTGCGACAATGCCATTAAGTACAACAACCCCGGCGGCAAAGTGGAGGTTGCTGTTACAGAGCAGCAGGGCGCTGTGAAGATCAGCGTCAGTGATACCGGCATCGGTATTGCTCCCGAACATCAGGACAAAGTGTTTGAGCGATTCTATCGTGTGGACAAGAGCCATTCCAAACAGTCCGGCGGCACCGGCCTTGGATTATCTATCGTAAAGCACGCCGTTCAGTATCACCACGGCAAGATCACCGTGGAAAGTGAACTGAATAAGGGAACTACCATTTCCGTGCTGTTTGATACAAGAGCATAATAAAGAAAGAGCCATAGCTACTTAAGACTGGTAGTTATGGTTCTTTTTCGTTTTATAAAAGGATAGTGAACTCTTGGAAGATGTGTGGTCGTCTGTATTTATGATGGCATCAGGCAGAAAAAGTATTCGGTAAACAGGCGTGTATTGTAGATTTAAGTGCCGCAGGCGCGCAGCCAATTTCTTTGAAATTGTTAAAGGGTCTGGGATGTTGCCCAGCAAGATTTTGTGAAATGACGGTGGGACCGGAATTTCACAAAATGCACGAGTGGGTACCGTCGTGCACTGCTTGCCAAGTCCGTTTCATCTCAAGATCAATTTCTCAAAAACTTAATTTTTACCCCAAATGGACACTGGGCAGGAAAGCGTATACAGCGTTCCTGCCCATTTGCTTATAGTCAATTTCTTTCGGATTACTTCGATGATCCCCTTAACCGCCGCGCCGTTATCAATATCTTCCTGAATAAGATCTATCTCTATGATGACAAGTTCAGGCTGGTGCTCAACGGCAGCGGACAACCTGTAGAAATCGAAAGGATGTTCCTAAGCTTCTTGACGAGTATGTTCATTACTATAATTACGAGCGGCCTGTAGCCGCTCTGGGCTATAAAAGCCCAGTTCAGTACAAGACCGAACTGGGCTTCTAAAACTATGGTGTTTTTAGTGTCTACTTTTCCTTGACAGATGCACCCGAATGGGGTGGTGTTTTGTTTTGTGCAGGGCAGGATCGGTATAGATCGTCCGTTTTTACCGGACCTGCTCCCTGGCGGGCTATTTTTTTATCTTGCGTCTTGTTTACTCAACAAAATTTTTCAGATACCGCTTGGACAGGCGCAGAGAATCCAGCACCTTTTCCCGACTGCTCTCAAAGGCCTTGTCCTCCACCTCAATGCAGACATGTCCGTCGTAACCAACGTCGGTAAGGGCGGAGATATACTTGCCCCAATCCACATCACCCAGACCGGGCAGCTTGGGAGACATGAACTCCAACGGATAGGCCATGACGCCCACCTGATTCAGCTTGTCCTGATAAAGCTTAATATCCTTGCAGTGGACATGGAAGATCTTGTCACGGAACTGATAGATGGGCTTGATGTAATCGATCATCTGCCAGATGAAGTGGCTGGGATCGTAGTTGATGCCCAGATTGTCAAAGGGCAGCACCTCAAAGATCTTCTCCCAGTTGGCGGGCGTGGTGAAGATGTTCTGACCACCGGGCCACTGATCGGCGCCGAAGAGCATGGGGCAGTTCTCGATGGCCACCTTCACGCCCTTTTCCTTGGCGTAGGTCAGGATGGGAGTCCAGACTTCCTTGGCCAGCGCAATGTTCTCCTCCACAGTCTTATTCTGATCGCGTCCGATGAAGGTGGTGACCATATTGACACCCAGCAGGGCGCTCATCTCGATCAGGTGATACAGATGCTCCACAGCGGCAGGGCCCTTCTCAGGATCGAGGGCGTTGGGATAGAAGGCCAGAGAGGAAATCTCCACTTGATGGTTTTTGCAATAGTCCAGAATGTACTGACGGTACTCCTCGGACGTATTGGTCACATCGATGTGGCTGACGCCGGCATAACGGCGCTCAGCCTTACCGGCGGGCCAGCAGGCCACTTCCACGCAGGAAAATCCCATCTCCTGGGCGGTGTCGATCATTTCTTCAAAGGTCCAGCCATCCAGAATGGCGCTGACAAAACCCAATTTCATAAAGCTCATCCTTTCTTGTCATTTCTCGTGTAGTGGTGTTTGTGGGAAGATCAGTCTTCGATCTCCTGCACCTTTTCCCAGTTGTGCGTCTGTGCAGAGCGGAGAACGGCGTCTGCAATCAGCTCCACGGCGTAACCGTCGCGGAAAGAGGGAGAGGGCTGGGTATTGGTGGTAATGGCGCGGAAGAAATCGTAGCACTCGATGATCTTCGTCTCGGTATAGCCGATGCCCAGTGCGGGAATGGGCCACAGACCCTCACCGTAGGGGTGGTTGGGGCCGGTATACACGGTGCGGAAACCGCGGCGGTCATCGCCGTCTCTGGCGAAGCAGACCTGCAGCTCGTCGCGGCGCTCGTAGTTGAAATAGATAGAGCCCTCGGTGCCGTGGATCTCCACGGTGATAAAGTTGTTGCGGCCCCAGGCGTTACGGGTGGCTTCGATGGTACCGAAGGCGCCGTTTTTGCAGTTGACCATGAAGCAGCACTGGTCATCCACATCCACAGCACCACGGGGGGAATTGTTGCAGCCCTTGCTGTTGCCGAGGCTGTCGGCAGCGCCGGTCTGCAGAGGACGCGAGGGGATATAGGTGGCGGTGCGGGCGTTGACGCTGTCAAACTCGCCCACCAGGAAGCGGATGATATCCACCACATGGGTGCCGATATCACCCAGTGCGCCGCTGCCGCAGATGTTCTTCTGGAAACGCCAGGACAGCGGAGAGTTGGGATCGGCAGACCAATCCTGCAGATACGTGCCGCGGAAATCCAGAATGCGGCCGATCGCGCCCTCATCGATGTAGCGCTTTGCCAACTGGATGGCGGGGGTGCGGCGATAGTTGAAGGCCACCATGGTGGTCACGCCGGCCTCCTTGGCGGCCAGATACATCGCTCTGGCCTCGTCGCTGGTAAGTGCCAGCGGTTTCTCGCACAGGATGTGCTTACCGGCTTTGGCAGCAGCGATGGCGATCTCGGCATGGGCATTATTGGGGGTGCAAATGTCCACCACATGGATGTCGGGGTCGTTGACGATGTCACGCCAGTCGGTGGAGTACTTCTGGAAACCAAAGCGCTCCACGCCGGCCTGTGCCGCCTGCAGGTTGGAGTCCACCAGCGTCATCTTCACGGGCTGCGCCGGTGCGGGATGGAAGAAAATGGGCATGCCGCTGTAGGCGATGGAGTGCGCCTTGGACATAAAGCCGGCGCCGATCAGACCAACATTGAATTTTTCCATAGTTTGTTTTCTACCTTTCTCTATATTTTCCTGTTGTTTTATGTGAGGGTAATTTTTTCTGTTCTGCAGAGGTTTTCTGCAGAACAGAAATGTATGCTATAAGGTGGGTGAGCCGTTAATCCAGCTCCGGTTCGGTGTAGTTCGCGCTCTGGCGCAAACACTCACGCAGATCGGCGGGCGCCTCTTCCTTGTAGATCTCCTGCCACATCTTCAGCAGATTGGTATGGGTGATCTTCACCGGTTCTACGGCGATATAGGAGGGGACGTCGCGGCCAAGGAGGGAGATGACGGCGGCCATCGCGGCGGCGCGGCCCTGCTCGTAGGGGCGCTGGGCGTTGATGTTCTGGATCATCCCCTGCGCGGCGAACACCATGGCGGATTTATGCTCCAGATCGCAGGTGGAGATGGTCACATCGCTGCGACCCAGCTCCTGCAGCGCGCGGAGCGCCTCCATGGCAGGGCCCTCCCACGAGACGTAGAGACCGCTGATCTCGGGATGGCGGCGCATCAGATCCAGCGTGGCGGTGTAGGCGTTCTGCTCCAACTCGAAGCGGGCAATACCGCAGAGCTTGATGTCGCTGCGTTCGGAAAACAGCTGTTCGGCGGCGCTGTCCCGCTGATGGGTGGCGAAGAAGTGACCGCCGCGCACCAGCATACCCACGTTGGAGACGCCGTTGTGATGCATCTGCTCCACCAATGCCTGCGCTGCGTAGCGGCCGTATTCGCGGTCGTTGACGGAGATGCAGGAGACGTAGTCCTTCGGGGTGAAGCCCTGCGGGACATGGCCCAGGAAAACCAGTTTGGACGCGCCCATCAGGTTGCGGAACGGCTCGGAAGTCAGCGAGTCGTCGGTGGGCATACCCACGACGATGCTGGGCTGCAAGTGGCTGAAGCTCTCCAGCTGGCGGCTTTGCAGCACGGGGTCAAAATGCGCATCGGCGGTGGCGATGATGTTGATGCCCAGCGGGCGGAACACATCGCTCAAGCCCTTGATCAGCAGCTTGTCGAAAGCGCGGCCCGTATAGTGGAAAGAGATGGCCGCGGAGTGCTTTCCCTCGATGATCTGCGCCTTTTCCGAAACGGTGAGCTGCAGATCGCACAGTTCGGCACCACGCTCACCGAAGGGGCCGCGGGGAATACCGGCGGTAGAGGCCCGCAGGAAGAGCTTGGTGGGAAACCGCATTTTTTGGGCGGTGACGCTCTTGTGGTGCACGATCTGCGCCTTGAGCCGCTCGGCGGCGTACTTTGCCATTTTCGCCCGACCGATGGGAATGGTGGCGATAGCGGGTTTGTACAGCGAAGCCCAGTCGAAATCGCCCAGACAGACGATCGAGACATCCTCGGGGCAGCGGATGTTGTTGGCCTCCAGATACCGCAGCAGCGGCACGACGATGTCGGCCTGCGCCACAAACAGCGCCGTGGGCGGCATAGCCTGCTGGAACAGTGTATCCAGCGAGGAGAAGAGCAGCTGCTCCTCGTCCAGACCCAGAAAAACAAGTTCGCTGCTGTAGGGGATGCCAAACTCCCCGACGGTCTCGCGGTAGGCATCCAGTGCGGCGTTGGGATCGAGACCGAGAAACGCGATCTGCTCATGGCCGCTTCGCAGCAGGTGCAAAATCGCCTGATGGGTACCGTCGGCGATATCAGCGAACACGGCGTCGGTTTCGTCGCTGTCATTTCGATCCGAAAAGCCTGCTACGATACCGGGCAGCGGGAGCTGCAGCAGTTCGGGGTCGATTTGTTCGCTGTTGTTTTCTGCCCAGAAAACAACGCCGGCGCAGCGGGGGTGTTTCAGCATCTCCAGACAGGCTGTTTTCTCCTCGAAACCGGTACAGGGAAGCGTCAGCATGGTGAGACCGGCGGCAGAGAGTTCGTTTTCAAGATTGCCCTCGAAGATTTTATCCCGACGCCCGGTATTAATCAGCGTCACGAAGGGGCGAACCGCACTTGCAGTCTGTTCGGACATCTTCTTTTTTACTACAAAATTCGGCGGCGCGTCGAAACTGGCGATGGCTTGTTCGACACGGGAAACAAGGGCCGGACTCACATAGCGGGTCTTATTTACCACGTGAGAAACGGTGGAGATGGAGACTCCGGCCACCCTTGCAATATCGCGTATTGTTGGCATAAATTATCCCCTCTTTTCGATAAAAACATTTTAACAAAGAACAAGAATTTGCGCAACAAAAAAATAGCGTGCAAAAAGCACAAATATTGCATTGGTTGTTTCATAATTTCGACGAAAATAAAGAGAAAATGTGCTAACATGTTGACACGCAGCTATAAGGATGGTAAATTAGCACTACGAGTTATCGAACAAAAGAAATATAGAAAAATATAGAAAACAAGACTCCGAGAACACGGGTCGAACGATTGCTTTTAAGGAGGAAACGTTATGAAACTGGGTTACATGACAAACGGCTTCGGTCCCCTGGTGGGTTCCGGCGGTGGCGTTACCAGCGTGAAGGACATTCGCTACCTCACGATGTGCGATGACGCCGATACGATCAAAAAGATTGCTGACGTCGGTTTCCGCTATATCGAGGTGCTGGAGGGCAACCTGACCAAGTACGCCGACAACATGGACGAGCTCAAGGCCATGCTGCAGAATAACGGCGTGGAGATGATGAGCGTTTGCGTGGGCGCCAACTTTATTTATAAGGATGCGTTGGAAGACGAGATGGCCCACATTGAGGAAGTGGCCCGTCTGGCTAAGGAGATCGGTGTCAGCTACATCGGCATCTGCGGCGGCGCCATCCGCGCCAAGGGCATCCAGGAGGATGACTACAAGCTGCTGGCCGAGGGTCTGGACATGGCCAAGGCTCTCATCGAATCCTACGGCATCAAGGCCAGCTATCACCCCCATCTGGGCTCCATGGCACAGGCTCCCGAGCAGATCGATAAGCTGTTCGCCCTGACCTCCATCGATATTTGCCCCGACCTGGCACACATTGCCGCCGGCGGCGGTGATCCTATGGAAGTGGTCAAGAAGTACTACGACCGCATTTCCTTCGTGCACCTGAAGGACCTGAACCAGAACGGTTTTGCTCCTCTGGGCGCCGGCAGCGTGGATATCAAGGGTGTCATCGAATACCTGAAGGAGCGCGGCTATGAAGGCGACTGGCTGGTGGAAGTGGACGGCTATGCCGGTGATCCCGTGGAAGCCTGCCAGACCAGCTATGACTATCTCAAGGGATTGCTCATGTAAGAAGATCTTATGTGTTCAATTATAAATTTAAGAAAGAAGAGGAAAGAAAAATGAAGAAACTGTTTGCATTGTTTCTCGCTCTCGTGATGGCTCTGAGCCTGGTGGCTTGCGGCGAGAAGGCTCCCGTCGATGACGGTGCCGCTACTCCCGACGCCGGTGTCAGCACCGACATCACTGAGGAACTGAAGGCTACCGATCTGTACAAGAAGATGACCACCGCCGCTACCGATTACGACGAGATCATCTCCACCGGCCCCAATGGTGAGACCGCTGTCCACGCTGACACCCTGGCTCTGACCGAGGCTGAGATCAACCAGATCCGCGCCGGCGGCTACAAGGCTGCTATCTGCCTGCACTACGGCGGTAACGATTGGTCCACCTCTCAGGTTGCCGGTCTGAAGGCTGCCTTCGAGATCCTGGGCATCGAGGTCGTGGCTGTGACCGACGCTGACTTCTCCGCTGAGCAGCAGGTCGCCGACCTGGAGACCGTCATGGCTCTGAACCCCGACGTCATCGTTTCCATCCCCACCGATGCTACCGCTACCGCTGACGCTTTCAAGCGCGTCTCCGCTGCTGGCATCAAGCTGGTCTTTATGGATAACGTTGCCGCCGGCATGACCGCCGGTAAGGACTATGTCTCCGCCGTCTCCGCCGATAACTATGGTAACGGCATCATCGCCGCCGAGCTGATCGGTGAGGCCCTGAACGGTGAGGGTACCGTCGGTACCGTGTTCTATGACACCGACTTCTTCGTCACCAACCAGCGTTACGACGCCTTCAAGACCACCATGGCCGAGAAGTATCCCGGCATCACCATCGTTACCGAGCAGGGCTTCCTGAACGAGGGTACCTGCGACGTCCAGGGTGACGCCATCATGACCCAGTATCCCGATGTTGATGCAATCTTCTGCCACTGGGATATCCCCTGCGAGGGCGTGCTCTCCAGCGTCCGCTCCGCCGGTAAGACCACCAAGCTGTCCACCATCGACCTGGGCAACAACATTGCTCTGGAGATCGCTTCCGGTAACGTTCTGGGTCTGGGCGCTCAGCGTCCCTATGACCAGGGTGTTGCTGAGGCTATGTGCGCTGCTTACTCCCTGCTGGGCAAGGAAGCTCCCGCTTACGTCGCCGTTGCTGCTCTGCGTGTTGACCAGGAGAACATCCTGCAGGCCTATGAAGAGGTCTACTACGTTGCTGCTCCCGACTGGCTGGTCGAGGCTGCCGGCAAGTAATTGCTGTTAAACGTCACCTGAAAACCGGGGACGCACCACATTTGTGGTGCGTCCCCTATGGGTGCAACTGCCCATCTTTTTCAGATACAGCGGCAGCGGCATCCGCCCCGGCGCCTTACGATAGGCCGAAGGGGAAAGAGAAACATTTTGCAGGAGGGACCAATCTTTGGCTGAACATGTACTGAAGATGTCCGGTATCCATAAATCCTTCAACGGAGTCAAGGTGCTCAACGACGTGGGGTTCGAGCTGAAAAAGGGCGAGATCCACGCACTGGTCGGCGGTAACGGCGCCGGCAAGTCCACTCTGATGAAGATTATGACCGGCGTTTATACAAAGGATGCCGGAACCATCGAGATCGACGGCAAAGAGGTCGATATCCGCGGTATCACCACCGCAAAGCGTTCCGGAATCAGCATGATTTTCCAGGAGCTTTCTCTGGTGCAGTCTTTGACTGTGGCAGAAAATATGTTCCTGAACGACGAGATCAAAAAGGGAATTTTCCGGGATACGAAAGCCATGGATCAGAAGGCCGGTGAGGTTTTGAATACACTTGGCATCGACATCAAACCGAACGCTGTGGTATCTTCTCTCTCCGTAGGCATGAGCCAGATGGTAGAGATCGCCAAGGCGATTTCCAAGGGCGCGCGTATTCTCGTTCTGGACGAGCCCACGGCAGCCCTTTCTGACTCCGAAACTGTCCAGCTGTTTGCCATGATGCGGCAGTTGAAAGAAAACGGCGTTTCCATGGTCTACATCTCCCACCGCATGAACGAGATCCTCTCTATCGCGGATCGTGTCACCGTGCTGAAGGATGGCGCCATTGTGACGACGAAAGAGGTCAGCGAACTGACGCTTTCCAAACTGGTATCCTACATGATGGGTACGGAAGAGGGTTCCAGCCGTTTTGAATGGGTGGAACGCAGCTATGATACAGAGGCGCCCGATCTGCTGAAGGTCGAGCACCTGAAAGTAAACGACAAAATTGATGACATCAGCTTCTCTGTCAAGCCCGGCGAGATCGTCGGCTTTGCAGGTCTGATGGGCAGCGGCCGTACAGAGATTCTGGAAACGCTGTTCGGTCTGCGCAAGAAAAAGGGCGGCAAGATCTGGCTGGACGGAAAAGAGATCTCCTGCCGCAATACGACAGAGGCCGTAAAGCATGGCTTTGCTCTGATTCCGGAAGACCGCCGCAAGCAGGGCCTGGTGCTGATGCACACGGTGAAAGCAAACGCCGTCCTCTCCATTGTCCATCGAGTGAAGAAGGGCAAGCTGTTCTGCGATGATAAGAAGTTAGAGCAGTTGGTAGAGGAAAACGTTCGCAGCCTGAGCGTCAAGACCGACGGCATCAACAAAGTGATCCAGCTTCTTTCCGGCGGTAACCAGCAGAAAGTGGTTATTGCCAAATGGCTGAATTCTCAGCCGCGCGTGATGATGTTCGACGAGCCCACCGCCGGCGTGGACATCGGTGCCAAGAGCGAAGTAATCAAGATTACCCGCGACTTTGCCGATGCCGGAAACGCCGTTGTGTTCGTCTCTTCCGAGTTGGCGGAGCTGATGGCGGTGTGCGATACGATCATCACGATTTTCGACGGAAAAATTACGGGTGTATTACCCCGAAAAGAAATAAAAACCGAGGAGGAGCTTCAGAATGCAATTCAAAGGAATTAACCAGCGCACAACGACCATCCCATGGGGAAAGCTGATGGTATACATCGTGTTTATCGTGGTGTTTGCGCTGTTTTCTGTCGTTCTCCATGATAAAGGCTTTTTGGGCCCCAACCTGCTGAACATTCTGCGCCAGACCGCCATGGTGGGCGTGATGGCCGTGGCAGGTACCTTTGTAATCGGCTGCGGTCAGATCGACCTGACCGTCGGCTCCGTGGCCGCTATGAGCGCCATGATCGCCGCACTGACGCTGCGCAGCACCGGCAACATCATCCTTGCCCTGCTGGCCAGCATCGCCTTCGGCATCCTCATCGGCTGCATCAACGGTCTGCTGGTGACCCGTCTGGGTCTGCCCTCCTTCCTGGCAACGCTGGGTATGATGCAGGTGGTCCGCGGTATGGCCATGAAGGTCACCGATACCGCCGCCGTCCCCATCACCAACAACACCTTCAACCAGATCTTCGGTACCGGCTACATCGGCCCCATCTCCATCCTGATCGCCTGGATGGTGCTGTTCTTCGTGGTGGGCTTCTTTGTGTTTAACAAGACTCCCTTCGGCCGTTATGTGCTGGCCGTTGGCGGTAACGAGACCGCCGCTTCCTACAGCGGTATCAACACCAAGCGCATCAAGATGTGGGTGTTCATGATGTCCGGCGCCTTTGCCGCTTTCGCAGGCGTGATGTACGCCGGCAGAATGCAGTCCGGCCGCTACACCTTCGGTGACGGCGATGAGATGTCCGTGATCGCCGCCGTCGTGCTGGGCGGCGCCGCCATGAGCGGCGGCAGCGGCTCCATCATCGGTACGCTGGTGGGCGCCCTGCTGATGGGTATGATCAACAACGCACTGGTGCTGGCCGGTCTGTCCTCTGCAGAGCAGACCATCGTCAGCGGTGCCATCATCGTGCTGGCCGTTGCACTGAGCAACGTGGCCAACAAGAAAAAGAACTGATCCCCGCTCTATTGTTCGTGATTTGTTGTTTTCATTTATTTTAATTAGGAGGATTATAACATGAAGTCTATCAATGTCGCACTGGTTGGCGCCGGTTTTATGGGTAAGGCCCACACTGTCGCTCTGTCCAACATGCCCAAGCTGTTCTGGCCCGCTCCCGTGTATCCCGTCTTCAAGACCGTCTGTGATATCGTTCCCGAGATCGCAGAGGATGCCAAGGTTCGCTTCGGTTATCAGAACTGCTGCACCGATTGGCGCGATATCGTCGCCGATCCCGAGATCGATCTGGTCTGCATCTGCACCCCCAACAACGCCCACGCCGATATCGCTGTGGCCGCTCTCGAGGCCGGTAAGCACGTCTGGTGCGAGAAGCCCATCGCCGCTTCCTCCGCCGACGCCAAGCGCATGGCTGACGCTGCCGAGAAGGCCAAGGCCAAGGGCGTCATCTCCATGTGCGGCTATCAGTATCGCCGCGTGCCCGCTCTGGATCAGGCTCGTAAGTTCATCGACGAGGGTTCCATCGGCAAGCTGCTGAACATCCGCTGCCAGTACCTGCAGTCCTGGTCTGCCGATCCCAACTCCCCCCTGTCCTGGCGTTTCGTGAAGGAGACCGCCGGTGCCGGTACGCTGGGCGACATCGCCAGCCATGTCATCGACATCGCACAGTACATGGGCGGCAACATCACCGAGGTGGTGTCCAACATGGAGACCTACATCAAGGAGCGCCCCGTTCAGGAAGGCGGCGTGGACCTGCTGGGTACCGTGAAGCTGGATGAGAACGCTGTTCGCAAGCCCGTGGACGTGGACGATGAGGTCATGTTCCTGTGCAAGTTCGAGGGCGGCGCTGTCGGCAGCATCGAGGCCACCCGTAACGCCTGGGGCCGTCACAACTACATCACCCTGGAGATCCACGGCACCGAGGGCTCCATCTACTGGAACTACGAGCGCCTGAATGAGCTGCAGGTCTGCTTCGCCAAGGATGGCGACGACCGCCGCGGCTTCAAGACCATCTACACCGGTCCTGCTCATCCCCATGGCGAGTGCACCTGGAACATCTCCGGCATGAACATCGGCTACGGCGAGCTGAAGGCCATCGAGGCCTACGAGCTGGGCAAGAGCATCGAGAGCGGCGTGGAGCCCACCACCTGCTTCGCCACCGGCTATCGCGTTGACCGCGTCTGCGAGGCCGTCGCCAAGTCTGCCGCTTCCAAGCAGTGGACCAAGGTGGACTGATCCGCACGCTGAATTGCACGCAAAAACTTTATACCCGCAGTACCTGGCGGTATAAATGTTTAATAATCTCCTAATAAGCCGTACACCACCATTCTTTGGAATGGTGGTGTATGTCTTTTTTTATGCAAAATAAGAAACCGGAAACGGCTCTCCCCTGTTGCGCTGTTACCGCATGGGGGATGCCAAAATGTGTCGTTTTATTGCCACAGTGACGTTCGCCACTGTGGCAATGTTTGTTCAGATACGGCGCGATGCCGCGCCATCGTCGGAACGGATGCTCGCTCTGCACTTGCGGAATTTGTACTCGCCTGCCACTTGCAGCACAAGCGGCAACAGCAAAAAGACGGCATACGCCCCGTAAAAGACATAGGATAGAGGCGTGATTCGATTCATCACCAACGCGGGCTTGAAATACATCGTCGTCTGATCGAAAAGTACCGCCATCATCACCGCCACCAGGCACCAGAAAAGGGCAATCACCAACGCGCGATCGCGGTTATCAAAGCGATAAATCGAGAAGGCGGTGCGCCCCTTCAACGAGTATCCACGGCTTTTCATGGAACTGGCGCTTTCTACGAAGTCCTCCATCGTCCATGTGATCAGGGTGGAAATTAACGACAGAAGATGTCGCAGCCGCTGCCAGAGGTTTCCCTGGCGCACACCGAGGCCGATCCCCTCGCGGGAGATCTCGATGCGCCTCGTCCTCGTTTTTATCCGCGGAACGGCGCGGAGAAGGATCGACAGGAACAGGGACAATTTCGGCGAAATCCGTCCCAGAAGATAGACCACCTTATCCGTGGTAATCAGCGTAAAGATGCAGCACAGCCACATGATCACGGTTGCCACCATGAGGCCCAATGTCAACCCGTATGCCAGTGATTCCAGCGTGATCTGGTTTCCAATGTAGTTGCTCAGCAGATTGGTGACACCGAAGTGGTTGTAAGAGGCATACCAACCGCCGTAGGCAGCTGCCAGAAACACAAGACACACATTGAAAAGCAGATTCTTCCATCCATTCAACTTTACGGAGTACAAAAATCCGCAGGCAAAGGAAATGCAGAGGAAAACCGGCTGGTTGAATGTCACGGTACAGGCGATCGCCGCGGCAAAATAGAGCAAGTTGATGGCGGGATGGTAGCTGTCAAACCGCATTATACATCCTCCCACTCACCGTTATCCGTGCTCATCATGCCGTACTTCACCTTCATACGGTTGAGTTTTTCCATCATGGGCTTGGCCAGCAGCAACAGCGTCAGCGCCGTGGCAATGCCGTGGATAAGATTGGGCACGAAGCCGGAAGTGAAAATCGCGAGGGCGTAGGAACTGCTTACAGACTGGCCCATGGTGAAGATCGAGCAGACGTCCAAAATAGGGCCGACGATCACCTGCACGATGAGATAGCCGAAAATCGCGGTTCGCAGCTTCTTTTCCTCATGCATGACCTTCTTTTTGCAGAGGAATCCCGCCAAGGCTCCCGCCACACCGTAGGCAAACATCTGCCACGGCGTCCAAGGGCCCTGACCGAAGATAAAGTTGCTGACAAAGGCGCTGACAACACCCGTCAGGAATCCCGCACCGGGGCCGAAGGCCATGCCGGTGATCATAATGATCCCCGACATGGGCTTGAAGAAGGGCACCATGGCGAAGGCGGCACGGGAGGCGATGGCAATAGCGCACATGACCGCCAGCGTCACCAGTTCCCGCGCCTGCGGCTTTTTCTTCTCGTAGGAGAAGAAAAACACAACGATCGACAACAGGATCAGTACAACGCTGATCAGATAGTAATTTCCGTTGACAAGTTCTTTTGACATAGCGCGATCACATCCTCATTGGTTGTCAGCCGATCTGTTCGCCGGCCTTTTGCCTTCTGTTCTTGCTGCCGAGATATACAGCAGCACCCAGCAGCACCACCGCACAGCAGCCGATAATGATCCAGGGCGTGACGGCGGCACCGTCTGCCTCATCGCTCATCATACCGTCCAGCGGGGAGGCGCCCATGTAGCCCACCACGGCGTAATAGGAGAACTCGACGGCGTTAAAGGCGATGCAGTCACCGATCACGGTGCTGTTCAAATATTCCACCGTGCCGTCATCGGCATAGTGGACCACCGCCAGGCCGTCAAAGGCGGTAAAGTCGCTCAGCAATGCCAGCGGGATCTTCACCAGCACGGTGCCATCGGGCTGGATCTCCGCGCTCTGCTGAATATCCTCCAGATGGATGTCCCACAGGCCCAGCATGGTGTTCTTGCCCAGCGTTTCCTGCAGGCTCTGCACCTTTGCAATGTCCATCGGATCTTCCACAGCAATACGGATATGCCAATCCACACCGGACACGCCGATGCCGGTCTTGGCATCGGTCTGAATTTCCTGTGCTACCTGCTGTTTCAGGAATGCCACCGTATTGGTTTTGCCGATGGCCGCCTTTTCCCCCTCGGTCAGCGTCTCATAGGCGAAGAGAATATCCAAAATCTCGCCTGTGGTGGATTCCTCCGTAATGCTCTCGATCTGCTTGTCCACCTTACCGGCGATAACGGTCAGATCTTTCACCGTCTCCGAAGTCTTTTTGTCGGCGGGTTCCTCATCCAGTTTTTTGTAGGCCTCCTCGGCAGCCAGCAGTACATTCAGATTGCGGACGGCCTTCTTGTTGGAGGCGCTCAATCCGTTATAGGCACTTCTTGCCCGGTCGATCTTTTGCTTGGAGTCCTTCGTTACCGTACCGATGGAAGCAATGAGGTCCTCAACGTATTCCACCTTGGCCTCTTCCAGTTCTTCCTCAGCATCTTCCAGATCATCGTAGTTGCTCACCAGCTTCTTCTGTGCCGGTGTCAGCTTTTCATAAGCGTTTCTGGCTTTCAGGATCTTCGCTTCCGAACCGGTGGTTACCTTGCCGATAGCGGCAATAAGATCCATGACCGTCTTTGCCGCGGCGAAGTCCTCGTAGGCCTCCTCGGCATCCTCCAGATCATCGTAGTTGCTTACCAGATCCTTCTCGTCCTTCGTCAGCGTGTTGTAGGCGGCACGGGCAGCCTTGATGATGTCACCGCTGTCCACCGTCACCTTGCCGATGGCGGCGATCAGGTCTTCCACAGCTTCCACCTTGGTCGTTTCCTTGAAGGTCACGTCACTGTAGTCAAAGAGGGCTTTTTCACCATTCATAAAGCGGGAATACGCCACCAGCGCATAGCAGGCCTGATCGGTAGCCATCGGATTGGACGCTGTGCCCTGATGGGCAAACATTTTGTCTGCGGCTACATAGTATGTCAGCAGATTATCAACGGCAGACTTGCCGTTTTTGATGAAGCGCGGATCCGTATCGGGGTTGATGCCCCATGTGGTAGCTGCGACGATGGCCCATGCACAGCTTTCGGAAGTCTCACCCAAGCCATAGGGGAAACCACCGTTGTCCAGCTGACTCTCAGACATCCATGCGATGGCCTTTTCACAGGCCTCGGCCACCTCCGGCTGATCGCGGTAGGGATACAGGGCGACCAGCGCCATACCGGTAATATCCACGTTGGAGGTCTGTGCCTTGGCGGTGATCAGCGACCAGCCGTTGTCGTCGTGCTGTGCTGCCAGGATCGCATCCACGCACTGCTGACGGATGGTGGCATCGTCGGGCGTTTCGTAGTCGTTGGAATCCAGTGCGATCAACGCCCAGATGGTGCCGTTCAGTCCCTGCTTACGGATCCAGTTGATGCCGTTTTTGGCATAGGCCTCTACCAGATCCCAACCGCCAACAAAGGTAGCATCTCTGCCAATGGCAGACAGCGCCACCATAAGACGGGCGTTGTCGGTGGACTTGTTCTTGTCCAGCGCGCCGTTCATGTTTACTTCTTCTGCAACCTTGTTGACCGTTGCCGCAATACGGTGATAGTAATCGGTAAAGTATTTGTTGTCTGCGTTAAAGTAACCGCCGCGGGCAAGGCTGAACACCGTCCACTCACCGGCGTTGGTGCCGAAAGCAGGCTCCTTTACCGTATTGGCAAGCTTTTTCATCGTGTCGTTCAGCACCGTGCTGACGCTCGCAAAATCCTTCAGTGAGTTTTCCGCAATGGTCAGCGCCTCGTAGTTGGTGACCAGCGCTTTCTGCTCGTCGCTCAATGCAGCATAAGCAGTACGAGCGGCAGCAACGGCATCTTCGGATTCCAGCGTCACCGTGCCGATGGCGTTGATCTTTGCGATCACGGCATCGGCGGCAGCTCTGTCTGCGGCATCCGCTTTCAACCGAGCCAGCTCTGTCACAGCGTTTATCAGCGTTGTAGAGTTGCTGACCGATTTCCTCAGCTCATCATTTTTTAACGCCTTATAAGCAGCAAGAGCAGTGTTAATAGCGGCTTCGGATTCCAAAGTTACATCATTGCCGATGGCGTTGATCTTTTCAATCACATCATCAACGGCATCTTTGTCTGCTTGCAGCTGAGCCAATTTTTCCTTAGCAGCAACCAAGGTATTGAGCTTGCCATCGCCAACCAATAGCTTCTGTGCGTCGGTCAACTCATTACAGGCAGCGTTGGCTGCGTCAATAGCCTCTTTGGAATCCAAGGTAATTTCCTCGATAGGGCCAATAGCGTCGATCAGTGCGATCACTTTATCTGCGGCTTCCTGATCTGCATTACCGGTATCGCCGACATTGCCGCCTGCACCAGTCACCGTCACCTTGGCAAAAGCGGGAGAGGAGACGATGCAAGGCTCTCCGGTTTCGCTATAGTGATCGCAGGCGCTGTGGGTGCCATCGTCAGAGCCAACACCGCCATCACACCAAATGTAATAGGTACCGGCAGAGGGGAAGGTGATTTGCGCATTTCCTTCTTCATCAGTGGTCACAGAACCGTCTGCTTCACCAAAGGTAGTGCCGTAATAGACCTCAAATCCGTCAGCATCCTGCACCCAAGCAATGCCGTACATTAGGTCGCAGAAAGAGTGCTTCAGCTTAATGTCCAGAGCTTCGCCTGTGGTAGCGGCATAGTCGTGGGTGTAGTTATCATTTTCATCGGCAAAGAGGTGGAAGCCACCCAACATATCCCAGAGGAAGGCAAAGCAGCCGAAGCTTGCCACATCCAGAAAGTCGCCCGCCTCCAGTACGATACGGTCAGAGGTAGCGCCAACAGTATACCAATCACTGGTTTGGCTTTCATCCACAGGGAAATCACCGTTCTGGAAATACACCAGGTTCTCAGTAAAGCCAAAAATACCACCCTTGAAGTAGGAACTGCCCGGAAGCGCGTCAAAGTTCACCTCGCCCCAATCGCCGCCGTAGATCTCTTCATGGGCATAGATCAGCAACTGTAAAGCGGTGGTTTCATAATTGCCGTCCCCGTCCACATCATAGAGCATATTGTCCAGACCATACTCGACCAGATCGATGGTTTCAATTGCGGACATAGGGACAGGAACATAGGCAATGGGGTTGCCGTTTTTATCGTTGATATAATGACTGTCAAAGCTAATAGACAAATACACCACGTCCTCGGCCGAATTAGAGGCAAAGGCCGTGACGGGCAGCATACCGACGAGCATAATGACTGCCAGCAGCATGGCCAGCGTTCTTGAAAATTTATCTTTGATTCGTTTCATACGTTTCCTTTCTTTTGTGTGCTTTCTTTAGAAAACAGAGCCACCCACATCGGCACCCAGACCCTCGCAGGTGTAGCACCATACAATGGTGTCGCCGTTCTCAAGATCATAGCTGGAAGATCCGTAGTTGGGGAACCAGCCGTTGACCTTATACATCCATCCCGACAGCTCACCGCAGTCAAATTCATACAGGTGGTTGATGCCTTCGACATAGTAGCTGTCATAAATCGGCGTCCAGGAGTACTCGATCTGGATGCCGGCGCTGTCGCAGACGCGCTTGAGCACATCGAACACCGTTTCTCCCTCATCGAAACCGACCCGCGTCGTACCAAGGATCGTGCCGCTGGCGGGTACATAGCTCTCCTTACCCGGTGTCAGATTGCCCATGTTGTCGAGAATCGTATCACAGCGGATCTCGATGGCGCAGTAATACGATGCAGTGTCATACTCTTCGGTATCTTCGGTATCTTCCGTGTTGCTCTGGGCGCTATCAGTCGTTCCCGTTACAGCGCTTTCCTGCTTGGTGGCTTCCTGCTTGGCAGCCTCCTGCTGGGCGATCAGTTCCTGCTGAGCTTTCTGCTTCTCCGCCTCGCGCTGGGCGCGCACGGTGTCGAGATCAGCCTTGGTGAGGCAGAAGCTGTCGTCCATGCCGCAGGCCACCAGCTTTGCCATCTGACCCTCGCTGAGGCTGTTGGCAGCGAAGGCCGCCTGCTCCATGCCGCCGGCGACAAAGGTGGCGACATGGCCGGACTCGACGGTCATGCTCTCATCTCCCCGCGTCAGCGCAGCGCTGCCGGAGTATACATACACCATGCCGGAACCGGCCTGGGTGGACACGGACACGACAGCGCCGTCCAGCACCACTTGCGTATCGCCGGAGGTCGCCGTTACGTTCGTCATGTTGCGGGCATCGATCAGGGCATCCCCCTGCAGCACGGCCACCGTCAGCGCCTCGTCGGCGCGGACGATTGCGATCTCTGCGCTGCTATCCAGCGTGATACGCGATTTTTCTGCATCGGCAACGGTGAGGCCGGAGCCTTTCTTCGTATACAGAGTGTCCCCCTCACGGATGGCTGTCCCTGCATCGACCTCATATGCGATGCCGTTTCGCTCGATCATGGCAATGCCGCTTTTCTCGCTGATCGACAGAAAAGAGGCATCGGTTTTCGTATCAAACCAGCCCTCGATGCTGCCCACTGCCATGATGCCGCAGGCCACCGCCAACAGAATGGTCAGCACCATGCAGATATTCAGCAATTTTCTCTTTCTCATGGTTCCTCCTTTTCACTTTCTATCTATTCAAAAGTGCACGTTTTCGAGGTTGACGGTCCCTCTGATGTTTCTCTCGGCAGAAATAAAAAAACCGTGATAGGTAGACTACTCTCCTATCACGGCCAAATTTTTCGTGATACGGGCGCACCAATACGCCTCGTTTCGTTTCTTTCAACATCATAGGTCTCCTGGCTTATGTAATGTGAAATTCTTTCGAATCTCGCGTTTGCTGTTCAGCCTTCTCAGCTTGCGCCAATGACCGACTCGCGTCACGAACAGCATCCTCTTACAAATACAGTATTCTGGCTATGCCCCGGATTCACACCGGATTCCCTCATCCCTGCGTCTCGTGCACTTTGACACGCAGGGACATGGTTAAAATATGATTTGTTTTATTCAGTTTTGCTCTGCCGATTCGTTTGATTTTCGGCATTCCGAAATGGTATCGCTTTTGCCAATCCTATACTATTCCTGTTTTGGACAAAAAACAAGCCCCCACAGGCACAATCGGCGTTTTGCATAAACCCGAGCGCGTTTTGTCCTGTTTTTCAATATTGATTTTATGCGGTTATACATGGGGGCGCAGACGCCTTCCCCCCTCTTCCCCTTTCGTCCCGACAACCGCATAAAAAAGAGAGCCTTTAGTCGATTTTTCGCAAAAAAATATGATTTCGAAAGGATTTTTCTTCGAAAAATCCGGCAAAAAACAGGCCGCTCCCGTTGGAACAGCCTGTTTCTTTTCATGTTGTTTTCCCGGTCTTCGGCATTACACCTGCATGGCGGCATAGTAGCCGGTGGTGGAGGTGTTGTAGATGGTGCCGGGCTTTTTGCAGTCGCCGATGAAGATGACATCGCGGGCCAGTCCCTCAAAGGCGGCCAGCGCCTGCTTGTCGGGCTTAAGTCCCGTGGCGAGAATGACGGTGTCGGCGCCGATAAAGCTCCGCTTGCCGTCCTTGCCCTCCACCTCGATGCCGTTTTCGTGGATGGCCACGCAGCGGGTGGCGGTGTGGATATGGACGGTGTCCTTCTCCGGCGTCTCCACGGTGCTCTTGCTGGACATATCCCACTCGTGGTTGACATAATAAAGAGTGATGTCGCGCTGATCGGGATAGTCGAACTTGTCGGCCTCCATCAGCTCCTCGCCCATCTCCACCAGATCCACCTCACGGCCCATGGTGTGAAGCTGAATGGTGGCCTCGCAGCCCACGGTACCGCCGCCGACGATGACGGCGTGCTGACCCACCTTGTCCTCGTTGCCGAACAGGTCGGAGCAGTGGAGGACGCCGGGGAGATCGGCACCGGGGATGTTGGGATAGAAGTTGGGTGCACCCACGGCCACCACCAGCGCATCGGGCTTGTGGGCCTGAATATTCTCGGCCGTGGCCTCGGTGTTGAGGCAGATCTGAATGTTCTCCCGCTTGTTCACCTGCGTGATGAGATAGTCGCGGTAGCGGCGCAGATCGTGTTTGAAGCCCACATGGTCGGTAAAGCTCAGTCTACCGCCCAGTTTCTCGCCCTTCTCCATCAGCACCACATCGTGTCCCTTTAGCGCCAGCTCGTTGGCCGCCTGCATACCGGCGGGGCCGCCGCCCACCACCACGACCTTCTTCTTGGTCTGAGGCAGTGTGCTCTGGGGCAGCGTCTGATACAACACGCGGGAGGGGTTGACCGAGCAGGTGCGATGACCGGAGAAGTTGACACTCTCGGCCAGACAGCGCAGGCAGCGGATGCAGGGGCGGATGTCCTCGGCACAGCCGTTGTGTGCCTTGGCCGCCCAGTCGTTATCGGCGATCACGGCGCGGGCCATGGCCACCATGTCGCAGTCACCGTTGGCGATGAGGGCATCTGCCATGGCCGGATCGGCGATACCGCCGATGGCCTCCACCACCTTGTCGGGGAAGTGCTTCTTCACCTCGCGGGCCAGATAGGCATTGACGCCGTGGCTGACGAAGGCGGAGGGGAAGAGGAAATTGCTGGACTGGATGTTGTCCACCTTACCGGCGGAGCAGTGGATGATGTCCACATAGGGGGCCAACACATTGATGGAACGGATGGACTCGTCCAGTGTGGCGCCACCCTCTACCAGCTCGGCAACGGAATAGCGCATGGAGATGAGCATATCGGGGCCGACCCGGTCGCGGATGGCCTTGAGCACCATAGCCACGAAGCGGGCGCGGTTTTCCGGCGTACCGCCGAAGTCATCCTCACGCTTGTTGGCGATGGGAGAGAGAAACTTGCCCAGCAGCCAGTTGTGGGCGGCATGGATGTTGATGATGTCGAAGCCGCCCAGCTTTGCCACATACGCCGCGTTGGCAAAATACTCTGCCACGCGCTCCATCTCGGGCACATCCATGGGGACGACGATGCGGCCGTCGGCCTTCTCCTCGTACATGGGGCCCAGTACCTTGTTGCCCTCAAAGGGGGTGGACATATCGCCGCCATGGTTCAGCTCCAGGCTGGCCAGTGCACCGTAAGCGTGGACGTTGTCGCTCATCAGGTGCAGCACGGGCAACTGATGGTTGTGCAGACGGTCGGTGTAAAAGTCGAATGCGTAGCGCAGGGCACCCAGCTGATAGCGGGGGTCTACACCCAGATGTCCGGTATTGACGATACCGGCGCCGCCGCGTGCCAGCAGACCCATGTATTGCGCCTGATATTCCGAGGCGTTATCATAGCCGTTCATACCGGGCTGGACACCATGGGCGCTGGCCTGCGCCGAGGCCACCACACGGTTCTTCACCCGATGCCCATTGATCTCAATGGGGCTGAACAGATGCGGATACGGATAGGTACTCATCGCTCGCCTTTCTGCTTACTCAGCGTTGGCCAGAGCCTGTGCCTCGGTGACATACTGCTCGATGAGGCCCTGAGCCTTCATGTTTGCCAGCTGCTCATTGAGGAAGGCCAGGAAGTCAGCCTGATCCTTGGGGATAGCGCCGGAGAAGCCGGCCTCGTTCATGGGGAAGCCCACATCCTGGATCATCAGGTCATCGTTGGCGGTCACATAGGGGATGGCGGTCATGGAGGTGGTCTGGACGGCGTCGATCTTACCGGCCTTGAGCTCCATCACCAGATCCTGGTTCTTCACCAGACCCACCACGCAATCCTCACCGTAGGACTCGGCGGCCAGCTTGTAGGGGTCGGAACCGGTCTGGGCGCCCACCTTGTGGCCAACCAGAGACTCGATGGTGGTGAACTTCTCGGCATCGACCTTGCGGATCATGACGATCTGGTCGTTGGCGAAGATGATGTCGGTGAAGTCGGCCACCTTGCGTCTCTCGTCATTGGCGGTCATACCGGCCATGACCAGATCAAACTCACCCTCGTTCAGGCCGATCAGCAGGCTGTCGAAGGGCATATCCACAACCTTCAGCGTCACGCCGAGCGCATCGGCAAAGTACTGGGAGATGGCGATATCAAAGCCCACGATGGTGTCCACGCCATCGATCTCGGTGTGGAACTCATAGGGAGGATAGTCAGCGGAAGTACCGACGACCAGCTCACCCTTGGCCTTGATGGCGTCAATGGTGGGCGTCTCGGAGACGACGGGAGCGTCGGAATCGGCAGGAGCATCGGTGTCGGCGGGAGCCTTTGCACCGCAGGCAATCAGACCCAGAGCCATAATCAGGGCCAGAATCAGAGCAAGAACCTTTTTCATGTTTTTTACCTCTCAATTTAATAGTGTTTTTATTTCGCGGAAGGACGGTGCGATCCGTTAGATAACATTGATCACTTTCGACAGGAATTCCTGTGTGCGGGGGTTTTGGGGATGGTCGAAGATCTCGGCGGGGCTGCCCTGTTCGAGGATGTGACCCTCGTCCATGAACAGCACGCGGCTGGCCACCTTCTGGGCGAAGCCCATCTCGTGGGTGACCACCACCATGGTGATGCCCTCGTTGGCCAGATCGTGGATGACCTGCAGCACCTCGCCCACCATTTCCGGGTCGAGGGCGGAGGTGGGTTCGTCGAAGAGCAGCACCTCCGGCTCCATGGCCAGTGCGCGGGCGATGGCCACACGCTGCTTCTGACCGCCGGAGAGCTGAGCCGGATATGCCTCAGCCTTATCGGCAAGGCCCACGCGCTGCAGCAGCTCCATCGCCGTTTTCTGCGCCTGCTCGGCGGAAAGGCGCTTTACCTTCTGCTGGGAGATGGTCAGATTCTCCAGCACATTGAGGTTGTTGAACAGATTGAACTGCTGGAACACCATGCCCACCTTCTGGCGGTGGCGGTTCTCGTTGAAGCCCTTGGCGGTGATGTTCTCGCCCTTGTAGAAAATCTGTCCCGCGGTGGGCTGCTCCAACAGGTTGAGGCATCGGATGAAGGTGGACTTACCGGAGCCGGAGGGGCCGATGATGACCACCACATCGCCTTTGCAGATGGTCTCGTCAATATCCTTCAGGACTTTTACCTCACCGAAGTTCTTGCAAAGACCGCGGATGTCAAATAAAATCTCCTTCTCAGCGTTCACTTCTCTTCATCCTCCTTTCAAAGATGTTCATACCCTTGCCAAGGACGATGTTGAGGATCAGGTAGATGATGGCGGAGATGTAGTAGCAAGGCAGGGGGTTATAGGTAGAGGTGACCACGATACCGTTGTTATACATCAGGTCACTGATACCCAAGTACTGGATGATGGCCGTCTCCTTCACCATGGTGACGAACTCGTTGCCGATGGCGGGGAGAATGTTCTTGATGGCCTGGGGCATCACGATGTAGCGCATAGCCTGTCCCGAGGTCATACCGCAGGAGCGGGCCGCCTCCATCTGTCCGGGGTCCACCGCCTGAATGCCGGAGCGGATGATCTCCGCCACATAGGAGGCCGAGTTCAGCGCCAGGGCGATGATACAGGGGATGATGCGCTCTAAGTCCACACCGAAGATGCTGCCGGTGGGATAGGGCAGGAAGTCCAGCTGATAGTACACGATGTACAGCTGTACCAGCATGGGTGTACCGCGCAGGACGGTGATGTATAATTTTGCGAATCCGCTGAGGATCTTACTCTTGGACAGTCGCAGCAGGGCAATGATACAGCCCAGGATCGTTCCCAGCAAAACGGTGACCAGCGCCACCACGATGGTGGTTCGGGTACCTCGCAGGAAGTATTCATAATACTGAGTAAAGATTTCGATAATATTCATGGTGCCTCTCATGCATGTTTTCGGAACGGAATACGCAGAACATATTCAAAACCGTGCCATCAGTATAGGACAAAGGGCCGTTGCTGTCAATGTGTTTCACGGATTTTTATTCACGGTTTTTCAGTTTTATGCAAATATATAAAAAGAACAACAGGATTGGCCGGAATATGTGTAACATTATTCAAGAGCAACCGCAAGGTTGCGCCAGTGTCGGTAAAAGCGGCATACGCTGAACGAGCAGGCGCTCATTTTTGCGCTTCCACAGGGCAAAATGCCCTTTCTTCTGCACGCGGGGACAGGTGAATTTTCCCGTTTTAGCCTGTTTCTTTTCAAACTTTTCTCTTGGCAAGCGGTGCCGTGGTGGTGTATAATGAGATATTCAATGAAGTATTCGGTAAAAGGAGCGTTTCAACGATGGAACAGACCCGACATTTTGGTTATCTCTGCCCCAAGTGCGGCGTGGGCGTTATTGCAGGACGCACCGTGTTCTCCCTGCAGGCTGCCGCCGCCCGGATGCAATGCGAGTGCGGCGAGAGTGAGCTGCGCGTGGAGACCGACGGCGTGAAATTCCGCCTGTGGGTGCCCTGCGGCCTCTGCGGCAAGGAGCATCAGGCCGAGCTGAACGCCGATGCCCTGCTCAACGGACGCGGCGTGGGTCTCGCCTGCCCCGAGACGGGGACGCTGTGCTGCTACTGCGGCGAGGAGACGGAGGTGCGCCGCGCGCTGGAGCGCCTTGCCATCACCGCCGCAAAGGATAAGGACAACAACGAGGCCTTTACCGACAACGTCATCATGTACGAGGTACTCTCCGAGCTGCGTGACATGGCCGCCCGGGACGGCATCGCCTGCGCCTGCGGCTGCCGCCGCTATTCCATGAAGGTGCGCCGCGGTTTCGTCGACCTCACCTGTGACCACTGCGGCGGCAAGCTGCGCATCAGCGCCGCCACCGACGAGGATCTGGACGATCTGTGCTGCCACATGAACCTGACCATTCCCGGAGGTGCCGTATGATCGCGCTGCTGGGTCGTCTCTTTATCAAGGATCACGCCAATACCGCCGACGAGTCGGTGCGCCGCGCCTGGGGCACTCTCTGCGGCGTCATGGGTGTGGTGCTGAACATCATCCTCTGCATCGGAAAGCTGCTGGCGGGCACTTTGTCCGGCTCCATCGCCATCACCGCCGATGCCTTCAACAACCTCTCCGATGCCCTGTCCTCCGTGGTGACGCTGCTGGGCTTCCGTCTGGCGGGCAAGAAGCCCGACCCCGACCACCCCTTCGGCCACGGGCGCATGGAGTATGTCTCCGGTCTGGTGGTGGCGGGCCTCATTCTGATGATGGGCGTGGAGCTGCTGCGCACCTCCTTCGATAAGATCCTCCACCCCGAGGCGGTGGAGTTCTCCCCCGTCGCCGCCGCCATTCTGGTGCTGGCCGTGCTGGTGAAGGTGTACATGGCCATCTACAACCGCGCCGTGGGAAAGAAGATCCACTCCACCGCCATGGCCGCCACCGCCAAGGACAGCCTCTGCGACACCATCTCCACCATCGCCGTGCTGCTGAGCATGGTGGCCACCCTCTTTACCGACCTGCCTCTGGACGGCTATGTGGGTCTGCTGGTGGCGCTGTTTATCCTCTATGCCGCCGTGCAGGCTGCCCGCGAGACCATCTCCCCCCTGCTGGGTCAGGCACCCGATGCCGAATTTGTCCATCAGATCGAGGAGCTGGTGCTGGCCCACGATAAGGTGCTGGGCATCCACGATCTGGTGGTTCACGACTACGGACCCGGCCGCCTGCTCATCTCCCTCCACGCCGAGGTCAGCGCCGCCGACGATGTGATGACCATCCACGATATGATCGACAATATTGAGACGGAGCTGGGCGAGGCGCTCCGCTGCGAGGCGGTCATCCACATGGACCCCATCGCCGCCGATAATGAAGAAGTCCTGCGCCTGCGTATGGCCGTCAGCGCCCTCGTGCAGGCCATTGACCCCAAGCTGACCATCCACGATTTCCGCATGGTGCCCGGCCCCACCCACACCAATCTCATCTTCGATGTGGTGCAGCCCTTTGATGTGGAGATGGACCCGGGTGAGCTGCGTCACCGCATCGCCACCGCCGTTCGCGCTATGTCGGAAGGCAACTACTTCGCCGTGGTGAAGGTGGAGCGCTCGTATGTGTGAGGGGAAGATTCCCCTTGCCTCCCCCTTTGGGCAAGACTCTCCCCGGCGGGGAGAGATGTCACACGAAGTGTGACAGAGAGGGGGGAGGAGAGGTGGCTGCCCGTAAGGGCAGACGGAGAGGGCTCAACGGAGACTTCACATAGCCCTCTCAGTCACGCTCCGCGTGACAGCTCCCCCAAAGGGGGAGCCAAGAAAATGCCCCACCCCCGCACAAATTATCCAAAAAAGGAGGCATTCCACATGGCGAATTCTCCCATTGACCAACTCCGCACCATGGTGGACGAGAGCAATTACATTGTCTTCTTCGGCGGTGCCGGCGTATCTACCGAGTCGGGGATCCCCGATTTCCGCAGCGTGGACGGCCTGTACAACCAGCAGTACGCTGTGCCGCCTGAGACCATGCTGAGCCACAGCTACTACGAAGCCCACACCGAGGAATTCTACCGCTTTTACCGCAACAAAATGCTGGCCCCCGATGCTCTGCCCAACGCCGCCCACAAGTGGCTGGCACAGCAGGAATCGGCAGGCAAGGTGAAAGCCGTCATCACCCAGAACATTGACGGGCTCCACCAGAAGGCAGGCTCGCAGGAGGTGCTGGAGCTCCACGGAAGCGTCTGGCGCAACTACTGCCGCCGCTGCCGCAAGTTCTACGGACTCGATGCCATCACCGACTCCACGGGCGTGCCCCGCTGCACCTGCGGCGGCGTCATCAAGCCCGATGTGGTGCTCTATGAGGAGGGCTTGGACGAGGATGTCCTGGACCGCGCCGTGATGCACCTGCGAAAGGCCGATATGCTCATCATCGGCGGCACTTCGCTGGCCGTCTACCCCGCCGCAGGATTGGTGCACTACTTCCGCGGCAAGCACCTTGTGGTCATCAACAAGGGCGCCACTGCCCGGGATGTGGGGGTAAGCCTCACCATCGACGGCGCCATTGGTGAGGTACTGAGGCAGATTTGAAAGAGGAGCACACGCCCCTTGCCTCCCCCACTGGGGGAGGTGCCCCGCAGGGGCGGAGGGGGCTGACAACAAGGGCACTTTCCATAGCAGCCCCCTCAGTCTCACTTCGTTCGACAGCTCCCCCATAGGGGGAGCCAAGAAAATGCCCACCCCCGCACCCCAACCTGTTCATTGTTAATTATTAATTGTTAATTAGATACAAGGAGGAACATCACATGAAGTACACCGACATGACCCTCGCCCAGCGTCAGGAGGCCTACGCCGCCGAAAAGACGCATTTCGAAACGCTGAAAAATCTCGGTCTGAAGCTGAATATGGCACGCGGCAAGCCCGGCACCGAGCAACTGGATCTGGTGATGGATATTTTCAATGTCCTGCCCACCAACGCCGACTATGTCTCCTCCGGTATCGACAGCCGCAACTACGGCGAGCTCTCCGGCATCCCCGAGGCCAAGGCACTGTTCGCCGACATCCTCGGCTGCAAGCCCTCTCAGGTCTTCGTGGGCGGCAACGCCAGCCTGCAGCTGATGTACGACGCCATCTCCAAGGCCTACACCCACGGCCTCAAGACCAGCCCCCGCCGCTGGTGCGAGGAGCCCACTGTCAAATGGCTCTGCCCCGCTCCCGGCTATGACCGCCACTTTAAGGTCAGCGAGACCTTCGGCATGGAGCTCATCACCATCCCCATGACCGCCACCGGCCCCGACATGGACATGGTGGAGGCGTACATCAAAGACCCCGCCGTGAAGGGTATGTGGAACGTGCCCAAGTACTCCAACCCTCAGGGCATCACCTACTCCGCCGAGACGGTGGAGCGCATCGCTTCCATGAAGCCCGCCGCACCCGATTTCATGCTGATGTGGGACAACGCCTACTGCATCCACGAGTTCGCCGCCGAGTTCGTCCCCTTCCCCGACATAATCTCCACCTGCGAGAAGTACGGCAACGGCCATATGTGCTATGAGTTCGCCTCCACCTCCAAGGTCACCTTCCCCGGTGCCGGTGTGGGCGTGATGGCCGCCAGCGAGGAGAACATCGCCCACTTCAATAAACTCATGTCCATCCAGACCATCGGCTTTGACAAGATCAACCAGCTGCGCCACGTCCGGTATCTCAAGGATAAGGCCACCACGCTGGAGCTGATGAAGCGCCACGCCGAGGTCCTCCGTCCCAAGTTCGACGCCGTGCTCCGCGGCCTCGACACGGAGATCGCCCCGCTGGGTATCGCCTCCTGGGAGCGTCCCGTGGGCGGCTACTTCGTCTCTCTCGACGGTATGGACGGCACGGCCAAGCGCACGCTGGCCCTGTGTGCCGAGGCCGGCGTCACCATGACCGGTGCCGGCGCCACCTTCCCCTACGGCGTCGATCCCCGCGACCGCAACATCCGCATCGCCCCCACTCTGCCCCCCGTGGCAGAGCTTACGCAGGCGGTGGAGGTGCTGTGCACCTGCCTGAAGATGGCCGCACTGGAGAAGCTGGGCATCTGAGCGCCCCCCCATTCCCACAGATAAGGAGTGAGCCATTTTTGGAGAAAAAGCTGACCCCCCGCAAGCAGCAGGCACTGGAGATGCGTCGGAAGATCCAGACGGCGGCTCTGGACCTGTTTGACCACGAGGGATTTGAAAACGTATCGGTGGAGGCCATTGCACAGGCTGCCGGCTGCAGCGTGGGCAATATCTACCACTATTTCAAAAGTAAGGACGAGCTGGCACTGCAGGTGACGAACAACGTGGACGAGGCGTACCGGGACTTGGAGCAGCTCTACGATGACGACACCGCGCGCCCTGCCATCGATAAGCTCATGGATTTCGTGGGCCGCACCCTCCGCATCAGCGTGGAGGACCCGGTGCTGTACAAGGCGTTCATTCAGGCTATGAAATACCCCGAGCAGGGTACGCTGCGCCGCAGTGACAAGCGCGACTACTTTCGCATCCTCCGCAAGCTGGTGTGCCTCAGCCGCGACGAGGGCGCCCTCCCCGCCGATTGCGATGTGGACGAGATCGTGGAGTATCTGGTGACCGTCCACCGCGGCGTACTGCTGGAGTGGCGCGTCTACAGCGGCGGCTTTGCACTGGAAGAACGGGGCCGCAAAATCGTGGCAGCCATGCTGAAAGGCCTGAAATAAAATTGTTAAAAAGAGGACAATTAGCTGATTTGTCAGCGAATTGTCCTCTTTTTTGTTTACTTCGCTGATTTCCATTCCTACCGCGATTTTTGCCCCAAAATTCGTTGACAAACCTTTTTTCGGGTGGGATAATAAGGTGTAGTTCACTAAATCATTCGGTGAAATTTGCACAAAATTCACCTGCATACGAAAGGGGTAGAGATCACCATGAAAGTTTTGACCGTCAATCCCGGCGCCACCAGTACCAAGATCGCCATCTTCGACGAGGCCGAGCAGATCTACAAGCTCTCCATCGACCACAGTGCCGAGGAGCTGGACCGCTTCGAGCGCGTCTTTGATCAGGCCGACTATCGCCGCGACGCCATCCTCACCGCTGTGACCGAGGCTGGCTTCCAGCTGTCCGATTTTGACGCGGTCTGCGGCCGCGGCGGCCTGTACCGCGCCATCCCCAGCGGCACCTACGCCGTGTCCGACGCCGTGATGGCCGATGTGGAGGCCGCCCCCAACGGTGAGCACCCCTCCAATCTGGGCGCTTACATCGCCCGCCGTCTGGCCGACATGGTGGGTATCCCCTCCTTCTTCGTCGACCCCGTCTGTGTCGACGAGATGACCGAGGTGGCCCACTACACCGGCTTTGCCCCCTTCCGCCGCATCTGCATGTTCCACGCCCTGAACCACAAGTCCATCGCCCGTAAGGCCGCCGCGCAGCTGGATAAGGCTTACGAGGATGTGAACCTGATCGTGTGCCATCTCGGCGGCGGCGTCAGCGTGGGCGCTCACGAGAAGGGCCGCGTGGTGGATGTGTTCAATGTCAAGGACGAGGGCGCCATGGGTCTGGACCGCGGCGGCGCGCTGCCCACCAACCAGCTCATCGACTACTGCTTCTCCGGCGTTTCCAAGGCCGAGGCCAAGAAGGCACTGGGCCGCCGCGCCGGTATGTTCTCCTACCTCGACACCACCGACTTCCGCATCATCTGCGCCAACGTGGTGGCGGGCGATCCCAAGTCCGTGGAGGCCTACAAGGCGCTGGTCTACCAGCTGGCCAAGGACATCGGTGCCATGGCTGCCGTGCTCAAGGGTAAGGTGGACGGCATCGTCCTCACCGGCGGCATGGCCTACGAGGGCTTCTTCTGCGAGGATATCGCCGAGTATGTCTCTCACTTCGGCCCCATCATCCGTCTCCCCGGCGAGGAGGAGATGCGCTCTCTGGCCGAGGGTGCCCTCCGCGTGCTGCATGGTGAACAGGAAGCCAGCGTGTATTGATAACATTCCCTTGAGGTGCTGCGCACCTCGCCTTGGCTCCCCCTTTGGGGGAGCTGTCAGCCGCAAGGCTGACTGAGAGGGCTGCTGACGGAAGTCTTTCGCAAAGCCCTCTCCGTCACGGCTTACGCCGTGCCACCTCTCCCAAAGGGAGAGGCAAGGGATTCATCTCCCCCCACGTTTTCAATTAATCAAATATAAGGAACAAAAAAGAAAAAAGCCTCCTTCCCCCGCACTTATGTAGAACAGCACGCCCTCATCCTTGCATGGGGGAGCGCGAGGGGCACCCGCCCGCAGGCGGGCGTGCGAGAGCGCAACCGCCCGAAGGGCGGCTCTTAGCGCGGAGAAGAGGGTATGACCCCTCGCAGTTCAATAAAATCTGCGCAGGCGGCGCACCGAACTACTTCATTGCGTTAGTTATTAAAGAAGAACATAATAAAAAAGAAGAAAAACTTAAGCAGAAAGGTGGAATTCATTATGAAACATCTGATGTCCGGCAACGAGGCTACCGCACGCGGCGTCTATGAAGCCGGTATCAAGGTCTGCTCGGCCTACCCCGGTACGCCCAGCACCGAAATCCTGGAGAACATGCCCCAGTACGGTGAGCATGTCTACTGTGAGTGGGCCCCCAACGAGAAGGTGGGCACTGAGGTGGCATACGGCGCCTCCGTGGCCGGCTCCCGCTCCCTGACCACCATGAAGATGGTGGGTCTGAATGTGGCGGCCGACCCCCTGTTCACCGCAGCCTACATGGGCGTTGGCGGCGGCTATGTGATCGTCACCGCCGATGACCCCAGCTGCCACTCCTCCCAGAACGAGCAGGACAACCGTCACTATGCCCGTTTTGCCAAGGTGGCCATGCTGGAGCCCAGCGATCCTCAGGAGTGCAAGGACTATGTGAAGCTGGCCTGCGAGATCTCCGAGGAGTTCGACACCCCCGTGCTGTATCGCACCACCACCCGTGTGTGCCACTCCAAGGGTCTGGTGGAGTTCGGTGAGCGCACCGAGGTGGAGGCCAAGCCCTACGCCCGCAACACCCGCAAGTACATCTGCGCTCCCGCCAACGCATACATGAACCATCCTCTGGTGGAGGAGCGTCTGGTGAAGCTGGCCGAGTACGGCTCCACCCGCGCCGTTGAGCTGGGTCTCAACACCGTGGAAGTGGGCGACGGCAAGGTGGGCGTCATCACCGCCGGTATCTCCTATCAGTACGCCAAGGAAGTCTTCCCCGAGGGCACTTCCTTCCTGAAGCTGGGTCTGACCTATCCCCTGCCCATGGATCTCATCCGCGACTTCGCCTCCAAGGTGGAGACGCTGTATGTGGTGGAAGAGCTGGAGCCCTTCATGGAGAACGAGATCAAGGCCGCCGGCATCGCCTGCTCCGGTAAGGACAAGACCGGCGTCATGTACGAGCTGAACACCCAGCTGGTGCGCGAGCGCATGCTGGGCGAGAAGCCCAACTTCAAGACCGTGGACGAGATCAAGGTGGCCAAGCGTCCCCCCGCACTGTGCCCCGGCTGCCCCCACCGCGGCTTCTTCTACACCCTTTCCAAGAACAAGAACTATGTGGTCACCGGCGATATCGGCTGCTACACTCTCGGCTTTGCTCCTCCCCTGAACTGCATGGATGTGTGCATCTGCATGGGCGGCGGCTTCTCCGCCGGTATGGGTATGGCCAAGTCCTTCGAGCGCGAGGGCGTCACCGATAAGGTGGTCTTCGGCGTGGTGGGCGACTCCACCTTCTTCCACTCCGGCATGACCGGCGCTGCCGAGATCCTGTATAACGGCGGCAAGATGATCCCCTGCGTGCTGGATAACCGCATCACCGGTATGACCGGCCATCAGGAGAACCCCGGCACCGGCTACACCCTCATGGGCAAGGAAGCTCCCATGATGAACATCGAGAAGATCTTCGAGGCTTACGGTTACGCTCCCGTGCTGACCGTGGATCCTCAGGATCTCAAGGCTATGAAGGAGACTGTGGACAAGGCTGTTGCCGCCCTGAATAACGGCGAGCATCCCGCCATCGTCACCCGCCGTCCCTGCCTGCTCATCAAGCGCCTCAAGCATGAGAAGGCTATGTGCGTGGTCAATGCCGACAAGTGCAAGTCCTGCAAGAGCTGCCTGAAGGTTGGCTGCCCCGCCATCTCCATGGAGAACGGCAAGGCCTTCATCGATCGTACCCAGTGCGTGGGCTGCACCGTCTGCGCCCAGGCTTGCCCCTTTGACGCTATCGAAATGGAGGAGAACTAAAATGGCAAAAGTGAAAAATGCCCTGTTGGTGGGCGTCGGTGGCCAGGGTGCCATCCTCATTTCCAAGATCATGTCCAACGGCTTCATGAAGGCCGGTTACGATGTTAAGCAGAGCGAAGTCCACGGTATGGCTCAGCGCGGCGGCTCCGTCTCCACCCAGGTTCGCTGGGGTGAGAAGGTCTATGGCCCCGTGTTCGGCCGCGGCGAGGCCGACATCATGGTGGCGCTGGAGAAGATGGAAGCCGTGCGTTACGCCGAGTTCCTCAATCCCGACACCGGCGTGGCCATCATCAACGACTACGCCATCAACTCCACCACCATCGCCTCCGGCGCCGAGGAGTATCCCGAGGGCTGCATCGAGGCTATGGCCAAGCATTTCAACACCATCTCTCTGGACGCTGACGATATCGCCATCGCTCTGGGCAATGCCAAGTGCATGAATGTGGTGCTCTTCGGCGCCATGTGCGACTCTCTGGGCTGCCCCGAGATCGACTGGGAGCAGATCGTGGCCGAGACCGTGCCCGAGAAGGTCCGCGAGCTGAACCTGAAGGCTTTCCGCGCCGGCCGCGAGGCTGCCAAGGCCGCCAAGTAAACACAACGCAATAAAAAAAGATGCACCCTCGCGGGTGCATCTTTTTTTATTCTTCTTCCTCTCCCAGCATGCGGCCGAACTGTGTCTCGAAGAGCTGGCGGTACACGCCGTCCCGGGCAAGGAGTTCTTCATGCTTGCCGCTCTCGGCGATGACGCCGTCGTAGAGTGCCAGGATCTTATCGGCCGCCATAATGGTGGAGAGGCGATGGGCGATAACGATGCTGGTGCGGTTCTTCATCAGCACCTCCAGGGCATCCTGAATGGCGCTCTCGGAGATGGAGTCCAGCGCCGAGGTGGCCTCGTCCAGAATGAGGATGGTGGGATTTTTCAGGATCACCCGGGCGATGGACAGGCGCTGTTTCTCTCCGCCGGAGAGCTTCAATCCGCGGTTGCCCACCTGCGTCTCATAGCCCTCGGGCTGGTTGAGGATGAACTCGTGGATGGAGGCGGCCTTGCAGGCCTGTGTCAGCTCCTCGTCGGTGGCGTCGGGCTTGGCGTAGAGGAGGTTTTCCCGAATGGTGCCGTTGAAGAGGTAGGTGTCCTGCGTCACCACGCCGATCTGGCTGCGCAGGTGCTGCAGGTCGAAGTCCCGCACATCCACGCCGCCCAGCAGAACGCGGCCGCCGTCCACATCCCACAGACGGGGGATGAAGTTGATGATGGTGGACTTGCCGCTGCCGCTGGGGCCCACGATGGCCACCGTTTCTCCCGCCTTCACGGTAAAATCGATGTCGTGGAGGATCTCCACATCGTCGGTGTAGCCGAAACGGACATGCTCATAGCGGATGTCCACTTTTTTCAGGTCGTATTTCACGCCCTTCTTCGGGGACTTGATCTCGATATCGCGGTCGAAGTAGTCAAAAATGCGGGTAAAGAGGGCCATGGAACGGGTGAAGTCCACCTGAATGTTCAGCAGCGACTCCACCGGGCGGTACAGGCGGTTCACCAGCGCCACCATGGCGGTGATGGTGCCCACCGTCAGCCCCGACTCGCCCATGGAGATGATGAGCCAGCCGCCGGCGAAGTAGATGAGGAGCGGCCCGATCTGGGTGAAGATGCCCATCATCATCCGGAAGGTACGGCCGCTGAGCTGCTCTTTGAGGCCTAAGTCGGTAACCTCGCGGTTCACCTTCACGAAGCGGTCGTACTCACTCTTCTCACGGGTGAAGAGCTTGGTCAGCAGCGAGCCGCTGACGCTGAGGGTCTCGTTGATCAGCTGGTTCAGCTCATCCTGCTTTTCCTGACTCTGGCTCAGAAGCTGCCAGCGGGTGCGGCCCGCCGAGCGGGTGGGGATGATCAGCAGCGGGATGACACAGATGCCCACGATGGCCATTTTCACATTCATGCCGAACATGGCCACCAGCGTGGTGACCACCGTGGCGATGTTGCTCAGAATGCTGCTGAGCGTGCCGGAGATGACGGTGCTGACGCCGCTGACATCGGTGTTCATGCGGGTGATGATGTCACCCTGCCGCTCCGAGGTAAAGAAGCCGTGGCTCATCTGCTGGAGATGGGCGTACATGGCGTTTTTCATGTCGAAGATGATGTGCTGGCTGATCCAGGAGTTGAGGTAGCTGGTGAACACCGTCACCAACTGGGAGGCCGTCAGCGTCACCAGCGCCGCCAGCAGCAGCTGGATCAGCAACTTCATGTTCTGGCCCACCAGCGCCTCGTCCACGATGCGTCCGGTGATGATGCTGGGCAGCAACCCCAACACCGAGGAGACGATGATGGTGGCAAACACCAGCAAAAAGCGCAGCCAGTAGGGTGCTAAGTAACTCAGAATACGGCGGATCAGCTTCCATGTCACCTTGGGCATGGACTGCTTTTCCTCTTCGGTCAAAAATCCGCGGGGTGCTCTCGGCGGTGCCATAACGGTCCCTCCTTCTCTATTTCATCACGGGGCTGCTTCGCCACTCCTCGCCGCAGGGGGAAACGCTCTCGCGGCACAGGCTGTAAAGATCGCTCCAACGACTTTCACATTCCATCAGTTCACAGGCATCGCTGCCCAAGAGCGCCACATCGGCGGTCTTTGTCAGCACGGGCGCCCCGTCATCGCGCAGGGTGCGCAACAGCTGCCGCCCCTTCTCATTGGCGGCCAGTACGCGGAGATAGGGCGGTACATCCATCTGCCGCTCCATGGGGCGCAGCCACGCCCACATGACCATTCGCCGCAAGCGGGCGGCGGTGTAGCGCTTCGTCTTGGCCAAGAATAACACCTCTTCCAAGTTCCGGGCCTGCGCCATGGCGCTCATGAGGCGGTTCTCCAGCCCCTCGTTGCCGCTGTCGCAGCGGCGCAGTGACTCTGCATCGCACAGGCGCAGCGACGAAAGAACGGCCCGCTCGGCGTGGCGGAGGGCTGCCGCCGTACCGCTCTGCACCTCATGGTGGAGGATATCGGCCATGACATCGGGCAGGAAGGCGCAGGCACGGTCTATCTTCCCCTCGCTCACCAGATGGCGCACATGGGTGGCCGAGGCGATGCCGCCACGCTCCGTCTCCCCGTGCATAGCGCCCACACGGGGGATGGCCAGAGGCGTCATGTCGGCCCCCAGTGCGGCGGCGGCGCGGAGATATTCCACCGCCAGCGTATCGTTGGGGCGGCCCAGCGCGGCGGCGGTCTCTGCGCCCACCATGGCCTCTACCGCCTGCTGTCGGGCGGCGGCGAAGGTGATGCCGCTGCCCAGGTACTTGCGCAGGAGCCAGTCGTATTCCGAGGCGCCGAGGCTCTCGGTCACACGCCGCAGGGCGGCCGTGTCGCCGCTCTCGCTGCCGAAGGCCAGATGGGTGCAGCCCGCGCGGTGCAGGATGCTGACGCCGCCACGGGCGAAGATCTCGGCGGTGGCCATGGCCCACGGGGTAGGGATCTCCAGCACCAGATCGGCGCCGCAGTCGATGGCGGCACCGGCGCGGAGGTGCTTACCGATCAGGGCGGGCTCACCACGCTGGACGAAGTTGCCCGACATGGCGCAGACGACGGTCTCGGCACCCATGGTGCGCACCTGCTGCAGCAGATGCTGATGGCCCAAATGCAGGGGGTTAAATTCACAGACGATACCGGCGATCATAGCCGCACCTCCTTTTTCTTGCTTCTTTCTTCCATTCTACCCTAAGGGACGGAGAATTGCAACTTGACAATTCTATATAGGGGTAGGTAGAATGAGAGGGAAAAAGAAAGCGCGAAACGCCGAAAAAAGCCTCCCCTTCCAGGGGAGGTGCCCCGCAGGGGCGGAGGGGTGAGGAATCCGCCTCTTGCCAACGGCATCTTAAAGCTATCAGCAGATAGAAAAGGAGACCGATATGGAGCGATCTGCAAAAAAAGAACTTCTGCTGACCGCTGCCAAGACGCTACGGCGCAACATGACAAAGCAGGAGAGGCATCTTTGGTATGATTTCCTGCGGAAATATCCTGTAAAAGTTTACAGACAACGGATTATTGATCGTTTTATTGCTGATTTTTACTGCTACCAAGCCCGCCTCGTTATCGAACTGGACGGTTCACAGCACTACACAGATGAAGGAATTGCACACGATGAGGAACGAACGGCAATCATGGGGCATGATGGTATCTCTGTATTGCGCTTTTCCAATCGTGATGTTGATGAGAACTTTGAAGGTGTTTGCTTGACAATTGATAAAACAATCAAAGACAGACTTCGCTCTTTACCATAAAGAAGAAGAACTTCCCGCCTTACCCCTCCGGGTTCGCTCACGCTCACCCACCTCCCCTGAAAGGGGAGGCTTTAGCCTCAGCACCCCAAGGAAATCATTCATTATTCATTATTCACTATTCATTCATATCTGGAGGATCCCCCTATGCTTACTGCTCTGTTCTACGCCATGCCCTCGGAGATCGACAGCCTCATCCACGGCACCGCACCTGCCGAAGTCATCAACGGCGTCAGCTTCTACTCCCTGCGGGACGGTCTCATCGCCTGCTGCGGCGGCGTGGGTAAGGTGAACGCCGCCATGGCTGCCGCCCTCCTCATCGAGCGCTATCACCCCGATCTCATCATCAACGCCGGTGTGGCGGGCTGCTTTGAGGAAGTCCCCATCGGCACGCTGGTGCTGGCCGAGGACTTCGTCCAGCACGATGTGGACACCACCGGCGTGGGCGATCCCATCGGTCTGGTCTCCACCGTCAATAAAGTCTCCTTCCCCACCGCCGATTTCGACCGCGCCTGCGCCGCCATGGACAAAACCGGCTACGCCTACCGCACCGGCCGCGTGGCCACCGGCGACTGGTTCGCCTTGCCCGGTGAGCGGGTCAACTTCATCCGCGACACCTTCTCCCCCCTGCTGTGCGAAATGGAGGGCGGCGCCGTGGCGCAGGTCTGCCATCGCTGCGGTGTGCCCATGATGGCCATCAAGTCGGTGTCCGACTGTCTGGTGGTGAAGCAGGACTACTATTTCAATTTTCCCATGGCCATGGCCGATTTGAATAAGGCTGTTATGGCCTTCGTGGACGCACTGAAGGAGGTATGAACAATGGAACGCATCGCCAGCTTTACCGTCAATCACGATACGCTGCGCCCCGGCCTGTACCTCAGCCGCCGCGACGGCAATGTGGTCACCTTCGATTTGCGCTTCAAGCGCCCCAACACCGGCGATCTGCTGACCAATGCCCAGATGCATTCGGTGGAGCACGTCATCGCCACGCTCCTGCGCAACAGCGCCCACAAGGATGCCGTTATCTACTTCGGCCCCATGGGCTGCCAGACGGGCTTTTACTTCCTCTTCGACGGCGATAAGCTGTCTCAGGCCGAGGCCATCAAGCTGCTGCAGCTGACCTTCACCGCCGCAGGGCGCTATATGGGAGAAATGCCCGGTAAGTCCGCAAGAGAGTGTGGAAATTATGTAAACCTCGATATCGACCTGGCCCGCTCCTGCTGCGGCTATTACGCTTCCATCATCGAGAACTGGACGGTGGAGAAGTTGGTATATCCGGAGTAAGCAAAAAGACCGCCACCGGCGGTCTTTTCTTATTGGGCGCTGAATCCCTTGCCTCCCCCTATGGGGCAAGACTCTCCCCAGCGGGGAGAGGTGGCTGTCCGAAGGACCGACGGAGAGGGGGGAGGTACGGTGGCTGCCCGTAAGGGCAGACGGAGAGGGCTGCTGAGCGAAGAGCTTTCAATAGCAGCCCCCTCAGGGTTCGCTCCGCTCACCCAGCTCCCCCAAAGGGGGAGCCAAGGGCATACAATCTCCCCAAAAAATCTGCAAATTCACCCGAAAAACTCCTTGACAAACCCATATTGCACTGTTATACTTGAAAGGCCGCTTTGAATGGGTATAAAGTGTCGGTAAGGGATATTTCCCCCACCTGACCGCCCCCGACAGCGAGACCGTAATAAAGGAAAGGCAGGTGCAACAAGCAAATGAAGGCTATTATCGTGACCGGTGGTAAGCAGTACATCGTCTC